>JAAYJH010000099.1 GCA_012523035.1 Fibrobacter sp.
ACGCATCCCTGCATTTCTGGAACGATTTTCGCAACATATTCCATGCACGCGTCCCTGCATTTCTGGCTCGATTTTCGCAACACATTCCATGCACGCATCCCCGAATTTCTGGCTCGATTTTTGCAACACATTCCATGTACGCATCCCTGCATTTCTGGAACGATTTTCGCAACATATTCCATGCACGCGTCCCTGCATTTCTGGCTCGATTTTCGCAACACATTCCATGCTCGCGTCCCCGCGTCATAGTGAGGACTTTTTCCCGTTTACGGGCTTTGCCCGTGGCAATCCATGCGAAACGCGTGCTTGAAAAAGCTGTTTATCTCTAAAAACTAAGAGTTTTCAATTATTCTTCTCTACCGTCATTTGCACAGACTCAATACTGGGATGCGGTTTGGAATGTGGGATGGTGCTGTTCGAAATTCAGAGGGACTACGCTGCGAAAATCGTGCCAAAAAAAAGCCAGGCGTGTGTGAGACTTCATCAATAAAAGGCTTCGTTTTAGTTTATGCGTGCTTGGTCCTTATTTTCTTAGGTTTTGGGCTCTGTTTTTAAATGGTATTAGAGCTCTTTTCTTGATTTTGTTCGATGTGAGTGAAAATATGGGGTGAAAAGTTTAAAAATGCTCAAAAAGTAATGGCTTGAAAAATTAAATGATACATGGATTTGAAGAGTTAAAATAGTTTTTTTATGAAAAAAAAGTAAAATATTGTAAAAAAAACACTTTACAATGTAAAAAAAGACTGAAAAGAATCGTTTTTTAAAAGAAAATATAAATTATGGGTAGCGTTTCAAAGATTCTTTGAGTTTAGAAACGAGTCATTCTATAACACGGGGGTGTTTGTGGTTTTTAAACAGCTTGCTCTTATAAGTGCTGTGTTTGCGTGCATGGTCTATGCTCAGTCAGATTATTCTGTGGATTTGCCTGGTTTGGCTAGTGGTGCCAAAAGTTTGGAGATGGTTTATGTCAAAGGGGGCTCTTTTCAAAGGGGTTGTTCTACAGGCGATACTCATTGTGAAAATACAGAAAAACCAGTTCATAAGGTGACGCTTAGCGATTATTATATTGGTAAATATGAGCTCACTCAAGCCCAATGGAAAGCCGTAATGGGTTCTTCTGGTAGTTCTAATTCGTTTCCTGGAATGGGGAATACAAATGATGTGCCTCAAACTAATATCACTTGGTACGATGCGGTGGCTTTTACTTGTGAGTTAAATAAAATAACTGGGAAAAAGTATCGTTTATTGACCGATGCCGAGTTTGAGTTTGCGGCTCGTGGGGGGACTCTTTCTAAAGGTTATTTGTATTCTGGAAGTGATAATCCAGACCTTGTGGCATGGCATTCTGGAAATAGTTCTGGAGGTTTTGGTGGTAAAGCGGTGGGTGGGCTTGCTGGAAATGAGCTTGGAATTTACGATATGAGCGGTAATGTTTATGAATGGACTTGGGATAATTGGGGTAACTACGCTAGTAGTGCTTCTGATTTGGTGGATCCAACGACCACTCACAAGCATACTCAAAAAGTAAGGAGGGGTGGGAGCCACGATCAACCTGCTTCAGAAAGTCGTGTGTCGGCTAGAAAAATCCGTTCCATCGAAGGTAAAGATGGTTCTATTGGCTTGCGTTTAGCTATTTCTGCTTCAGGAAGTTTTCCAACTGGCTTTGAAGATCCTTGTTCAATTCATCAGCCCGAGCCTAGTGGAGGACCCAAAGGTTTCAAAGACACTCGCTTGATCACCGGAGATGATTATGTGTGGGTTTCTACAGGAGGTTATGGAGAAACTTTTAAAATTGGAGAGAATGGAGCAGTCGTAAAGCCAGCATTTTTTGGTTCGAATGTTTCTGGTGAGTGGTTTACTCTCAATTCTTTTTCTTTTAATGTGGTTTCTAGCAGTGGAACTGTGACTAAATATATTTATTATCTTATTGATAATGAAAATATGTCTTTGATGCCCGAAGGTGGCATGCCAGATCGTTATGAGAAAAGACTCGCTTCGGAAGTGTCAGGTGCTTCTGGGATGACTTTACCCACTATTGCAAACCCTAAATCTCCTGAACAATTGGCCCCTGCTGGTTATAATGTGGATATGGCAAATCCTCCGACCACTGGGAGAGATCCTCGTTTGATCGATGGTAAAGATTCTGCTTGGCTTCAAGACAATGTGAAGCTAGGAGCAGGTGGCACGCATCGATACCGTTTTGATTTTGATGATGAAACTGAAGCCCGTTTTGTGGTTTGGGACCCTCCAGGTTCTACGGGGCTTGCTCGTGGTACTTGGTTTACAGTGGATAATAATTTTTTGAGAATCTCTTATAACGGGAAAAACAACGATTATTTATATACCGTGACGCCAGATGGTAAAACTTATTATCATATTTCTTATCAAGGGTACGAACCTGGTGATTTTAGAATGTTCGAAAAAGTAAAAGCTTCTGAAGTGCCTGCTTGGATAGAACCCACCATGTACCCCTATGAAAATATGGATAATGGTAGCTCGACTTATATCCCTCCATCAGATCTCACTTCTTTAATGCCCGTTTCTTTGAGTCATTTCGATAGAATCCAGCCTATCCAAAATGGTTTGAGCATTCAAGTTTCAAAAGCAAGTGTGAGTGTTTTTGACCTACAAGGAAAACTTTTGAGTCAAAAGGTATACGGGGCAGGGTCCCATTTGATTTCTTTGGCGAATTTACCCAAAGGAAATTATTTTGTCCGAGTTCACACTAAAGCTTATGTGAAAAACTTCAAGGTGAGTGTCTCTTCAAAATAAGATGCCTCATATAAACAGTAAAAGCCTTTCTAAGGAGAGGCTTTTGTGCTTTGAGAATCGTTTGTAAGTTATGACTTGTTTGTGGGGGCTTGTCGAGTGTGACTAGCTACTTCGCCATGTTTTCTAAAGAGGTGTTTGACCAAAGTGCCAAATCCTCTAAAGATTCGGTACCGCTCTCGTTTATTTAAAAGAGCCATTTTGGCTTGTTGCAAAATATATTGAGGACGCAGGTAAAACTCTCGACGCGCTCGATCACAAAAATCCACTAAATCTTGACTGGATAAGTTTTCTCGTCTGATGGTGGTGCGGTGAAAACCATCTTTGTCTAGCCATTGGTTGTAGTCTCTAGTCTCCAAAGCATTGTTTTCTATGGCTTCTTTGTAGGCTTCGGTGCCAGGATAGGCCATAATAGGGTAAAATTGTGCTGTATTGGGGTTCAATTTTTTTGCGTATTCTAGAGTGAGCTCTAAAGTTTCAGGAGTGTCACCGAGGTTTCCAACCATAAAGCACCCATGGACTAAAATTCCTGCTTTTTTTGCGTTTTCGGCAAATCGAAGTGCATTGTCTGTGTTTTTAACGCCTTTATTGATGTTTTGTAAAACTTCCGGGCTTGCACTTTCAAAGCCCACACACATTTCTCTACAACCTGCTTTTTTCATGAGCTTGAGTAAGTCCAAAGGTACATCGGCACGAGCATTGCAACTCCAAGTGATTTTTAGCTTTCGTTCTAGTATCAGATTGCAAATAGTTTTGACATGCTGGTGCTTTGCTGTAAAAGTATCGTCCTCAAAGAATACTTCACCCAAGTCTTCAAAGTTTTCTGTGATGTACACCAACTCATCGACTACATCTTGAGGTGAACGAGTCCTAAATACATGCCCGTTGATGGTTTGAGGAATAACACAGTAGCTGCAACGATGTGGACAACCTCGCCCCGATAAAATGACAATCAGTGGGTTGATGTTGGCACCATAAAAATAACGCTTGTAATAGGGATAAAGATGATTTTTGTAGACTTTACTCACCCAAGGGATGCTGTCTAAATTTTCGATTTTGGGCCCTTCGGGTTGAAAGTCCACTCCTCCATCGGGAGTCCTAAAGGCAAGACCAGGAATGGAGGAGACTTCTTTAATTTCACCTCTGAGATGACGCACTAAAAGTTTTGCGGTGTGGTCGGCCTCTCCAATAATACAGTAGTCCAAACTAGGTTCTAGTTCCATAGACTCTATGGGTTCGGCAGAAGCGTGAGTCCCCATAATGGCTGTAGGCACTCCAAAAATAACTTTTAGGGTTTTAGCTACTTGCAAGTCATTTAAGATACTAGGGGTGCTGGTGCTTAAAATGATCAATTCAGGGGTAAATTCGCGTATTTTAGCAATGGTAGCGTCTAAGTCTAAATCCATTGCAGGGCTATCAATGAGCTGTATTTCATTGTTGTCTGCCTCTACATTCCCGGCTGCATAACTCAAAAACATAGGCCAATACAAGGTGCTGGATTTTGTCACCGAGGGGCTTCGAGACTCTCGACTAAACATGGAATGAAAGGGAGGGTTTAAAAAAGTTATTTTCATAATAAAAAGTATAGAAGTGATTTGGAAATTAAATTACATTTCTTTATTATGAAAAGAAGAAAGTTTTTGTGTTTTATAGCTGTTTTTAGTGCTTTTTTGTCTTATATAGGGGCAAATGAACTAGATACGCTCACTATTTACTATGCGGACAGTAGTGTGGCTCGAATTTATACCGTTTTAAAAGGCACCAAAATTCAAGAAGGTTTGTCGATTTCTTATCATCCAAATCAACAAATTGCTATCGAAGCTTATTTTAAAGAGGGAAAATTAGATGGCTTGTACAAAAGTTATTTTGAAAATGCTCAAGTTTTTCAAAGTATTGGTTATATCAATGGTGTAGAAGAAGGGATCAGCACTACTTATTATGAGACTGGCAAAAAAAAGACTCGAGAAATCTACAAAAACGGAGAACTGAATGGAAAAACTATGGAATACGATTCTACAGGGGTGCTTCGACGAGAGTTAAATTACAATATGGGAACTTTACACGGCGTAGCCAAACTCTATGATGAACGCGGCTTAATTGCAGAAGAAATGGAATTTGTCAATGGCTTACGCCATGGTTTTCACAGACGATACAAAAAAGGTTTGCCCATCTTAGAGTCTAAGTTCAAAGAAAATCAGTGTATAGAAAATTGTTATTGATCCAGACTTGAATTTTTTGTTTCTTTTGCATTTTTAAAGGATCGTTTTCTTTTCTTAGTTTTTTTGAAAGCAGAGAAAAACATATAAGCTATAAACAAAACACCTAATCCCAAAAGGACATGGGAGATTTCTTTGCTGTATTTGTCGATGAGTTCTTTTTGACCATGGGCAAAATAACCAAGAAGCACCAACAAAATATTCCAAAAAGTAGCTCCAATCCCAGTGTAAATTGCAAAAGAAAGGGGAGGCATGCCTGCAAGCCCTGCTGGAATAGAAATGAGTTGGCGAATACCTGGAATCAAACGACCTACCAAAGTAGAGATCGCTCCTCGTTTTAAAAAAAACTGTTCTGCCTGCTGTATTTTTTGAGAATCCAGTAAGAAAAACCCACCTAGTCTAGAGTCGGCAAACTTATAAATAATGGGGCGACCTAAAAACTTTGCTAAGTAATAGTTGATAAAGGCACCAAGCAGTGCACCAGCACTAGCAAAGAAAACCACCAAAGGCAAGCTCAATCCAGAATTTGCTTGTAAAGCTTTGTAGGCCGCTGGCGGCACCACAATTTCAGAAGGGAAGGGAATAAAAGAACTTTCTACTGTCATCAGTAGAGTAATGCTTCCGTAATTGAGATGGGCATTATACCAATCAACAACACCCGAGTAAATACTTATATTTTCCAAAAATCAAACTCCTATAAAAACACAAAATTAAAAATACAAATTGATGCCCACACCAATCATAATAGCCCCAGTAATAAAGGAAGCACCCCCAATATATAGTTTTTGATCTCCTTTTTTTACAAAATCTTTGTTTTTTTGTATCATTTTTTGAAAGTTTTCACCTTCTTGAATACTAGGGTGCTGTAAATCTTCTTTTATTTTTTTGGCATCTGCATAGTTTTTTTGACTCAAATAAGTAAAAAAAGCACCTGTAAGGATGGGAGCTACTGAAGCAGCCAGTAAATTTTTAGCCCAGAACACTTTTTTTTCTTTTTTTATAAAAGTTTGTTGAGCCTCTATTTCTTCGAGTACAGTTAAAGGCTTTAAATCCACATGCACCAAAGTTTTTTCTGAAACATTGACATATACATTTAGAGTGGTATCTTGGTAACCTTCTTTCCAAAGTTTGATTTTTTGAAGGCCTGGCTCTATATTTTTAATGCGTTTAGGCGTGTATCCAATATCTTTATCTTTGATCTTTATTTTAGCTTTTAGAGGTATAGAAACTAGTTCAATTTCGGGGTCCATTCGATTTAATTTAATGAATACCTTAGTAGTGTCTCCAGATATAATAGTGGATGTCTTGGAGCCTCCTAATAAATAATGGTCGTGAGACCAATAAGCATCTAAGCTAATAGAACCAGTGTCTAAAGTACTAAATGCACAAGGTGACTTGCATAAAACCCCTTCATTTTTTTTAGAAACAAAGGCTCCTTCAGGTTCAGTGTCTATATAAATATAAGATTTTTTCTTTGGCGGTATATTCCAAAAAAGAGATTTCCATTCGTTACTTTTTAAAAAGTCTTGAAAGGGGGTTTTAGCAGAAACAGTGATCAAACTTTGTTTCAAGGTCTCGTCTTTTAGATTTTTCTTTTTTATAGAAATACGAAGACTATCCAAAGATTTTGTAGGGATAATAGCTCCTGTCCATAGTTTAGAAGCGAGGTTTTCTTTGGCTATTCCTTCTATACAGGCCATATCTTTGCAGTCTTTAAAAAAATGTGCAGATGGCATTTCAGTAGAGACTTGCTGTTCTTGCAATAAGGATTGGATTAAAAATAAAATTTCTTGGGATAACTTGGCGTTGATTTGTCGAGTTTGAAAAGGAAGTAAAAGAGTTTTGTTTTCAAATAAAGCTTGCGAAGAAGAGGCTTGGATGCTAGAATCAGTGTTGATAAGGTTAGAATCATTGGGTATAGGGTTTTTGGTTTTTAGTAAGTCCAAAAGGAGTTCATGACCAGAAGAGTCTTTGATGCTTTTAAATGCTTGAATGTGAAGCTTTATTTCGGTGTATTCATTTTGTATATAACCTCCTAAAATCACAGTATCTTGCACAAAACCTAGATATTTAGCGTTTTGTTTGGTTCCAGAATGGAGTTCTACAAAAACAGAAGGAGCTTCTTGGATTTCGGTAGCGAGACCCAGACCATAAAAAATAAAAAAGAAAGTCCAAAATAATTTCATAAGTGCCTCAAAAAGAAAAAGTGATTCCAGCACCTAACAAAAGCAGTGTGCCACCGCTAGAAAGGAGGGTTGCTGTTCTAAAATTTTTTGCATGATGGGTGTGGTGCTTTGTTTTTTTGACATAGCCTTTAAAATCCGGATGATTTCTAATCAAAGTTCGATCTATTTTTTCAGAATATTTTTCCACTTGGTGTGTATGATAATTAAAGATGAAAAACTGACTGATAGAAAGGATACTAGCAGGAACAGTGGCCCAAAACAATCGTTTAGCCCACTTTTTTTTCTTCCTTTTGTTTAATATTTTAGATTGCTTGGCCAATTGTGTCTCATTCGTTTCCGACTGAAGCATAACCATCAAAAATGCCTCGTTGTTTTCGTTTGCTTTGATATGGACTTGAATGGTAGTGTCTCTGTAGTTTTCTTTAAATAAGGTGATAAAAATCGAAGAAGAGTGGGGCTCTAAGAGGATTTTAGTGGGGGTTTCATAGCTTGCCTTAGAGACAAAAGAAGACGGCCTCTCTCCAATATAAACATCGGCATGACTAGGAAAACTAGCCAAATGAAATTGAATAGAATCTTTAGCAAAAAGCTGTGCACAGAAAATCAAAATGCATAGGAACAAAAGTTTTTTCATTGCAAATCCTCATTTGGAAAAGGACCTTTAATATGTAAGGAGTCGGTCTTCACAGTTAAAGTCCAATAATTGAAATTGCTCTTGTTTTTCGCATAGTCTTCAAATTTAATTTTCAAAGGGCATTCTGTGGTACAAGAAAATGTATCTTTTAGTGTAAAAGATAAAATAGGTTCATCAAAGTGATAATCCAAAGAATCACTCCCCAAAAAAAGATGAATAGATTTAGGGTTGATTCCAGAGCCCAAATCGTGTAAAACGAATTGAATAGAGTCTTTGATGGCTATATGTTTTGTTAGAGGGTAGTATTCTGGTGAAATGGTATCCACTAATAAAATCTCATCAAGTCTTAAATAAACACTTTTTTGTATGTCAAAATATATTTCATCGCTTTGGTACTCAGATAAAGAAAGACTAGTCACTTTGATTTTTAAATTACTTTGAGCTTCGATGTTTTTAAAATAAATAGTGTCATTTGAGCTTTCACTCATTATAGATTTTAACACAGAGTCTTTGGCATTCAACAAATCAACACGAGTTTGTGTTTCTATATGAGGGGATAAGTTTTTATAAGAAAATGGAATTTGTATAATGGAAGAATCACTCCCTTGGAGTTTGGTGCTAAAAGTACGAATAGTAGTGGAGTCTCTTTGAGTGGGTAGCGTTCCCGAATCGGTAATCACTTGGACTCCCCAATAAAACGAGTAAGAAGTGTCACTAAAAGAAAGTATGGTGTCCGATTTAAAAAAACGAGTGAGTCGAATGGGTTTGTAGCAACTCACTTCTGCAATAAAATGTTTCCATAGCTCTTTTGGATTTTTAGAAACATAAAAATAACATTTCGGGACTTCCCAAGCATCGACTCCAGAAACTTTCCAAAAAAAAGAAATCCCATTCGTGTCGCTAGGATCCAGCAGGTTATAATGATCCGCAGGGTATTGGGCGGTTATTTGAACGGGTATATTGACTTGCACTGTAACAGTGTCAAAAAGAGAGTCATTGTACATATCTACAGTGGTTAAAATAGCATCGTAAGAGCCTGAATCTTGAAAGTTTTGAACAAAAGTAGGCGTATTAATTTTTTTTTCATTAAAAGTCCAATAAAAGGTGAATGGATAGTTTTGCAAGTGTTCGTTGTAAATAATCTGATGGTTGATTGAAAAAACAGGCCAAAATTTAACGGTTTCATTTTGCTCAATTGTTTTTATACGAGTAGAAGAGTATTGGCTAAGGAGTATATTTCCATTATAATATTCGGGAACGAGGTAAATTTTTTGTTGGATATGTTGCTCATCTTTTTTTGAATATAATGCAGATTCTCCACAAGCTAGTATAAAGAATAGTAGTGCTAAAAAATATAAAGTCCAAGTTTTTTTTATAAACATATTTAAGGCTTGGGAGAAAGGTAAAAGCTTTTATTGAGTTTGTTTTTGGAATGGTCTTCTATAATAAAACTAAGGATGTGCCAAAAGAACTTTTGCTGCTCTGGTGGCACTAAAACATAAAGCAAAGAATCGTTGTAAAAGTGCCATTGATGATAAACCTTACTATCAAAAAACACTTTAATATTATTTTTATTCAAAGGAAATCCATTTTCGGTCAGCTTAAAAAACAATGAATCATCGTTATTTAGAGTGTCATTAGACTTTTGCATAGAATGGATTTGTGGAGGACTGGTATCGTTTAAGCTTAAAGTGTCTAAAAATTGTAATTCTTCCTGTTTTATGTTAAAATAGATGGTGTCACTTTTATAATCAGGGTATTCAGAGTTATGGATGGCGATAGAAAAGGCCCCCTTTTCTAAATCATTTTGATAAAAATAAGTTTTTGAAGGAGAATTTAGTCTGGGAAGTTTTTGCCCTTCGAGAGCTATTAAATTCACACTAAGCTCAGAAAAAACATCCATATTGTTTTTTGAAAATGGAATGAAAACAGCTCCTAGTTTCGAAAGGCTTTGGGTAGTAAAATAAGATTGGAGGGTGTTTTTTGATTTCATATGAAAAGAGTCAAAAGTTTCTACCATCCAAAAAATAGGTTCCAAAGAGGGGAGCGGATTTTGATATTCAAAGTAGTGGGTATAAAGCATGCTATCTACTAACACAGTGTCTTTGGTGTACAATCGAAATCGATGTTTTAAATGATCTTGAGGGTCTTCATCTTTGGCACTCCACACAAAAGACACGCCCTTTTTGTCAGAAATCGATTTGCTGGCTTTGGCAGGGGTGTAGTGAAGCGTATCTAAAACAGGAGGCTTAGAAACCCAAATGCTCAGAGTGTCTTTTAAGGTGTCACCATAAAAATCAATCAAGTGAAAGATAGCCAAGTGTTTTCCGGATTTGCTAAAGTTGGTTTTAACACTAAATTCATTGGCCTTTTTTTTAGTATCCAAAGTCCAATAGTAATTTTTGATGCGGATAGCTTTAGACGGCTGGACATGAACCATTAATAATACAGTGTCAAAAGGGGTGATGGTATCAGATTTTCGATAAGGTGCATCGATTTCATTCAAAGATCTTGTGATTCTAGCCTCAATTTGAATGTTTTCTGTGTCTTCTGGGAGGGTGAAAAGGGCTTCATTCCTTGAATCACAAGCCCACAAAAATAAAAAGAGAAAATAAATGGGGAAAAATTTCACAAAGCCTCCATCACATAAAAGACTTTGTTTTTAAGAGTATCCGAAGCTCCATAAGAATCCACAACCCAAATCGAGTACGAATGTTTTCCAGGTGCAAATCCAGATTGTTGAATAGAGGTTAAAGTCCCGGTTTCATAAACTGTATCATCGATTTGAATGTAATGCTGGAGGCGGTCATTGGGGTTAGGGTCATAGGATTTCCAAGAGAATAAAAATGCGGTATAAAAATCTCCAAAAAGGGTGTCTTGATTTTGGGGAATGCTTTCTTTTTGCATTTGAGGGGCATCGTTCAACAAGACTTTAAACTTAAATTCCAGACTGTGATTTTCTGGATCTTTTGCGACGAGACGGTTTGGTATTTTAGAAACAGCTTGAGGGGATTGAATATAAATGGAATCTCCTTCTTTTATAAGTTTTTGGTCTTGATACCAGTAAAACTTCAAGTGTTTATGGTACTGACTTGGCTTTGAATAGGCAATCAAAGAAAACGGATCTTTACTATTGACCAATATAGAGGAGGATTCGTTTTTGTCTGCTCCACTCCAATAGACACCAATCTGAGTCACTTTTTTATCTGTGTTAGGGGTATTTGGAATATCTAAACATGCAGTCAAAAACAAAAAAGAGTAAGTTCCCAATAGAAAAAACTTTAAAAAGAAGTATTTATCAAAAAATCTTAAATCTTTATATTTCATCTCTATCAAATCTAATTATATTCTTTTATATGAGCACTACTAATTTTGAATATAAAACCGCAATGACGGCTTTAGAAGATATTTTAACAAGAATTGACGAGTCTGACATGGGAATTGACGAACTGGCAGAGCAAGTTCAAAAGGCTACAAGCCTATTAAAAACTTGCCGTCAAATTTTAATCAAAACAGAAACTCAAATTCAAGAGGCTTTCGCTAGTTTTGATGGAGACTTGGAATCCGATGCCAACAGAAGCTCTGAAGCTTAGTCAAGCTACGGTACGCTATCCTATTCGAGGTGGTGTATTAGACAAAACTCAAGATTTTTTCACAGCGGTAGATGGGGTTTCTTTTTCTTTGCATCAAGGAGAGGTACTTGCATTAGTAGGAGAATCTGGTTGTGGTAAATCTTCTCTTGCAAAAGCAATATTAGGCTTGGCCCCGTGGTCTTTGGGAGATTTTTCTTTTTTTGGAAAACCCATGAACTTAAATTCAAAAAAAGACCTCAAAAAAGTCAGAGAAAAAGTGCAGTTGATTTTCCAAGACCCTTACTCTAGTTTGAATCCAAGGCAGAGCATTTTAGAAATACTCATGCACCCTCTTGTGGCTCGTTCTTATAATAAAGTGGAGGCCCTAGAAAAAATAAAAAACACCCTTCATTTGGTAGGTCTAAACCAAGATTCTCTAAATCGTTTCCCTCATGAATTTTCTGGAGGCCAACGACAGCGAATAGCCATAGCAAGGGCTTTAGTTTTATCCCCATCTATTTTACTTTGTGATGAGGTGACCAGTGCACTAGATGTTTCGGTGCAGGCTCAAGTGCTTCAGTTGCTAGACGAAATCAGAAACAAAACCGGTGTCGCCCTACTCTTTATCTCACATGATATGCAAGTAGTCAAGGCCATATCAGATAGAGTGGCTGTGATGTATTTGGGTAAAATTATGGAAATGGGGAGTGTAGATACAGTGCTCCATCACCCCAAACACCCATACACCAAGGCTTTATTAGAAAGCATTCCTGGTTTAGACCCAAATTTCCCTCCTAAAATACTAGAAGGAGAAACTCATTTTAATTCAAAACATAAAGATTCTTGTTTATTTGCTCCAAGGTGCGTTTATTGCCGCTCCGAGTGTGTTTCGCAAAGCATTCCCTTACAAAGTGCAGATGGAGTACAGTTCAGGTGTTTGTTCCCTTTAGAGAGGTCTCTTTGAAACTACAAATCGAAAAATTAGTACAAGGGGGAGACGGGCTTGCTAGGCTTCAAGATGGCCGAGTGTGTTTTGTAAAAGGGGCCTTACCAGGAGAGACTGTGCGGGTGTCCATCACTGAAAATCGCAAGGATTTTTGCAGAGCAGAGCTTGTGGAAGTCTTAGAAAAAAGCCTTCAAAGGATCACACCAAATTGTCCACTTTATGGTGTATGTGGTGGGTGTTCAATGCAACACATTTCTTTTGAAGCACAACTAGAACACCTAAAAAATTCTGTTCAAGAAAGCTTCACTCGTATAGGCAAAACCACTCTGAAAGACTTCCCCATCCATCACACAGAGGCTTGGCACTACCGAAATCGGGCTCGATTTTTTAAACACAGCGAATCCGGTAACTTTGCCTTTAAAGCAAAAGCCTCCAACGGGTTGGTCCCTATTGAATCTTGCCCTATTTTAAGCACAGGACTTCAAGAATTTATACAAGACAATACACATAAAAAAATAAAAGCAAAAGAACTTCGTGTATTTGACAATGCATGTGGAAAAGTATCCTATTATTACAAGGGAATGTCTAGCAAAGAGCAAGAAAAACACTCTAACAACCTCGTTTATTTGCATGGAAAAACAATTTCTATGGATGCCTCTGTGTTTTTTCAGTCTAATTTATCCATACTAGAGCTTTTTATCGACAGAATCCGTCATTTTGCCGCTTCTGGGGATTATCTAATAGACTTATACAGCGGAGTGGGCTTCTTTTCGAGCTTTTTAGAAGATTCATTTTCAAAAGTCATTACCGTAGAGCGAGACCCTCGTTGTTTAAGGCATGCCAAGTACAATCTAGGCCCTAAAGCCATTTCCGTCACCGACAACGCCGAAGAATGGCTTTTAAAAAACGCCCCTATAGAAAACTCTTTCCTCATAGTAGATCCACCTAGAGGGGGTTTGAGCCCAGCTTTAATCCAAAGCATCACAAAATCCAAATTAAAAAAAATGCTATATGTATCTTGCAATCCAGTGAGTCTTGCTAGAGACTCTTTGCTGTTACAACAGTCTGGACTTCACATTCATTCGGCAGAATCTTTTGCTTTTTATCCACAAACAGCTCATTTAGAAATGTTTTTGTATCTTGAACGAGATTAATTTTATATTTTAAGTCAAAGAAGCATTATAATAAAAGGAGATATCAATAATTTTCAATTTTTGAAGATCTAGGAGTGAAAAAACTCTTCCAATCCCTTAAATTTTTTGTATTCTATTATTAAAAATGACTTTTAAACCGAGTTTAAACTACCAAAAGAGAGACTTATGATAAAAAAAATCAGTTTTATACTTGTATTAGCAGCTAGTTTGAGTTTTGCTTATAGCAGTGCCTCTACTAAAGAGCGGGCTGTTGGTGGGTGGTTACAGATTGGCAACCCAGGAGAGCATTTTGGTTTGGATTTCAAACAACGGCTTTCCTCTACGACTGCACTCAACCTATACACCAGTTTCTATTTTAGAAAAGGGGACAATTCTTTTGGGTTATACGGGGCTCATTATTGGCACAATTATTCATGGGTGAAAATACCAAGTACAGCTGGCAGGCTAGGTTTTTATGCTGGACCTGCAGGTGGTATAGGCTGGTGGGATAATGATTGGTGGACTAGCGAATTATTGCATGGTGAACAGTGGGGATTAGCTCTTCGAATAGGGCTTGTAGGTGGAATTACTTGGGAAATGCCTATCCCGGCCGACATATACATGGAAATCAACCCTTTAGCCGAGCTTCATTTTATCAGTGGGGCAGATTACGCTCCCAAAAAGAAGAAATATCGAGACACCAATTGGGAGTTTCCTGACTTTTACTTTAGAATGGGAGCGAGGTTTTGGTTCTAAACAAGTTTTTCTTCTTGGCTGTATTGCCTCTTAGTATTATAGCTTGCACCAAAGAAGAGCCTTATATAATAGTAGGGCGAGAATGGAACCCTTTTATGCAAGTTGTTGCAGATACAGCCAGCAGTTTCTCTTTAAAAGATCCTATTGTATTTCAGCTTCAATACGGTAAAAACTTCGATTTTACTGAATTAGAGTATATTATATACAATGGATCGGGGCAAAGCAAAAAAGAAATATGGAAAAAAACGGTGTCGGTCCACTCTAAATTGGGCTCTTATGCGGTTCTAGGCAAAAGCTCTTCAGGGGAATTAATGCCTGCTCGTCGATTGTTCAAAATAAAAGCCCCTACCACCATCACTATAGAGTTCAAAACACAAGACTCTCTCATAGCCACAAAAGAAATTGAGGTGCATTAAACATGTCTCTTGTCTCTTCAAAAATAAAATTGTTATACCGTTTTTCTATTCTTTCCTTTCTCTTTGTATTGCTGGCTTGCAAGTCAGAAGTAGAGGTCAATTACAAGTTAAACGAACCCGTAGTGCGCGATATGTACACAGAAGGGTATTATGCGACCATAGACTTAGAAGGAGAAGAGAGAATAGGGACCATCACAGCTGTTTACACCAAGTTAAACTACAAAAGCAACGGAGACACGCTAGAACTAACGCGTCATTTTGAAATAGACAAATCCAAAGGTTACCTTAAAAACTACATGCCTTCAGAACTTTTATGGCGGATTCGAGAAGTTAGCCTCAAAGCCATAGACCGAGAAGTCCTTCAAACCACAGGATTTAACCTGTACGACACCTTATTACACTCGCTTTCTATGCCCACTCGTTGGAGAGACCAATTGGCACACCCCGAAAATATCAAGCACTTGATTCGAAACGAAAAACATCGTTGGGAAATGACCCATTTACTTCAAGGTCCAGTCCCTGTCAAAGCCAACATCACAGAACTTTTGCGAGAGCGGGGCCGTTTGAATTTTGCCCTCATACAAATAGACTCGGTAGTGACGAATGGATTTCATAACTTAGACTCCAAAAAATGTTTGGGCTATACCGTTCACTTGCACGAACGAGAAAGCTTCCCTTACTTTATCTGGGAGCAGCATGTGAACAGCAAAATAGGCACCGAAAAGTACCAAACTTATCACACTGGTTTAGAGGCCACTTATTACACTCAATATTGGGTAGCCATAGACCCCAGCAATGGAATCCCTTGTCAAGAAAGAGAGTTTAAGCAAGGGCTTCACACCATGATAAATCCAAACACACTAGACACAGCCACCTTTAAAAGTAATATTTCTTTGGAGCGATTATACACCTCTGAACCCAAATACAAAAGCCAAGACTAAGATTTGACTTTACAAAAAGAGAGGATTCCATGTCTTATTATCCACTTCCATTTAAAGCTTATCTAATCCACAGCATTATTCTCTTATTTATGTTATTACTTGGAGCTTGTGCAGGCTCTCGTTCTGCTCCACAAGAAATGGTCCACGAAAGAAATGCTGTGTACCAAGGCACCTACAAAGCCTATATCGAAGCCGAAAAAAAGTATATAAACCTATTGTTTAACATAGAACGCATGCCCGAGGAAGAAGAACTTTGGATCATGAAACGAGACCAAATGAAAGAATTGATTTACCTTAGAGACTTGATGCTTGTCGCTAGGGGAGAGCTCGATGCAGCCATTCAAGATTGGGAACGATACATTCAAAATATAGAAGATGAAGCCAAAAAACCAGGTTACAGAAGCCCCAATTTAAGAGGGTACGACGCCAATCGAAGCTCCCCGGGGGAACTCCTTCCATTTGAAGCCGTCACAGGTAAAAAGAAAAAATAAATAAAAAACTCATCACTTGAACAAACGAATCGCTCTTTTTAAACCTAGCATCAGTTGATCAATTTCCCATTTTTGAGAATAAACTCCAAAACTAGCTCGCAGTGAAGCATTAAAACCAAGCCTATCCATCACGGGCTGAGCACAATGGTGTCCGCTACGAATCGCAATAGACTCTTCGTCCAAAATCATAGCCACATCGTGGGGGTGCACTCCATCGATCACAAAACTAACTAGAGCCCCTTGAGCCTTAGGTTTTGCTATCTGACGAATATCGGAAAGAGTTGAAAGTTGCTCTAGCGTATAATTTAAAAGCATAGACTCATGGGCTTCTATTTTTGAAATCCCCACATTTTGCATCCAGCGTATAGCTGCACCCAGCCCAATCACCTCGGCAATGGGTGGGGTTCCGGCCTCAAAACGAGCGGGTGGCAGAGCATAAGTTGTATGTTCTAGGCTTACACTTTGGATCATCTCTCCTCCTCCGTGCCATGGGGGCATAGACTCCAAAACCTCGTATTTACCATACAACACACCCACACCGGTGGGCCCGTACATTTTATGCCCAGAAAAAGCCAAAAAATCACAATCCAAGTTTTTAACATCTATCGCGGTATGTGAAACACTTTGTGCGGCATCGATTAAAATCTTAGTATCGGGTGACAATCTCCTCACCTCTCGAATAATCTCTTGAATAGGATTCACAGTACCGGTACTATTACTAATATGGATCAAAGCAAAAATCTTAGTAATCCCGGGTTTCACCAAGTCTTTAAGAGTCTCTAACTCCAAATTACCCGATGAATCCATTGGCAAAAGCCTTAATTTAGCATTTCGTTCTTTTGCTATAAGTTGCCAGGGGACAATATTCGCATGGTGTTCCAAACCACTAATTAAAATCTCATCGTTTTCTTTTAAAAAAGCCCTTCCATAAGACCAAGCCACCAAATTAATACTCTCAGTAGTACCTCTGGTGAACACAATCTCGTTTTCTTGAGCATGGATTAAACTTGCAACACTTCTCCGTGCTGCCTCAAAGGCTTGGGTCGTCGCCTCACTCAGCCTATAAACGCCTCGTCTCGTAGAACTATAGTGCTCCCTATAAAAATGCTCCATACTCTCAATCACCTCTAAAGGCTTTTGCGTTGTAGCGGCACTATCCAAAAAGGCGATTTTTTGGGATTGCAAAACAGGAAATTGCTCTCGAATATTTTCAATAGACTCTTTCATGGTATAATAATAGAAAAAAACAAAGCCAGAAAGTAAAAATAAAGCAGTCTTTTACTTTAAAAATTGAATCTTAAAAACGAAGCAAAAACAAAGTCACACCATTTGAAAATGCTCTAAAAATCATATCATTAAAACGCCTTTCTTTGTTAAAAAATGTAAAAAAAAGCAAAAAACACCTGTTTTTTCACCAGAAGAGCTATTTTTTACAGTATGAGTGTTTTGTTTAGCCCTACTTGTAACCGCAACGATTGGAAAAAAAGACAAAAACTACTAAAAAAAGTCCGTACTTTTTTCGAAGAAAGGTCTATTTTAGAAGTAGAAACCCCATCTCTTTCCAGAGCCTGTGGCACAGATCCCCATTTGGATTTCATAGAAACTTTAGAAAGTCCGCCTCGTTATCTCATGACCAGTCCAGAATTTCACATGAAACGCCTATTAGCGGCAGGATTTGGCGATGTCTATCAAATCACAAAATCCTTTCGACACGGAGAAACAGGAGACAAACACAACAGTGAATTTAGCATTGTCGAATGGTATCGAGAAAATTGGGACCTAGAAAAACTCATGCAAGAAACCGAAGCATTGTGCTCTCTAGTACTAGAAAAACCCATCAAAGCCAAACGCACTCGGTGGATAGATGCCTTCAAAAACTATGCTGGAGTCGATCCTTTTTGTCAAAATCAAAGCTGCTTCATAGAAACATGTCAAAAACATCAAGTCCCTATCCCTGAATATCACAAAGCCTTTTCTCGAGAAGACTGGTGGGATTACCTCATGGTCATGGTCATAGAAGCTTTTTTGGGCAAAGAACAACCCGAATTTTTAACCGATTACCCGCCGAGTCAAGCCGCCTTAGCTCAAATACACATAGACCAAGAAGGCTACAGCTGGGGCAAACGATTCGAACTCTATATCCACAACATAGAACTCTGCAACGGCTATCAAGAACTCACCGACCCCATTGAACAAAAAAATCGATTCCAAAAAGACATCCAAACTCGTCAAAACCTAGAAAAACCCATCCCCGCCATCGACCAAAACTTTTTAGACGCCCTACATCACGGCCTCCCTTATTGCTCAGGAGTCGCCCTAGGCCTAGACAGACTCTTCATGCTAGCCCTCCACAAAAAACAAATCAGCAGCGTCCTCTTATTCCCAGACGACCGAGCCTAATTTTTTTAGTAGAAGTCTCACACACGCCTGGCTTTTTAAAGCCCCTCACTATTCTGGCACGCATTTCGACAGGCTCAGTGTAGCACATTTCACAGGGCACTCTTACCCGCACTCGTCTCACTTTCCACGCTCGCATCCCAGCGTTTCCCCTCTCCGTAATGATGGCAGTCCAAACGAAACGCCATTGTGAAAAAGCTGTTTATCTCCGTGAGCATTAAGCACTTCCCACTTTCCACTACCCACTATTCTGGCACGCATTTCGACAGGCTCAGTGTAGCACATTTCACAGGGCACTCTTACCCACACTATCCTCCTCCGAATTTTGTATCGTTTTCCTCTCTTTTTTTACTCACGCCTCTCGGGGCGGGCTGTTTTTCACTTAAATCCATTTTTTTTACACATTTTTAACCCTTTTCATCCTTCAAAACACAAGGTTTTTTTCATTTATTCTTTTTATAAGCAAAAAAAACTCATTTATAGCCACAAGATTGCTATATTATAAGTAGTTATTTTTTTCTTAAGGAAATACACATGAAAACTAAAATATTACTCACAGCAGCTCTGTTTTTAGCAGCAAATATCGGGGCTCAAGGTTATTATGGAGACGACGAAGACTCTGGATATTCCTCAGGCTCTTATGATTCTTACAACTCCAGCGAATCGAGTGGATCAGGCACAGAATCCAGCTCTAACTATTCACAATCCACAAGCTCTGCTCCAGAGCCTACCCCAACGCCTGTTTCTTCTTTTGCCTCCACAAGCAGCGAAACTTCTCAAGAAGCAAGCTCTGGAGACGAATCGTTAAATGATTTCAACAAATTGCATGGAAGGGCTTACAACTGGGTTGCCAACCAAGGAGCATCACTTAATGTCAATAATGTACTCCGTTATCCTCATAGCATGAAAGGTCGCAAACTAGTCTATGTAGAGCCCACACTCAACACAGCCTTGATCTCTTTTGGAGAATCGTCCACTTATTTCGTAGGCTTAGACAACTCTGGAACTGTGGGTTTACTCACAGCGGGTCTTACATTAGGAGACATGGGTTTAAGTTTAGACTTAGGCTTGGGTAAAAACTTTATCTCTTCTACCTCAGGTGCAAACGAGAAATCTCGCTCTTTAACCATGGCAGGAGACCACATTGGGCTAAACTTTTCTTTACCTTTAGGTGATTTAGCTTTTGTAGCCAATGCATTCTGGAGAACAACAATCGATGAGTTTTCTACTAGTACTCTATTAAATGGAGCTGAATCTTCTACAGATGATGGATTTTGGGATTTATTTGCCTCTGCAGAAGTTAAAACCAACGAAGCCAAAGACTTAGCATGGGCAGCTGGTGTTCAATTATACCGTCACAATCTAAGCGTTGAAACTAAAAATCCAGCAGGGTCCGCCACAGAAGCAGACGAAAATTCACACATCGAGTTTGCCCCTCACTTTAATGTCTCTCTCAAAGCCCTTGGCAATAGCAAAGCTCGTGTGCTTTTAGGTGCAAACAGTACGCTTGGCTTCCAAATGTTCGATAAAATTAAAGATTTTAGCGATGGAGCTTTAGAAATAGGCCTTTTCATAGCCCCTAACATCTTTGCCGAAATCGCTATCAACAAATACTTCATGTTCTTCTCTGGAGCCTCTCACAACTTAAATCTATTCGCTTATAGATCAGACAAGATAGGCACCACAGAAAGTAGCTACATACAAATGCTCACTGAACAAACTTTTGTATCGGTCGGTAGCAGATTCCAATGGAAAAGCATAGCCCTCGAAGCCTCCTTAAGCGACGCCTTCATCAACAACCCATTCAGCTCATTTAGCGGATCCACTCTTGCCGCTAACTTAGGTGCATTCATCTATTTCTAACTCAAAGGAGCAAACATCATGAATAAAACAAAAACTTTACTTTGGATTTCTGCTCTACTTTTGAGCATCTCATTTTTGTCCGCTTGCTCTGCAGACGGCGTCAACAATGTAACAGAAGCCTCAAGCAGCTACTTAGATCCAGATCCCATATATAAAATGATAGATAAAGACTAAGAAGCACTAGCAGAATGTCTAGATATTAAAAAAAGAAACTCCTAGCAAAACTAGGAGTTTTTTATTCTTTGTGTTGAATCCACTGCGCAAGCATCGTATATCGATGAATGGAACGGTTGTTCTTCACCGCAGTGTGAAAAGCCCCAGGAGCCGAAAGCACCCATACATGGCCCTTGGCACGGGTAATAGCCGTATAAATCAAATTCCTTTGCAGCATCATATAGTGAGAATGATCTAGCACAATAATCACAGCGGGGTATTCACTCCCTTGGCTCTTATGGATAGTACAAGCATAGGCCAAATTCATTTGATCCAATTCTTGAGCATCCAATCGAATAGTGCGAGCATCAAATTCTACAGAAATCTCTTTAGAAGACTTGTGTATCTTAGACACAAAACCAATATCTCCATTAAAAATATTCTTATCGTAATTGTTCTTCAATTGCATCACACGGTCAGAGACTCTCCAGTCTACACCAAACATCGAAAAGCCACTAGAATCCCCATTCAAAAAGTCTTGCAAAAAGCGATTCAACTCAAAAAGTCCCAAAGGTCCTTTTCGCATAGGCGTCAAAACCTGCAAATCCTGCACCAAATTCACATCCAAAAGTCGAGGCAACTCTTCACTCACAATTTTCTTCAACAGCTCCTTCGCTTCATCTGGAGATTCAAAAGTAGAAAAGTGAAAATGAGTCCCTTCCAACGGCGAAGGCATCAAACCTTGATTCACGCGGCTAGCCTTTTCGGCAATATCGCTTCCATCTGCTTGCCTAAACACCTTTGTCAAATACACCGCGGGCAAGTGTGGCACCAAAAGCAAATCTCGAAGCACATTCCCGGGGCCCACGCTAGGCAACTGGTCTTTATCACCCACAAACAAAACTCTAGCCTTAGGGGGAATAGCCTTCATCAAAGAATAAGCAAGCCAAGTATCCACCATACTAAACTCATCGATCACCACAAAGTCTGCATCCAAATGATTCCAATCATTCTTCAAAAACGCACCCGAAGCTGGATCCACCTCCAAAAGCTTATGAATAGTCTGGGCTTCCACCCCACAAAGCTCTTGCATGCGTCTAGCTGCTCTACCAGTGGGGGCAGCCAGCAGCACCTTTTCCTTTAAAACACTCGCCAAATGGATAATCCCTTGGAGCATTGTCGTTTTCCCTGTCCCGGGGCCTCCTGTAATCACACACAAGCGATGTTCAAAAGCTTGGCACACCCCTTGAAACTGCACAGGATCCAAATCCAAATCATTTTTAGCCTCAAACACTCGTAGCTCTTGTCTCCACTTCTCTTTCAAAGGACTCTTTGGAACGCTCAATCGATCCCTCACCCAAGCCGCCATATAAGTCTCTGCCTTGTGTAAAAGAGGCATCCACAAATTTTCATCTTCTAAAATAAGGGTTTTAGTTTGGATCAACTCATCCAAAGAAAACACAATCCGTTCCATAAACTCTGTATCATTCAGCTCCACTCGTAGCACAGACAAAGTCTTCTCCAGCAAAACAGAACGAGGCAAAAACACATGACCATTAGACACAGAACTAAAACTCAGAGCATAAATCAAACCCGCTCGAATCCTCATATAATGATCCTTCGCGATCCCCAGCTTTTGGGCAATCTCATCGGCCTTCACAAAACCAATACCCCACACCTCATCGCACAGCACAAAGGGATTTTCGGTAATCACTCGAATAGCATCTGCACCATAGTGCAAATAAATCTTTTTAGCCACACTCCCTGTAATTTGATGACTATACAAAAACAAATGGACCTGACGAGCCTCTTTCAAATCCCTCCAAACCTTCAAAAAAGCATCCACCTTTTTCTTAGAAAAACCGCGAACCGCCCCATACAAACGATCTGGCTCGCTATCAAACACCTCCAAAGTCAAATCTCCAAACCTATCCACCAACCTCTCCGCCGTCTTCACCCCAACCCCAGGAAACAAACCGCTAGACAAATAAGAAATCACACCCTCTCGACCATCGGACTTCAAAATCTCCACCGAATCGCACACAAACTGATTCCCATACTTAGGATGAAAACTCCAAGCCCCCTTAAAAAGAGCAGACTCTCCCACATGGATCAAAGGCATATAACCCGTCACCGTAGTCAAAGACTTCTCACCGTTCACCTGCACCCTCAACACCGAAAATTGATTCTCTGGATTTTGGTAAGTCACGCGTTTAACAGTAGCTTCTATTTGCATAAAACAAAGATATAAAAATAAAAACTCAAAAAAAAAGAAACACCCCAGAAGAACTCAGGGGTGAATCTCTAAAAACTATGCCTCAAAAGAAGACCATAGAAAAGGCTTGGCGTGCCCTACTCATAAAAGTACACTCAAAAACTCAAAAAAACCAAAAAAAAGCTCCAAAAACATATTCCAACTTACAACAAATCGTCTTTTAAAACAAAACCCTTGACAAAACGCTTGTTTTTTATTCATTTTAACATAAAAAAACATTCAACCATTTAACGGAGATTCGATATGCCTTGCGGAAGAAAAAGAAAACGCAAAAAAATCGCGACCCATAAACGCAAAAAACGCATGCGTCGTGACCGTCACAAAAAGAAAAACCGCTAATTTCCGTTAGCCTCTTTACAGACCAGTGAGTCCAACTCATTTTTTGCAAATTTAAACAAACATTAAACAAAGCTCCATAGCTTTGTTTTTTTTATGAAAATCAGAAGCGCCTATGCCGCAAAACTCAGCCCAGCAAACCTGAACTCTCTGACTCACTTCCCA
>JAAYJH010000100.1 GCA_012523035.1 Fibrobacter sp.
AAGACTTATCAGAAAGAGACATTATTACTCAATTTATACTGCCTGCTATTAGAAAGGCTGGCTGGAACATCGGAAAACAGGTTCGTGAGGAAGTCTATTTTACCGATGGGAGAATTTATGTTAAAGGAAATAAAACAAAACGAGGCGAAAGAAAGTTTGCCGATATTATCCTCTATTATAAACCAAATATTCCTATTGCCATTATAGAAGCTAAAGATAATAAACACTCAATTGGTGCAGGAATGCAGCAAGGGCTTGCGTATGCAGAAATTCTGGACATCCCTATTGTTTTTAGTTCCAATGGAGATGGTTTTTTAGAGCACGATCGATCTGGCTATTCTAACCAAATTGAAAGGAATCTAGATTTAGATAGTTTCCCCTCTCCAGAAGAACTTTGGGAGAAATACAAACATTACAAAGGTATTTCAAATAAAGAACAAGAAACTATTTCTTCGTTTGACTATTTTTTTGATAGCTCTGGAAGATAGCCTAGATATTATCAACAAATCGCTATAAACAGAAGTGTTGAAGCGATTGCAAAAGGTCAAAAGCGAATATTACTAGTAATGGCTACGGGTACTGGTAAAACTTACACCGCTTTTCAAATTATTTACCGCTTATGGAAAAGTGGAACTAAAAAACGGATCCTTTTTCTTGCAGATAGAAACGCCCTCATCGACCAGACTAAACGAGGCGACTTTAAACATTTTAAAGATAAAATGACCGTGATACGGAAAAAGGTTATCGATAAAGCTTTTGAAATTTATTTAGCTCTTTATCAAGGTTTAACTAACTATGACGAAGATAAAGATGCGTATAAAGAATTTAGTCCCGATTTTTTTGATTTAATTGTTATTGACGAGTGTCATAGAGGAAGTGCGAAAGAAGATAGTGCGTGGCGTAGTATCCTAGAATATTTCTCTTCTGCTACCCATATAGGTTTAACCGCAACGCCAAAAGAAACCAATGAAGTGTCAAATATCGAATACTTTGGCGAACCGCTCTACACTTATTCATTAAAACAGGGTATTGACGACGGATTTCTTGCCCCTTATAAGGTTTTGCGAGTTGGTTTAAATGTTGACCTTGAGGGATGGCGACCAGAAGCTACAAAACTCGATAAAGATGGCAATCCGGTTGAAGACAGAGTTTACAATACAAAAGATTACGACCGAAATCTTGTTATCGATGAGCGGACAAAACAAGTGGCAAGCAGAATTGCCGAATTTCTAAGAAAAACTAATCCTTTAGATAAAACAATCGTTTTTTGTATCGATATAGAACACGCAGAACGAATGAGACAAGCACTTATAAATGCTTTACCCGAAGAAGCTCAGAAATCAATCAAGTATGTGATGCGAATTACTGGTGATGAGCCAACAGGTAAAAGAGAACTCGATAACTTTATCAATCCAGAAGAAACTTATCCTGTTATTGCCACTACTTCAAAACTGATGACCACTGGAGTCGATGCTCAAACCTGTAAACTGATTGTTTTAGATTCCAACATTGGTTCTATGACTGAATTCAAGCAGATTATTGGACGAGGAACTCGAATCAATGAAGAATATGGCAAACAATTTTTCACTATTATCGATTTTAGAAATGTGACTGATAAATTTGCCGATCCCAATTTTGACGGAGATCCTGTGAGGGTGAAAGAGATAAAAGCAGATGAAGAGATTAGCAATGAAGCTCTTTTTCCAGAAAATGAAATTATTATCGATGAAACAACCGGTGAAAAAATTAAATTCGACGATGAAGAAAATGAATATTTACAAAAACATGAAACAATCGATGCTGGATACAATGTCCCAGACTCGCAAGAAAAAGTTTATGTAGCAGGTGTCGATGTTTCTATTTTGAATGAACGCCACCAATATTTAGATGAAAATGGCAATTTAATCATTGGAAGCATGAAAGAATACACTAAAAATGGTTTGTTAAAAAAATACCGCAGTCTCGATGAATTTTTAACTACATGGAATAGTGCTGAAAAGAAAAAAACGATTATCGAAGAGTTAGAAAATCACGGAATTATCCTAGAAAACTTAAAAGAAGAAGTGAAAAAAGACCTCGATATTTTTGATTTAATATGCCATATCGCCTGGGATATGCCGGCATTAACGAGAAGAGAGCGGGCTGAACAAGTAAAAAAGAGAAATTATTTTACAAAATATGGAGAAAAAGCAAGAGAAGTTTTGAATGCACTACTAGACAAATACGCAAAAGAAGGTATTGAAAATATAGAAGAATTATCTGTTTTAAAAGTGGAACCTCTTAATGATTTTGGAACACCTATCGAGATAATAAACTTGTTTGGTAGCAGAGAAAAATATTTAGAAGCAATAAAAGAACTGAGTCAAGAACTATATAAGGTAGCAGTATAAATGAAAAATATTGGTAATATAATCAAATCTTTACAGAACATCATGCGGAAAGATCAGGGGGTTTCTGGTGATGCTCAAAGAATTGAACAGCTTGGTTGGATGATCACCCTTAAAATTATAGATGATAAGGATAAAGAACTAGAAATAATTCAAGATAGATACGAGTCCACTATTCCATCAGACTTGCAGTGGAGAAATTGGGCTGCAGATAGTGAGGGGATAACTGGAGATGAGTTAAAAGACTTTGTAGACTTTACACTTTTACCCGGATTAAAAAACTTAGATGTCTCCACAGGGAATAAAAGAGCCATTCTTATACGAGATATTTTTGAGGGTACCAACAACTACATGAAAAATGGTACTATCATAAGACAGGTAATCAATCAGTTAAACCAAATTGACTTCAATGTTTCTGAAGACCGCCATGTGTTTGGTGATATTTACGAAAATATTTTAAAAGACCTGCAAAGTGCTGGAAATTACGGAGAATTCTACACTCCTCGAGCCATCACCGAGTTTATCACCGATATCATCAACCCTCGATTGGGTGAAAAGGTACTTGACCCTGCCTGTGGAACGGGTGGTTTTTTAACCTGTGCTGTTGAAAATATCCGCAAACAAGATGTAAAAGGTGTTGAAGATTTAAAAACTTTAGAAGCTACGATTTTTGGAAAAGAATTTAAGCCACTTCCTTTTATGCTCTGTGTTACCAATTTAATTTTACACGATATTGAAATTCCAAACATTGAATATACCGATAGTTTAAATCGAGAATATACCGGAATTGGTGCAAGAGAACGAGTCGATGTTATCCTTGCAAACCCGCCTTTTGGTGCCTCAGTTGCCGATGGCGTGCAAACTAATTTCCCATTAAATTACAGAACTACAGAAAGTGCCGATCTTTTTTTATTGTTGATGATTCGTTACCTAAAAGAGGGTGGTCGAGCTGGAATTGTTTTGCCCGATGGTTCACTCACTGGTGATGGAGTAAAATCTAGAATCCGTCAACATTGGCTAGAAACTTGTAATTTGCACACCATTGTAAGGCTTCCTAACTCTGTTTTTCAACCATATGCCAGTGTGGCTACAAATCTTTTATTCTTTACTAAAGGTGAACCTACCAAAGAAATTTGGTATTGGGAACACAAGCTTCCCGAAAATATGAAAGCTTATTCTAAAACTAAGCCAATTCAAAAGGGAGAGTTTGATAGCTTGAAAAAATGGTGGGACAATCGTAAAGAAAATGATCAAGCTTGGAAAGTTCCAATCAAAACATTTAAAGAAAATGGTTTTAACTTAGACATCAAAAATCCGTATGTTGCCGAAGAGGAACAAACTTATTCTAGTAAAGAGTTGTTATCGATGCTTCATGAGTCATTTAGCAATAGTGATAAATTGCTAGAAAAGCTGAAAAAGGAGCTGGGTGGATGACCGACAAAGAACTAGATTTAGTGCTTGCACAAGGTGAAAGTTACCGGATTGAATTCAAAGAAGAATTAACCAATTTAGACAGAGAGATGGTTGCCTTTGCCAATGCATCTGGTGGTTTTATATACCTTGGGATAAGTGATCACGGTGAAATTAAAGGATTTTCTTTTAATAACAAAATAAAATCTCAAATTCAAGACATTGCCAACAATTGTGACCCACCAGTAAAAATTTTGATTAAAGAATTAAAAAATATTGTCCGTATTGAAGTCCGTGAAGGAGATGACAAACCCTATAGATGTACAAAAGGTTTTTACAACCGAACTGGACCTAATTCTCAAAAAATGAACAGGGATGAAATCATCGATTTTGTGAAGGCAGAGGGAAAAGTTCGTTTTGATGAAATGGTCAAGCGAGATTTTGGTATAAATAATTTTGATGAATCTAAGTTTGAAAGATTTTTAAAAATGGCAGGTATTTCAAAGATTTTGGATACACCGACGATCCTTAAAAACCTTCATGCAGCTGATTTTCAAGGAAAAGATGTATTTTATTATAACACAGCCGTGCTTTTCTTTGCCAAAAATTTAGATGAACAATATTTTCATACTACGGTGACCTGTGCCCTTTATAAAGGCAAAGATAAGGTGACTATTCTTGACCGAAAAGACTTTAACAAAGACATCGTCGATAACATCGACCAAACGATGATTTACTTAAAACAACGCTTAAATGTTCGCTATGAATTTGACGGGAATCCTGCCAGAATCGAAATTCCAGAAATTCCTTGGGAAGCTTTGCGAGAAGCGGTCATAAATGCTGTTATCCATCGCAATTATTTTGAAAAAGGTGCCAATGTAATGGTCGAAATTTTTGATGACCGAGTAGAAATCACTAGCCCCGGTGGTCTTCCCAAAGGTTTAAAAGAAGAAGATTTTGGCAAAATAAGCATCCTTCGCAACCCTAACATTGCAAACCTAATGCAACGAATAGACTACATCGAAAAAATGGGTACAGGCATAGCGAGAATGCAAAAACTCCTTGCTAATGCAGGACTAAAACCCCTGCAATACGAATTTTCTGGATTTGTAAGAGCAGTTTTCCAACGCCAAACTAAAATTACTACCCAAGAAACTGATGGTACTACCCCGCAAGCTACCCCGCAAGCTACCCCGCAAGTTACCCCGCAAGTTACCGACCAAGCTACCGAGCAAGCTACCCAAGAAAGAATTACAAGCTTGTTAAACTTTTGTAAAATTCCAAGAAGTCGGCAGGAAATGCAAAAATTTCTTGGCCTACAAGATCGCGAATATTTTCGGCAAGAAATTTTAGCACCTTTAATTACTGCAGGACTATTAACACCAACCATTCC
>JAAYJH010000101.1 GCA_012523035.1 Fibrobacter sp.
AAGCAAAAGTCCACGCACATCTTTGGCATTTAAAGTTTCAGGAAAAACTTTAGCATCTTCACGCACCCACAAAGGCAGACCTTGCGACTTAAAAAACGACATCGTATCTATATTATTGTGTGCATATAAAACGCTTCTAATTTTAGAACCATTTTCACCATAGCAAGGCACAAAGTCTCGAATATTCTTGGAATTCGTCAAATTACACTGTCCAGAACCTGTAAGCAAGAGTTTTTTACCTGTTTCTTTCTTTTGTTCCACTAGCAAAACCCGTTTCTTGGATTCCAAACCAGACAAAGAAAGGGCTAAATGTGCGGCCGCATACAAACCAGCAGCTCCGGCTCCCACTATGACCAAATCATAATTTATAGATTCTTGCACATTGCTCATAAAAATTCCGATTTCAATTCAAGTCTCACTCCATATAACACAAAATCAAATCGTTTTACTAAAAACACCCTCATTATTCGCACCCGAATCCAACAAAGGGTCCATTTTTGAAGCCACAAAACGAATCACCAAACGACCAAGCTCTGTCGCCACAATTTCATGATCAGAAAGCACTTCCACCAATTCATCTTTGGCCAAAGCACACAAAACACCCCATTTATTCCCAAGCAATTCTTTCTCTTTTGCACTCACCTTCAAAGAGTGATTGCACATCAATCTCTCAATCATATCTCGATACATTTTTTCTGTCACACTCAACTCATGCACTTTGATCTCGGTTTTAAGCCCTAGCCTTACAGTTCGAATATACTCAGAAGTGTTTTTTGTGTTTTGCAAATAAGCATTGTCTAACTGCGAGATAGCACTAGAACCAAAAGCATAAACTTGCCCCGTGGTTTCTCTAGTACAATAACCTTGAAAATTTCGGTGCAAAGAACCTGTTTTTGCCGCTATCCCCAAAGAATCGCTAGGCTTCACAAAATGATCCATTCCCACTTCTAAATAACCAGCCTCCATAAAAATCGCTCTAGCATTCAGAAAAAA
This sequence comes from Fibrobacter sp., assembly GCA_012523035.1. Taxonomy (GTDB): domain Bacteria; phylum Fibrobacterota; class Fibrobacteria; order Fibrobacterales; family Fibrobacteraceae; genus JAAYJH01. Next base: position 994 of record JAAYJH010000101.1, read on the forward strand.
CCTCATTTTATCTCTGGCCGATGGGATCACATAAGAATCCAGCACCTTTTGCTCTGGCCTCACCCAAGGCACATGGGCATAACTAAAAAGAGCCACTCGCTCTGGATTTGCCTCTATAGTTTTATGAACACTATCCAAAAACACCTCTTGATTTTGTCCAGGAAGTCCATAAATCAAGTCTAAATTCACACTTTTAAAACCAATCTTTTTAGAAAAATCCACCAAATAGGGCACGGGCAACAAAGAAGGCTCTCTACCGATTTTTTTTAGTACCTTCAAATTAAAATCTTGAATCCCATAGCTCACCCGATTAAAACCCGCCTCTCTAAGCTCCAACAGCAGCTCTTCTGTGACCGTTGCCGGGTTGCACTCTATGGCCACCTCCACAAAATCCGTAAACTCAAACAGCTCTTTCAATCGATCTATCACACTTTTCAAATAAACGGTGGGCACACTAGTAGGGGTACCGCCGCCGAAATGAATTTGGTGCACTTTTCTTTCTTTAGAAATCCACTCCAGTTTCTTGTCCATTTCGCTGTACAAAGCTGCAAAATAAGCCTCTACATAAGATTCTTCTTTTAAATTTTCAGAAGTACACCCACAAAAATAGCACCTCTTATTACAAAAAGGCACATGAAAATAAAAGCTCAAGGCCTCTGGAAAAAGCGCATTAGAATCCCTCCAAATAGACTCTATTGGCGTGTCTTCTTTCACCTCATCAAAAAAATTAGCAGGTGGATAACTTGTATAGCGAGGAGCATTTACATTATAGCGAAGCAAAACTTCAATGATGGATTCCATAGACATAAAAATCAATATAGAAAAACAAAAAGTCTAAAAAGACATTCTATTTTTATTTTAAAACTTGTAAAACTTTTTATTGAAGTTTCAGAAGCGCCTGGCTTTAAAAACACCCCTTTCTTTCTCCACCCACCATAGAAAGCAGCACAAAAAAGACTTTTTCACCATGAAGCCCAGACTCGTTTACAAAAAGACTCCTAAAAAACTTATAATTTATTAATTTTAATCTATGCCTTGTTTTTGGTCTTTTAAAAAATCACTATACCTATTATTTATACTCCTTAGCATTTATTTGCAAGCTTGTTCATTCCCCATACGAACAGGTTATGACCGAAACACCGGCGATTACAAAAAACTCCACACCAGCAGCTCCAACACCAAAAAAAAACAAGTAAACACACAAGACACCCAAGGATCGAATACAAATCCAGGAAACTTGACAAAAGAAGAAATCCTTCGTGAAGATCCATCAAAAACTCAAACACTCGTAAAAAACTCCCCAAAAACACCCCCGCCGCCCTCCAAAAAATCTTTTGAAAGCATCACCAAATCTTGGATAGGGACTCGCTACAAATTAGGTGGAAGCACTAAAAATGGAGCCGATTGCTCTGGATTTGTGATGCAAATTTACAAAGAAAAGCTCCAAATATCCCTACCACACAATGCCGCCGCCATGTTTAAAATGGGTCAAAGCATCTCAGTAAAGCAACTCCAAGAAGGCGATTTAGTGTTTTTTGGCAACGCTTGGGGCATCAATCATGTAGGAATTTACCTTTCTAATTCCAGATTCATTCACGCAAGCTCTTCCAAAGGAGTTATTATTACTCCAATGAATGATTCTTATTGGAAACCAAAATACAAAGGGGCCAGAAGGTACACAAAATGAAACACATCCCAAAAATAGCTTTTCAAGGCAGACACGGAGCCTACAGCGAAAGTGCAGCTTATCACTTATTCGGAAAAGACATTATAGTCATCCCCATGAGAAGCTTCGAAGATATATATCAAAACATAGAAACTGGTTATATCGACGGAGGAGTTATCCCTATCGAAAACTCTACCGCAGGCTCTGTTTACGAAAACTTCGATTTGCTATACAAGTGGAGACACCCCATTGTGGCCGAAGTGACTCTTCAAATAGAACACGCTTTGTGTGCCATTCCTGGAAGCAAAATCCAAGATCTAAAACGAGTGCTCAGCCACCCTCAAGGTCTTGCCCAGTGCAGTCGATTTTTCAATCAACACCCCGCCATAGAAAAAGAAGCTTTTTTTGACACCGCCGGGAGTGCCGAAGAAGTCGCCAAAAGAAATGTCAATACCGATGGAGCCATTGCGAGTGCTTTTGCTGCAAAATACTATGGTTTAGAAATTTTAGCCAATGGCATTGAAAACATGAAAGGCGTGAACTTCACCAGATTTTATGCCATACAAAAAAACCAAAAAGAATCCACTTCCACCGAAAACTTAAAAACTGTACTCTTATTTGAACTTAAAAAAGCAAATGCTTCGGGTTCACTTTACCACGCTCTTGGGTGTTTTGCAAGCCGAGACATCAACCTCACTCGAATCGAAAGCCGCCCTCATCCAGATAGACCATGGGAATATATTTTTCACCTTTCTTTCGATGGCTCCTTAAACCAAAAACCTGTTTCAGAAGCTCTCCAAGAACTACAAAACTACACTGATTTTATTTATCGATTAGGCTCATTTGAAAAAGGGTCCACACAAGCTTTAAAATTTGAGATTTAATATGAAACGCATAGACAATAGACTTTCCAATGAGATTCGCCCCATACAAATCACCCCCCACTTTATCAAAAATGCAGATGGTTCTGTGCTTATCGAAATGGGAAACACACGCATCATCTGCAATGCCACCCTCCTTCCCAATGTACCTCAATGGCTTCAAGGGCAGGGCACAGGCTGGGTGACCGCCGAATATGCACTCATGCCTCAGAGCACCTCCACACGAGTCGCCAGAGAAAGGACTTCTTTGAGTGGCAGAACACAAGAAATCCAAAGGCTTATTGGTCGATCTTTACGAGCTGCAGTCGATTTGCAGGCCCTTGGAGAACGGGCTATCATCGTGGACGCCGATGTCATAGAAGCCGACGGAGGGACCAGAACTGCGAGCATTATTGGTGGTTTTGTGGCATTAGCCCTTTGCTTACAAAAACTTAAAATCAAAGAAAATATAAAGGAAAACTTACTCAAACACAAGATTTCTGCTATTTCTATTGGGGTGCTTCATGGAGAGCCTTTACTAGACTTGTGCTACCAAGAAGACTCCAATGCCGAAGTAGATATGAACATAGTGATGCAAGACGCAAGTTCTTTTATAGAAATTCAAGGCACTGGCGAAAAAACTTCTTTTGATAGAAAAACTTTAGATTTACTGTTGGACTGGAGTCAAGAAGCTTGCACCAAAATCCAAGAAATTCAAGTGAAACACATTGGTCCCGTACTTCCTTAGTAGTGTTTTTTCTTGATTAACTTTTGAATCATAGCGTGCCGCAGATCATCTTGCAAAAGTAAATTGAGTCTAAACTCATCCTTATACATTTTTTGTTCTATAATACGAGACTTAAAAACCTCATAAGAATAGGGTTGCAACAAATATGCCTTTGGCTTAGACAAAGAACCAGAATTTCTTTTGATAGCGTATTTTAAGTTTTTACTTTTTAATATAAAGTCCACACGAGAAACAAAGCGTTCAACAAAAGCCTTGGTCAATTTTTGATCAAAAAACTCAAAATAAAAATGATAGCATTGATTTTTTAAATCAGCAAAACCAATAAAAAAAGAAGTCTTCTTGGCAAGCTCTATTTCTACTTGACAAACAGCCTGGATAAATTGAGTTTCTCTAAGCTCTTCATCCATAATAGAAACAAAACCATTTTGCTTGCGAACAAACTCTATGGTAGGCACATTATTATAAAAACCCTTCACTCGAATTAAATCATGAAGTGCATATCGATACAAGCCCGAATGAGTCGTTACAAATACACTGTAAACCTCTTCTTCTTTCACTTCATGCAATAAAAAATACCTTGGAAACTCTTTATTCAAATCTTTTTCTCTCACAAACTCAAAAAAATTCTTATGGGGGAACAAAACGGTAGAATCTAGTTTTGGGTCTAACACCACCCCCATTTCACACTCTGCCACATTATAACCTTGCTCAATAAACACACAAGAGCTAGGATAATCAGATTTTATTTGCTCATAAAAATACTTGGCATTCCCGGTTTTCCATAAGGTGACTATTTGTAAATTAGGCCAACACATTTTTGGAAGCAGACGACTGTGTTCTTTTTTAAGATTTTCTAAAAGCATTGCTCTTTTGGGGTTTGCTTTTAAACGAAGCTCTAGACTCTTCCTTAAACTCTCTTGAATCGATATTTTATCACTCAAAGAACCTTTTTGAATATCTATAATCAAATCTTCTAGATAAGTATCCAGACACAATTGCATTTCTTGTAGGTAAATAGGATTTTGAGCCACCAACAAATGGATGTCTTTTTCTAAAGAAAATCGAAGGATAGTATAATAGCGAGCTATAGGATCTTCGATAGAAAACACCTCTGGAGGAAAAGCAAAAAGTGATTGTAAAAAAAACGGGGCTTCTTTTTGAGTGTACGCAGGTGCCGAAGTATAAACAGTTCCATTTAAAGTGGTGCCGCTCACACAGCCAGACAATGCTGGAATCATAGGGCCATTAAAAGTTTTTGAGTTTATTTTTAATAAATTATAAAACCAAACAGCATTGATGCGATAAAAAACTTCTTGATAATATTTATTAGAGATAGGAATCCATTTAGGTTTATTTAAAACACTATAAGCGGTGACAAAAAACTTAGGCTTAGCTGGAAACAATACATCTACATGCCCAGATTTGCATCTTTCTATATAAAACTCAAAGTTTGAATGTTCAGAAACAGGCACTATTTTTTGAAAATTATTCAAAAGATCCTCTTGAAGCTTTTCGTCTAAAATTGCTCCAAAATGGTATTTCTTTCCAAATTCAGTGTCTTTGCTGGTGTTTAATATATCTTGGAGCACCGCTTTTTGCGTAGAAGCTATACCTCTGGCTTTTAGTTTAAACTCTATTAAACTAAACCATCCTATTAATTTAAGTCCAAATTTGATTTTCAACATCAAACGAATGCCAAAACCAAACATAAATGCCTCGAAGTTCAAAATATATGTATAAGTTACTTTTTTTTACTCAAAAAATAACTCCATAACAAAAAAAATAGTTTACAAATGTAACAAAAAGAAGATTTAATTATTTAAGTAAAAAAATCAAAAATTCTCTTGACGATATTTTCCTATTTACTATATTTGTACACAACAATGCTTCATAGCTCAGTCGGTAGAGCATTCGGCTGTTAACCGAATTGTCCCTGGTTCGAGCCCAGGTGAAGCAGTGAAAAGCCTCTTATTTTTATAAGAGGCTTTTTTTTTAGGATCCAGAAAGTTTCACCTTATAACCTTTTTTTTCTAGCTCTGCTTGAATAGTCGATCTTTTATCGCCTTGAATTTCTATATCAAAAGCTTTCACAGTCCCCCCTGCCCCACATTTTTGCTTTAATTCTCGACACATTTGCTTGAGTTCATTGGATTCTAAGCCCAGTCCATTGACCACACTCACCGATTTATTGCCCCCTAAGCGTCTCAAAGAAATACGAACTATGGAGTCCCCTTTAGGAGCCTTGGAAACTTCTTTTGGAACCTCAATTCGCCCTTTCTCTGTAGTAAAAACTAAATTAGACCTTTCTTTCAATGCAATACTCCTTTAATTTTGAGACCGAATCCACACTGTGTCTATTTTATTTTCAAAACGAAGCTCATATTTTCCTGGGAACCCTCTAAAATGAGCCTTTCCAGAAGCGTCGGCTCTGGCACTTGTGTCTGTTGTCCAATTTTTATGCCATAATTGGTACACACTATCTGCAGCTGGCTTAGCTCTACCATCCGAAGCAATAATCCCACCATTTTTAATCCAGTGTCGTTGATCCCAAAAGCCCCAAATCAAAATACCACTAATAGCAGGGTGGCTATAAGCGGTTCTTATAAATTTAGCGTATTCTTCGGCTTGTTTTAACTCCGAAACATGGAGCCCTTGTTCAAAAGTACCGATATCAAACTCTGTGATCTTAATAGGCAGTCCCAAACGAGCTAGTTTATCTACCCTTTCTTTAAAAAGAGACGGAGACACCAAACGACCTTGATAATGACACTGCACCCCAATCCCTTGAACGGGTATCTTCTTGTCTAACATTCTTTTAATCAATTGATAGTAATAATCGGTTTCACCAGCAGCCACTACATTATATTCATTAATATAAAGCACTGCTGTGGGGTCTGCTCTGTGTGCCCACACAAAAGCACTGTCCATAAGCTCCCAACCACACTTGTCAAATAAAAACTTTTCATGAAAAGGCTCATTCCAAACATCGTAATCTATAAAACGACCTTTGTACTCTTTTAGGTCTCTCTCTATTCTTTTTTTTATGTTAGAAGCTATGTCTTTACAAGAACCTTTGTTAGAAAAATGCTTGTCATAGTTATAGCCTTGTATGGCCCATACCAAAGCATGCCCCCTCAGATCCCAATCATTTTGCTTGGCAAATTGAAAGTATTCCTCTAACTCTTTCTTTTTTAGCTTTGATCTTTTGGGTTCGTATTCGGGCCATTTGAATTGATTTTCGGTAACTCCATGCCAAAAATAATGAGCAGCAGTTTGCCTATACCACTGTTCCACACTGTCTTTAGACCTATACAAAGCAAGGGCGGTTCCAAAAGGGAACTCGTGTTGCAAGAGTTTTACAGAAATTTTTTCATCTGCTTTTGCTTGGATATAAAAATCCACTTTTCGAAGACTATCAATTCTAGCCTCTGCTTGAGAGTACCAAAGAGTGTCGTGGTTTGCTTTGGCTAGAGACACCTTGACATCGTCTAGCCACAAACTCCCTTTTTGATGCCCAATTTGAAAACTCACATTATTAAGTCCATAGCCTTTTTCATCTGCTAAAAAAGTCATTTCATAAGTTTTCCACTCGGGTGTCAATTGAAACACCGCACTTTCTTTTTGCCGATAATGAGGGGCACCCCCTTGCACAATAGAAGTGACTAACATATCTCCCTTGGCTTTAAAACTCAAGGTATAATATGCAGAGTCGGCCAAGAACTGCGGAGGTTGAAGCTGCAAGCCCCACCAAATATGCGGCGGTTCAAGCACTTCTACAAATGCTCCTTGAGACCCTTTGAAACCTATTTTTTCTTCTGCAATTTTATATTTCACTTTTGCTGGTCCTTCCGGTTTATTCCATAAATACCAGCCACCATCTCCATACTCCATATCTCCATTACTCATAATGTTTTTTGCTGATAATGGGACCAAGAGGAGCAACACAAAAACCAAAAACTTCTTAAACATAAAATACCTCATGAATTTATAGAATTACCCTTAAACTTCCAAGTCCCAAAAGCCATAGTCAAGGCCGTTATCACCACCACTAAAAACAATGTTCCCAAATGCACTGGGACTATTTGCATCTCAGTGGGTATAGAGTAAAATAACAACACTGTAATCAAACCTCTTGGGGCAATGAGGCTCTCTGGAAACAAATGCTTAGGAGCAAAAAACTTAAAGTAAAAATAACGAAAACCAAATATAAAAACCACAATAGCCAGACTCACCAAAAAGACTTGTAATTTAAGAATCAAGCTCCACTGCAACGAATAACCAAAAATCACAAAGAAAAAGGTACGCACTAAAAAAGTAGATTCTGTAGCCGAAACCTGCATGTACTTTAAGTCTTCTTGCACTTTCATTAGATCAATTTTAGAAGCGACCCACTTCCATTTTTTTAACAAAAGAGTGTTGTTCAAGGCAAGTCCAAATAAAAACACCAATAGCAAAGCCGGTAAATGGAACAACTTTGCCAAACTATAAACCAAAAGTAATAAAAATAAAATCAAGAAAAACTTCACATGATTTCTAAGTTTTGTCACCAACCAAACCAAACCCACAGTGAACACAAAAGAGAAAAACACAGTCACTATTACGCTTTCGGTAATCCCTATCACCCAGTCATTCACACCTCCCAAATTATTCGCAGCCAAGGTAAAGAATAAAATACCTAAAATATCCGAAAAAGTGGACTCATATATAATAAACTCTCGTTTTTCTTCACTTAAATTCTGCGTGCTCGGGATAGCCATCGCACTAGAAATCACAGAAAAAGGAATCGCATTGACCAGACAATGATGGAACGAGTCTCCACTCACCAACTGCAAAAATAAAGCGATTAAAAAGCTAGAACTCAACAACAAAATCAAAGCCGACAAAGCCGCTTTGGACATCACCTCGATAGCATCTTTGGTTAAATGCAAGTGCATAGAAGCCTCTAGCACAATCAATATCAAACCTATGGTTCCTAAAAATGGGAGTATTTTTGTAAAATTTGGTGCTTCTAGGCCAGTCACCGACACCAATATATTTAATAAAATTCCAAAACCCATCAAAAGTAAAACCGAAGGCAATTTAATTCTATGAGAAAAAATATCTAATAGGTATGAAAATATCACAATGACGGATGCGGCAAGCATCCCTATAGCCAAAGAACTATCCGCACTCATAAGACCTCAAAAATAAAGAATAGACATTAAAAATAAACTAATTTCCATAAAAAAGACAAAATAAAAGGCTATGACCCCTTTTTTACCTTATTTTTACTCATTTTAGTAAGAATCTATTCTTTTAGTATGTGGATTTTACTAAAATATAAAACATGTTATACACGCCTTATAGAGATTTTTTAAAACAACTGTTTCCTACTTACCCAAAAATTCGTAAACTCCCCCTCAATGGAGGCATGACTTGCCCCAATTTAGATGGCTCCAAAGGAAATCTAGGCTGCACTTATTGTAGTAACAAGGCTTTTAGCCCTGTATGGGATTTAGATAAAACTGATATACTTTGCCAATTAGAACAATTTTTACCTCCTCTTAAAAAGAAATACCCCGACGCTGGCGTGCTGGCTTACTTTCAACCTTACACCAACACTTATGCACCCATAAACAAGTTAAAAGAAGTGTTTTTACCCATATTGGAACACCCCGAAGTAGTGGGTATAGCCATAGGGACACGCCCAGACTGCTTGCCTGTGGAGACCATCGATTTTTTAGCGGAGATGAATAGAGAAAAACCCATTATTGTAGAAGTGGGGCTACAAACTTCTAACGACGAAACACTTAAAGCTGTGAATCGAAAACACTCATTTGCTGAATTTAAAGATGCAGTCGAAAGGCTCCATATTGCCAAGCTGATTGTCACAACACACTTAATAGTGGGGCTTCCTCATGAAAACTTAGAGGACTTCAAAGCCACAGCGCATGCAGTGAAAACGCTGAATGTCGGTGCTGTAAAAATCCACCCTCTACACCTTATCAAGGGCACTACTATGGCTCAACAATACGCCAATGGTGACTTTGAACTCCTTAGTTTCGATGCTTATTGCGAGGCTGTAGCTCAAATGATTCGGATTTTGGGTAAAGGAGTGGCTATTGAACGCTTTAGTGGAGAAAACCCCAGTGATTTATTGCTAGGGCCTTCTTGGATAGCAGAGAGAGATCGTATTGTAAAAGAAGTAGAAAAATTACTATCTTTAAAAAAAGCTTAGTCTAATTTTATTCAAAGGTATTTATGTCTTCTAAAATCCAGAACAAAAAAATGTGGGGTGGTCGTTTTGATAGTAATATGGCTCAAAGTATGGTAGATCTTAGCTTTAGCCTTCATTTTGATGCCGAGCTTATAGAAGAAGACATCCAAGGCTCTATAGCCCATTGCAAAGGTTTAGTAGAATCCAAAATTTTAAGCCCTAGTGAACTAAACACCATTCAAAACGCTTTAAAAGCTATTTTAAAAGATTATCAATCGGGTGTTTCTTTATGGAACTCTTCTGACGAAGATATTCATATGGCTGTGGAACGAGTGCTTACCGAGAGGATCGGAGATTTAGGTAAAAAAATTCATACGGGAAGGAGTCGCAACGATCAAGTCGCTACCGATTTTAAATTGTATATGAGAAATCGTAGCTATGAAATTTTAAAAGCCTTAAATGCACTCAAAAGCACTCTATTGGATCTGGCCAAAAATCACCGTTCTAAGCTAATGCCTGGTTATACTCATGTGCAGCAAGCACAACCTATTTATTTTAGCCATTATCTTCTGGCGTTTTTCTTTGTTTTAGATAGAGACACCCATCGATTCTTCAATTTTTTAGATTTACACCACGAATTACCTCTAGGGAGTGGCGCCATGGCTGGCTCCGCTTTTCCATACCAAAGAGATTTGGTCGCCAAAGAATTAGGGTTTAAAGCCCCGAGTCACAACAGCATTGACGCTATTAGTCATAGAGATATGGCTTTAGAGTTTAGCTCTTCCATTGCAATTGTTGGCTCCACCTTGAGTCGATACGCCGAAGATTTTGTCAACTGGAGCACCACAGAATTTGGATTTTTAACTCTCCACGATGCTTTTAGTAGCGGTTCTTCGATGATGCCTCAAAAGAAAAACCCCGACAGTATGGAGCTTATTCGTGGCAAAGCAGGTCGATTGCTTGGCAACTACACTAGTCTTTTCACCGCAGTGAAGGGTGCACCACTATCTTATAGTCGTGACTTGCAAGAAGACAAAGAGCCTGTTTTTGATAGCGTGAAAACCATCTTGGTTTTGCTGAATGTCATGAACGAAGCCTTATCCAGTGCGACTTGGAATTTTGAAACTATGCATCAAAAAATGCTCCCTGCTTTGCTAGCCACCGATTTAGCCGATTTATTGGTAGAATCCGGTCTTCCTTTTCGAGATGCTCACCATATTGTGGGGCACTTGGTCGGAGAAGCTGCAAAACAAAGGGTGGAGTTTACAGAACTCCCAGATTCTGTATGGGAAGAGGCAGGCATTCAAAATGCAAAGGCCATTAAAAACACTTTGAGTTTTGAGTTTTCTGTAGAAAAAAGAAATATACAAGGCGGTACAGGCTCTAAATCTATAGAGCAACAAATCAAAAAAGCCGAATCTATTTTAGAAATCGAAGCCAGGCGTGTGTGAGACTTCATTTCAATAAAATCAATGCGACTTCGATAGACCCAAATATTGTGTTTCTAGAAATTTAGCTTTCATATTTTAACTTCCATGAATTGTCTAAATTTGCTTTATTTTTGACTTCTATTTTTAAATGTTCTTCTGTTTTTATAGATGCTGATGGAGTGTCCTCTCCAAGCTATAATTTACAAAATGACTGAGAAAAAAGTAACCCTAGGTTTAATTTGTGCTTAGAATTTCAATAAATTCAGTTTTTAAATGCTGTTCAGATATCCTTAGCTTGTCATTATTTTAAATGCGATTTTGAGGCAGCATAGCTTCTCAAAATTCACTTTTTTGGGTTAAAAACTTAGGATTGAATGTGTTTTGAAGTCACTTTACTTAAAAACTCTCTTTTATATGGCGTTCAAAAACTAAAGTAGTCCTTTGGTGCTAGGGATTCCTTTGATGTTTTGAGATGGACTTTTGGCCATGGCTAGAGCCCTTGCAAAGGCTTTAAAAATTGCTTCTAAAGCATGGTGATTGTCAGAAGAATAAAAAAGCTCTATGTGCAAATTCATGCGGGCATTTTCTGCCACACTCTTAAAAAAGTGCTCAAACAAACTGGCGTCAATTCCACCTACATAGGGAGAATTGAGCTTCACATTCCATACAAATCCAATGCGGTTGCTGAAATCTAAACAAACACGAGCCAAAGCCTCGTCCATAGGAACATAATAAAAACCATATCGTTCTATGCCTTTTTTGTCTCCAAGAGCCTCTTTTAAAGCCTCGCCAAGCACAATTCCAATATCTTCAATGCTGTGGTGCATGTCTATTTCGACATCACCATCACAGTTTAAGTCTAAAGAGTTGCCTCCGTGCACTTGAAACAAGTGAAGCATATGGTCTAAAAATGCAGAACCAGAACGAATGCTTCCGGGTTTTGCATCATCTAAATTCAATTGCAATTGAATTTTAGTTTCGTTAGTGTTCCTTGAAATGCTTGCTTTTCTCATAAATATTCCTTAAAAAACTTTACCGTTATAAACTCTAAAATGAAGAGGAAAATTTGCCCTAGAAGCAGGGATTGGAGTGTTTTGCTTGTTTAATAATATCTTGCTCAAACCTTCAACATTGCCTACCGTGACAAACACAGTATCTGTGGCTTCGTATCGAAGTATGGCTCCATTTTTTAAATTGGCTTCTTTTAAAAACACGGAGTCCTTTTTGTGACGACGAATACCCACCCAAGAATTCACCTGATCAGAACCTATTAGTTCTATAATAGTGCTGCTGTTTTGCTGTTTTTCTTGACCTTCTATTGAAGAAGAAGAAATAAAAGTAGTCGCTGAATTTGGTTTTTCTGCTGAAGATAAAGAAGAGTCTGCGTTGAGCGTGATTGAATCTACTTTAGCTGTGTTTTGTGTGCTATCTTCGAGAGTTTCTGGTGTTTTTTTTGCAGAAGAATCTTGGATGAAAAGATCGGCTGCATCGTGAATCATGGTGGGACTTTCCACTTGTTCTTCTAATACAGAATCCAAAAAACTGTCTTTATGGGAATCGTCTTCAATCAAAGAAGGAGTCTTGTAATCTGTGTCTGACTTTTCAAATTGATTGACAAAGTTCATCAAAACAAAAAAACCTATCCCTAAAATGATAATGAGTATCGGGAATAAAAAACTCTTTTTCTTTTTTTCTTCTTCTACAGAGTATTCTTCGATAGTCGTTGTAGTTTTGTATTCGTAATCATTTTTACCTGATTTTTCTGAAAGATACCAGTCTATTACTTTTTTGGAGTCCACATCTAAAAGTTTGGAGAGCGAATTTAAATAACTACGCAAATAAGCTTCTACTGGAAATAAGTTCCATGCACCTGCTTCTATGTTTTTTATGATCTCTTGTGAAATTTTTGTTTTTTCTTCGACGGTCTCTATAGTCCAGTTTTTAGACAATCGAGCTTGAGTCAAAAATTCCCCTAAAGAATTAGTCGATTCTACTTTTGTTTCTTTATTTGAAGTCATAAGAATGATTCACCTCTTTAAGCATGTCCAACACTAATGCAACAGGAAGTCCAACCACATTGTAGTAACACCCACAAATAGATTGAATTAAACGAGCACCCAAACCCTGAATGCCATAAGCACCTGCTTTATCCATTGGCTCTAATGAATTTACATAATCTAATAGCTCTTGCGGACTATTGTTTCTAAAAAAGACCCTTGTTTCTGCTATTTTTGCACTCAATAAGACTCCTTTTTGGGCAAATGCAACTCCTGTTCGCACCAAATGCTCTTTATTGTTCAGTTTTTGAAGGATTTCCATTGCATGATCCTTAGTCTTAGGCTTTCCTAAAACTTGATTTTCTAAGTAAACCAAAGTATCACACCCTAAAACCAAACGATTGTCTCTTTGAGAAACTTCTAAAGCTTTGTTTTTGGCATTGGTCTTTGCTAAATCTATATCATTTGAAAATTCTTCTTCATGAGTAGAGACCATGACTTCGAAATTAAAACCGATTTGTTTTAAAATACTAGAACGCCTTGGAGATGCACTCGCCAAAACAATGGATGGTGTTAGATTAATAAGAGCCAAGTTCTGTACTCCCTGCGTTGAGTTTAATGTCTGGAATATCACGAACATAAATGCTAAAACTCCAACCCGCAGCTGGCCCTTTAGGTGTCCAAGAAAAATCCAATTGCCAACAGTGCAACCTACGATTAAAGGTAAATTGGTGTGTCACAAAAGAACCTTCTGAATAGTCATAACGAGTGCTATAACTGAGCTCCCAGTTGATTGTGGGCTGAAAACTCGCAGAAACCGAAGAAGAATGGGTGATACGATCTTGAAATAAAGTTTTGCCCACCCTTTCACTAGAAAAGCCGTAATTATAGCTAAAACCAGCGTTCCATCGTCTGAGTTCGTATTTACCAAGCTGTGAGGGCAATCCAGCGTTAAAATCTCCATTCCAATTAAAAGACCTAGAAAATTCATAACCCCAATAAGTGAGTTCTGGTGTCTGTACTTTGTGGGGCTCGTCACTGAATCGATGATATACATTGTGTGTGGTGCGAACTGTAAAAATATAATTGGCCAACAACTGCAATCCAAAGGATGAAGATAAATTAGACCAATGCAGTGAATCAGCGGCAAAATTATAAGAAGTGGAGTGTCTTGTGGTGAATAATCGGCGAGTACCATGCTCTTCTTTTGCTTTGGAGTCACTGAGTGTGTCTGTTTTAAGGATTTTTTTTAAATATTTAATATCAAAGTCATTGGATAAAGAAAGCCCTATAGTTTGCTGTTCTTGCTGGTAAACAGATTGAGCTAAAAGAGGGTGTGGTACAAAATATCGATTGGAGTCTATTGAAGGAGCATATGTATAAGACACAGAGGGCGACAACACATGCCTAAGTCCAGTAAAACGCCCCCATTCTGGAACCCAAATTCCATAGAGTTTTGTGTCTGTGTTTAAGCTATAACTGTGATTGTAAGCAAAGTGTCCATACTCATTATTTTGAGGGTCAAAACTAGTCCTTGCCCTTCTATATATAATAGAATCTTCAGGATTTTCCCAAGATCTTCCCGTCCAATGCCCTCCAAAAGAGGCTCTAGGAGTGATATTGATCACATCTAAAAATGAGCCTGAATAATCCACCACTAAATTCCCTGTATAGCCCGAATACCAAGCGGTAGTGTCTTTGTTTTCTAAAGAATCTAAAGCTCGATTAGAGTATAAATTGAAACGATTATTCAAAGAGTAATTGAACTTGGCTAAAGTAGAAACTTCTGTAGTGGGCTTTTCTTCGTCTTCTAAAAAAGAAAATAAGGGGCCACTCACTCTGTGTTGTATGTCTGGAATTTGCCTTTCCATATTATTGGTCACCAAGTTGTGCTGTTGTTGCATTTTAACGGTTAGGCTTTGGTTGTTGCCTATGCGAGCTGCATAAGTCATTTGAGCGTTTGCCTGTTGATTGAGCACAGTTTCTGCATCTAGAGCGTAGTCTTGTCGAATAGATTGACTAGACACAAAAGATCCCATTCCTGTCAGCGTGTGTCTGGCATCGGGAGTTAAATTTTGCTTGTGTGAAAACGAAATATCGTAACCACTATTTCCAAAGTCAAACTCATCCAAATAACTAGTCACCGCCACATTTCCATCTAATACATAGCGTTTTTTGTATCGAGTCAAAGCACTAAAAGTGGTCCGTTCAAAACGAGCTTGAGAACCTTCGACTATATCTGCTTTTAGCGTGGCATCCCAATAATCACTAGTGGCAATATAAACTCCAAGGTCTCTCATATAAAAACCCTGTAATTGATCTCCTCCAAATTTTGGAGTCAATAAGCCTGATTTCCGTCCGCTTTTCAAAGGAGCTACTATCATAGGGAGTACTGCCACTGGCACATCGGCTATATTCAAAACGACCGGTCTAGCTGTCACACTTTCTTTGGGTTTGATCACCATGCGTCTTCCGTAAAAGTAAAAATGTTGGTGAGTAGAATCATCACAAGTACTAAAGTCTCCCCTATCGATATGCAAGCGACCATCTGGAAGCCGTCTCACTTCCATGCCGTTTAATTTTTGGTTGTCTTGATAAGTAGTTGCATAGTAAATTTCACCCACTTTCGACCGAAGATTATACTTCATGCGAAAGCCCGCCAGAGAAGGGTTTTTAGCTTCTCTTAAAATTGGGTCTCCCGAAGCCACTAGCACACTATTTTTTTGATCGAACCAAATGGTATCGCCATCTAAAGTGGCACTTCGATAGACTAATTGAGCATTTTGATTTAAGTTGAAAATGGAATTTTGAACATCGTAGCTCAAATCCACAGCACTATAATGTAAAGTATCCTCATCTGAATCACTGCTCAACCAATCCACTTCTACGCTATCTTCTTCTACTGGATTTTCTCTTTCTTCTAATTCAAAATAAGTCAACTCTTGTGCATACAAGCAGAGAGTACTCCAAAATAAAAAGAATAGAAAAAAAGAAAAACGCAAATCATACCCGCCTTTTACAAAGCTTAACAGGTTTTAATTTTTGTTTAAAACAATTAAAAATCATTTGTACACTTGTCATAAGTTCAAAAGCATGATAAAGGATTTGCTTTACAAAAAAAGAAAAAATGGCTTATCAAAACACACATAAAGAAAATCCCTACAAATAAACTTAAATAATAGAAAAAGCCTCTCCAATGAGAGGCCTTCGATACAAAAAAAACGAGATTATCGGAGCGTGGCAAAGTGCCCAGAAATGGCATTGTTTTGATGAATTTTAACTAAATAACGACCACTAGGGAGTTTGGAGGCGTCCCAAGCCACTTGATTGAGACCTTTTAGAGCATTGAAAGCATCTAAGCCAAACACAAATTCTCCATTGGCATCAAAAATTTGAATGGTGGTCACCCCTTCTGCTACTAATTCAAAAACAACATTTGTCCTTGTCAATGCTTTAAGTGCAGAGCCCTTTTGAACTGGCTTGGCAAGCACAGGAGCATCAAAGACATTTTCTTTTTCCACAAACACACCTTTTAAGTCTCCCGACTGGAGTTTAGCTTCTCCACTCAAAAGACGGCCTTCATTCACCAATCCTAATAGGTTTTTATTTCCTGACAAAGCAGACTCGGCATAAACTTGAATTTCTGTAGCATCTAAATTGTGATCTCGCTCACTTCCATACCAAGCTCGAAGTGCTTCTTTATCGATGTTTTCTACATGAAGACTCACACGACGCATTGCCATAAAAAGTTTTTCACCATCTCTAAGCACTGTCAGTTCTAAAGGGCGACCAGCAATACCACGAAGTTTAGAGACACATTCATCTTGGCTCAATCCTTTTAATGAATGGCGATCCATCTCAACGATTTTATCTCCTGCAAGCAGTCCAGCTTCGAAAGCAGGAGAATTTGGAATCACTTCTGCGACACGAAGTCCTTCTGGATTTCCATAGACAGTCACTCCTATTCCTCCAAAACTCTCGGACGCAAAAACAGAAGTACTAAATAAAAAGAGCAAAAACAAATAAATATGACGCATAAAGCCTCCGTACTTTAACTTTAAACATTCTATAATTAAAATATAACATTTTTTCTATAAAAACATTAATATATCAAAAACTTATTTCAATAAGAGCTTAATCTAAAGCTTTTTAGCTATAAATTTAAATTCAAGAGGATCATGAAGTGATTTCTTGTAAAAAACAGGCAGTCAAAGAGCTTATTCACTGTGAAACAAAGCTTCTAAAAAAAATCAGTTGCAGTGAGCTAAGGCCTTTTTAGCTTTTTAAGTTGTATCCTTCGTTTGAATCCATCCTATATAAAAAAACTTTTTGATGAAAATTCTGGAAGTGGTTTCAGCTTTAGTATTCGAGCGGCTTATAATTTTTAACTAAAAAAACTCCATTTGATTTGCACTTAAAAAGCCAGGCGCTTCTGAAACTTCATTATCATAAGATCAAAAGTTTTGTTTTGGCATTTTTAATTTTCCCTTTAATTTTTACTTGTATCTTTCACTTTATGCTATATTTTGCTAAATTGTAAAATCATTCTATACACTTTTAGTGATCCCATGCAAAGGCTATAAAAATGCTCGATATCCGTAAAATTCGTGAAAACCCAGAATTCTATCAAATTGAAACTCAAAAAAAAGGCTCTGCGATTCAAATAGAAGAGCTTCTTAAAATCGATGAAAAAAGACGCGATTTGCTAACACAAGTGGAGCAATTAAAGAGAGAAAGAAACAGCTCTTCAAAAATGATTGGTGAAGCCAAAAAAAGAGGCGAAGATGCAGAAGAAGCGGTGCTTTCAATGAGAAAATTGGGAGATGAAATCGCCGAAATTGACAATCAAATGAAAGCTCTGGATGCCGAGCAAACCGAGCTTTTGATGATGATTCCCAATGTGGCACACCCTTCTACCCCCGAAGGCAAAACGAGTGAAGACAATGTGACCGTTTCTACTTGGGGAAGCCCCAAAAAACACGACTTTAATGCTTTGGACCACAAATCTTTGGGAGAAAAGCTTGGAATTTTTGACTTCGAAAGAGGAGCGAAAATCTCGGGGAGTGGTTTTCCCGTTTATAGAGGGCTTGGAGCTAAATTAGAAAGGGCTTTAATCCAATGGTTTTTAGATATGCACCTAGAAGCTGGTTTTGAAGAGGTCATTCCCCCTTACCTGGTCCACCGAGACTCCATGCGCGGTACTGGCCAACTGCCTAAATTCGAAGAAGATATGTACCATTGTGCAAAAGACGATTTGTTTTTGATCCCTACAGCAGAAGTCCCTGTGACTAATTTATATTCCAACGAAGTGATCCCCGAGTCAGAACTTCCTATGCGATTGTGTGCATACTCCGCTTGTTTTAGAAGAGAAGCGGGGAGTTATGGTAAAGATACCCGAGGTTTGCTCCGTTTGCATCAATTCAATAAAGTGGAAATGGTTTATTTTTCTCACCCTACTAAAAGCTATGAAGACCACGAGACTTTAACTCGCTTTGCAGAAGTTTTACTAGAAAAGCTTGGTTTATCGTATCGTCGATTGGCCCTTTGTAAAGGAGACCTTGGCTTTGGTGCTGCTAAGTGTTATGATTTAGAAGTCTATGCTCCCGTAGAAGACAAATGGTTAGAAGTCAGTTCTTGTTCTAATTTTGAGGATTTTCAAGCTCGTCGCAGCAATATTAAAACTAAAATCAACGGGAAAAATACTTTTTTACACACTTTAAATGGCTCAGGTTTAGCTACTCCTCGTGTGATGGTCGCTATTTGTGATCAATACCAAACAGCAGATGGCTCCCTTATGATTCCCGAAGTGCTTCGCCCTTATATGGGAGGCCTTCAACAAATTAGCCCTTCTAAATAGGTTTTTTATGTCTTTAAAATTTCACACTCCCATCACCGAAATCCCTCTTGTCCATCAAGGAAAAGTTCGAGACATGTTTGATCTTGGCGATTCTTTTTTAATGGTGGCAAGCGATAGACTCTCTGCCTTTGATGTGGTGCTCCCCACTCCTATTCCTAATAAAGGGAAGATTTTAACCCAGCTTTCTGTGTTTTGGTTCAATACTCTCGGAGTCCCTAATCATCTGATTACAGCCAATGTAGAAGAATATCCTGCTATTTTACAAAAACACAAAGATTACCTTCGGGGCCGATCAATGATTGTCAAAAAAGCAAAACGACATGATATAGAGTGCATCGCTCGAGGGTATATTGTAGGTTCTGGTTGGAAAGATTACCAAAAAACAGGCACGATTTGTGGCTTTGAGCTCCCTCCTAATTTAAAACTCTCCAGTATTTTAGAGCCCCCTCTATTCACTCCTAGTGCAAAAATGGATGAAGGCCATGATATTAATATAAGCTACCAAGAAATGATTCGAATGACAGGCCAAAGCGTCGGTGAAAAACTACGAGATATGACTTTGGACATTTACGGAAAAGCCCGCCAAATTGCAGAAAAACAAGGCATTATTTTGGCTGACACCAAGTTTGAATTTGGAGAGGTCGATGGCGAAATCATCCTGATTGACGAGGTTTTGACCCCTGATAGTAGCAGGTATTGGGCCAAAGACACTTATAAAGAAGGTGAAAATCAAGATTCTTTTGATAAACAATATATCCGTGATTGGTTAGAAACTTTGGACTGGGACAAAACAGAACCTGGTCCAGAAATCCCTGTAGATATTGTGCAAAAAACACAAGATAAATACATTGAAATTTTTGAAAGGCTTACCGGAAAAAGTCCCGAACTTTAAAATAAATCAAAGCGAGTCCAAAGTAGATTGCGTTTGGCATGTTTAAACAAAAAAAGAGTCTCTTCCATTGAGACTCCTTTTATTTTATAGAGTTTTATTTATTAGAGCAGAGTTTCAAAAAAATCATTCCCTTTATCATCTACTATAATAAAAGCAGGAAAATCTTTCACAGTGATTTTTCGAATCGCTTCCATTCCAAGTTCTGGGAAGGCCACAATATCATTAGATAAAATGTTTTGTTCCGCTAAAATAGCTGCAGGACCACCAATGGAACCCAAATAGAAACCTCCGTGCTTTTTACAGGCATCGGTCACTGCTTGAGATCGATTCCCCTTGGCCACCATGATCATGCTCCCCCCTTTGGCTTGAAAACTATCTACATAAGAATCCATTCTACCGGCGGTGGTCGGACCAAAACTTCCTGTAGGCATCCCTTCTGGAGTTTTAGCCGGCCCAGCATAATATACGGGGTGGTTTTTAAAGTAATCCGGAAGTTCTTCTCCATTTTCTAGCATTTCTGCTAATTTAGCATGGGCAATGTCTCTGGCTACAATCATAGTTCCAGACAAGGACAATCTAGTTTTGACAGGGTATTTAGAAAGTTCTTTTAAAACATTAGGCATGCCCTTGTCTAAGTCGATTTCTATGGCTGGGTCTAAGTCTACAGCTTTTGCATCTTTTGGAAGGTATTGTTCTGGATTGTGCTCCATTTTTTCTAACCAAAGGCCATTTTCATCTATTTTTGCTTTGATATTTCTATCGGCTGAACAAGAGACTCCCATAGAAACAGGGCAGCTCGCTGCATGCCTAGGAGCTCGAATCACTCGAACATCGTGAACAAAATATTTGCCTCCAAACTGTGCTCCAAGTCCTGTTTTTTGACAAATGCGAAGCACCTTTTCTTCCATTTCTATATCTCTAAATATACGCCCACACGAAGAGCCCGAATTGGGTAGCTCATCTAAGTAACCACAACTAGCTAGTTTTACCAGTTTTAGGTTGGATTCTGCACTCAAGCCTCCAATCACTATGGCTAAATGATAGGGCGGACAAGCTGCTGTTCCCAAAGATTTTACATTTTCTAATATAAAAGCTTCTAGTGACTTTGGGTTTAAAAGGGCTTTTGTCATGGGCCAGTAATAGGTTTTATTCGCAGATCCTCCGCCTTTGGCCACAAATAAAAACTTAAATTCATCGCCTGTTTCTGCCAAAATATCCACTTGTGCAGGGAGATTGCATGCAGTGTTGGTTTCATCGTACATTGAAAGAGGTGCCACTTGACTATAACGCAAGTTCAAATTGGTATAAGCATTATAAACACCTTCTGAAATGGCTTTAGTATCATCAAAATCGGTCCAAACCCTTTGCCCTTTTTTTACAAAGGCAATGGCAGTTCCTGTATCTTGACAAAAAGGGAGGACTCCCTTATTTGAAACCACTGCATTCTGTAACATAGTGAGTGCTACAAACTTGTCATTATCACTCGCTTCGGGATCGTCTAAAATAGCGGCTACTTGTTTAGTATGTTTGGGTCTTAATCGAAAGCTAACTTCACTAAACGCCGCTTCAGTCAATTGAAGCACGGCCTCTCGAGTGACCTTGAGTACTTTTTTGCCTTCAAACTCAGAAGTAGAAACACCTTTTTTAGAAATGTTTACATATTCTGTTTTATCTTCGCCGTATTGAATTAATGTTTCATATTGAAATTCCATAAATACCTCATCCATATGTTTGTGAGTAAAATGTCTTACTAAAATGCAAATATATGCTTTTATTCGCTTCTTTTTAAATAAATAGAGTAAATTTGATGTTTTTAACTAAAAAAAAATTATTTTATGCATTTTTTTCCTCTTTTTATTAAAATATCATAAATTTTAAGTGCACCTTCATAAAATAAAAATTATCTTTCTAATGATAAGTGAATCACTTTTATAAAATAAACGAGGAAACTATGACTTTTAAGAAAATTACTGTTTTAGCTTTATTGCTTTCTGTACTTAGTTTTGCTGCTGAGGCAAAAACGGACACAAAAGCTCCCGTAGCTACTAAAACCGAAGCTGCCAAAGAAGCAAAGGCCGAACCTGCTAAAAAAGAAGAGGTAAAAGCAGAAGCCGCCAAAGAAGCAAAGGCCGAACCTGCTAAAAAAGAAGAAGTAAAAGCAGAAGCCGCCAAAGAAGCAAAGGCCGAACCAGCTAAAAAAGAAGAAGTAAAAGCAGAAGCCGCCAAAGAAACAAAGGCCGAACCTGCTAAAAAAGAAGAAGTAAAAGCAGAAGCGACTGAAGAAAAGGAAGAGCCTGCAAAAGAAGAAGCCAAAGAGGAAGTGACTGAAGAAAAAGCAGAAGCAAAAGAAGAAGCCACAGCAGAAGCCACCGAAGAAAAGGAAGAGCCTGCAAAAGAAGAAACTGAAGTTTTAGAAGCTAAAACCGAAACTGCAGAAAGTGTAGAGTCCACTGAAACAAAAGTTGCCCAAGAAGAAGCCAAAGAGGAAGCGACTCGAGAAGATGCTCCTGCCAAACCATCAAAATCAGTTTTAGAAAATCCTTGGGAGTTTTTAATTGTGTCGGCTGCTTTTGTTGCTACTGTTTTAGCCATTATTTTCACTGGTGGTAAAGACTAAAACTTTATCTAATAATTGAAATTGAAGCTCTAGTGTTTACTAGGGCTTTTTTTATCTTCTCGGTCATTTTTACATGATTTTTATCACAAAATTACCCTTAGTTGGGGTTTTAAAATTTTTAATTCATTTTTTTTTATGAATTTTACTTTTGAATCATTGCTTTATTAAAGAATAAACCTATTTTATACACGATGGATTTGGGTTGATGTACTAAAACTTTTTGAGTTTTAGTCTGTTGTTTTAATGGAATTTTAAAGGAGAACTTGTGCCTGCTTATTTATTATTACTGTTATTTGTTTTTTCTGTAACTAATGCACAACAAAATTTACCGACTCCATACGATTTAATTCGACCTGTATATCCACTCACATGGGATAGTACTGTTTTCGATAATTATGATACAACAGTCACAACTAAAAAAGGCATGGTGCCTAAAAATAGGACTCCAGCAAGTTTTGCTCCAACAGCACTAATTCCAGACACATTAAATCAAGCTTATTTAGATGCCATTAATCTAAAAATTTCTCCTATTCGAGTCAATCAAGCTGGATATTTAGAAAAAGACGCAGAAAGGCTCTTTTATTATGTGGGTTCTGAAAGCTCTTTTGAAGTGGTAGATTCTATGGGAAATTCTTTTACTCCAAAATACACTGGAACATTCCAATCTAGTGGTACTACAACCGCTTCTGACTGGACTATTATTGCTGGCACTAACGCTGCTACAAATGATCAATTACGCTATCAAGTTTCTACTGTAGGCCCCTCTGGAACAATTCAAATTGGAAATCTTCCATTAGACCTCCCCACCAATCAACGACTACGTGTCAAAGTGGGTAGTGATATTTCTGCTACGTTTATCATTAGCAATGATGTTTATTCCATGGTGCGTTCCGCCACCCTAAAATTTTATGGAATCAATAGAAGTGGTGATTCTGAATCTTGGTTTCACCCAGCAAGCCATACAAAAGATGGTGGCGGTCCCGTCGTCACAGATGCCGCCGATGTGCGCGGTCCTTTTAACCCAGCTTTAGCGGGAACTTTACAAGGTGGTTACTACGATTGTGGAGACCACCTCAAAGAATCTCAAACTCAAATGTATGCCTTTATGGTGGCAGCAGTGTTAGCCGCCACCAACCCAATGGCAGATGACGATAAATACGAGTATAACCATGGTAATACAGCCATAGATGGTATTCCAGATATGTTACGTGAAGCGAAACACGGTGCAGATTTTGTACTTAGAGCCTATAATCGTGCTGGAGGCATCATTGATGACATGGCTCTTTCTGTCGGGAATTTTGGATCGGATCACGGTTGGTGGGGTCGTCCTGAACACCAAGATAATTTACCTACTGGAAATACCGCCACGGCGACTGACCGAGGTGGTCCTGCTTCTAGAACGGTTCGTCTCGGTGAAATTGGTGCAAATATTGGTGGTGAAACAGCCGCTGGTCTTGCGATTCTTGCAAAAGACTATGCACAGTTTGACAAACCCTTTGCAGACAGTTGCTTAATGGTAGCTAAAAAGATGTATGACTTTGCAAAAAGCCTTGCTACAGGAAAAAGCACCTACGATGGCGGAAAACCTTTTGTGAATAACACAATACCCGCTGGATGGTCTTCCCCAGCTTATAATGGGAACAACGAATTTTTTGACGACCTAGCTCTAGCTTCTATTTCCCTTTTTTATGCCACAGCAGATCCAGCTTATCTTGATGACGCTGCAGAAAGCCGTACATTAAATCCAGTCATAACACAAGAATTTGCAGATGGTGCAGGGTTCTTTAACGGTGGTTGGTTTGTCACTGAAAATAAAGGTTTTTTGAAAAACGTAAAAAACACCTCTTGGGCTAATGCATATTCCTATGCTCTTTACGCCTTTTATAAGCTAATACTTAAAACACCAGAACAAGCCGCACTATACGGTATTAATGAAACCAAACGTTTAGAGTATATTGAAGATGTCGTCGCCAATATGATTTATAATCTTGGCGATATGAGTAATTACGGATCTACTTCTATCGTTTTGCCAACAGGTTCTATTGGCTGGAAAAATACTACTGTATCTTATGATCCCATTTGGTTTAGTATGAATACAGATCAAGATTGGATTTATAATCGTTATCAAGCAGGTAATATTTTTGAAGTACTCGCTTATGCCGATGTCGCCAAAGATTTAACCAATCTGAGCTTGCCTACAATGGGGAGTCCTGATTGGAAAGCAGATGAAATGTACCAATTAGGAATTAATCAATTAAACTACATGCTTGGTGTAAACCCATGGGATGTTTCTTTTATTTTAGGTGTTGGAGATAAAAATGATGCTCATCCGCATCACCGTGCCGCTAACCCAGAAGGGAAAAACTTTCCAGGAGCTGGATACAAATACCGCCCTCCTACGGGAGCCTTATTTGGAGGAGTAAAGCCAGGAGCAACAAACTCTTGGGTTCCATCAAACAAAAGCTGGGAAGACTACCATCTTTCTGAAACTTGTATTGATGCCACAGCCACATTCATAAGTGCTAGTATGCTTGCCGCACAAGAAGTTGATTACACTAGAGCACCAAAAATCAATGTGGAAATTCTTCACGTGAGTATGGATTCAGCCATTGTCAAATTAAAGTTAGATGTACGTGGTACAGGAGCTCTTTTTTATGGTACTAGTGAAAATGATTTGAACACGATTGCTTCTCCAGACAATAATGTAGCCGCCATCGAACATGAAATCATTTTGAGGGGCTTAAAAAATGGAACAACATACTACTTCTATGCTGGTGCATTTAACGCATTGAATGAAAATAATATGACGGCAAAATACTTAGTGGATAGTACTCAAACGCCATTTTCTTTTACGACTTTGAATACTGTAGAAAATGCCATAATTGAAAATGTCACTGTATGTAATTTGAGTGCCGATAGTGCCGAAATCATGTGGTACACTCCTAATGGAGAATATGAATCTAAAATCTATTGGGATACCATTCCTCACTCTGAAGCAAGTGAATTTGCTTGGAATTCTGGAACAAAAAATGCAGATATCTCTGGAATCCCCACCAAATTCCATTATGTAAAGATTGGTGGACTAAAAGAAAAGACCACGTATTATTACATGGTAGAAAGTAATGGCCAGTTCCAATCGGTAGATGATAAAGGAGATCTTCTCAAATTCACGACTCCTGTGGCTTGGTATGATTTTTCTGTAAGAACTTATCAATATGAATTTGGTGGATTAGATTTTCTGGATTTGAACATATACAACAACGAATCCTATGCGTTTGATAGCTTAACTTTACGTTTATATGTAACCGCTAAACCAGAAGAAATTGAAAAATGCGCTTTCCTTGTTGATCTAGATATATGCCAAGCTTATGATGAAGGTGGATTTAATAAACCATGTGAAACCGATAGAGAAATTAGAGATTTATTACGAAATGCAAAAGCAGTAAAATTAGAAGACACCTATAATGCCGCCACTGGAACCTATTCATGGTATTTCCCTGTCCCATTAGGTTCTACAACGATCAAAGCGTCCTCTCGACTTCGTATGGATTTAGGCTTCTCTCAGGGCCTTTCTAATGATGGCTACTTGACATGTGAAACACTACGTCAGCCGTCTAATAAGAGAATGACGAAAGAAACAGGAGACTGGTCATGGTCCCCTCATCTTAAAGAAGTGGACGGCGCCTTTTACGATGGCATGCCTTTTGAAGACAAAGACTATGGAGATATAGATGACAATATTCCTGTCAATCCGTACATTGTCGTTTACAGAAAAGATGAATTTATTTGGGGTTATAGTCCTTCTTACCAAGAAATGACAACCAAACGCGCTAACTATGAAATCAGTCTCACCCTTGAACCTCCATTTAACGTATCCAACGGTTCTCACGTTGAACTAGATCAAAATAGCAGTACAGTCTATTTTAAAGGGACAGCGAGTGTAACAGAAGGTGGTTTTATTACTCGTATTTGGGCTAATGGTACTGAAGTTAAAGATCTTGCCTCTGCTGCAAAATATAATGTGCTTACTGATATGTATGATCTCAACATCCCTGTAAAAATGACGATTGGTTCTAATAAAGTCGATGTTACTGTTTTTGCTGGCCCAGATCCTACTTGCCAAAGTTGTACAGAAAATGGCGGGTGTGATTTTGAAAACAGAAACTTCTTCGTTCAATTTACTAAAGGGAATGCTTCTGCAAGTAACTTGCGTATTACAGACGCTTCTGGAAACGCTATTTCAAGCCCAACAGAACCGGGCAATACTTCTTTTTATATTTACTTGAATGATAAAGACAAAGCCAAATATAGCGGTATTTTATATGCTCTTGTGATTAACAATAGACAAGGTGATACCTTACGAGTCAAGCTAGATCCAGAAGGCAAAGAGACTGGGAACTTTAGAAGCAACACTTTAGTTTCTGCTGTTTCCAAATCACCTGCAGATAGAAACGACACCAAAGAAATATCCTTTTTCGGTGGAGACACCATTCAAGTGATATATATAGACCCAGAAGACGACGAAGACCAGTCTCGTCAAAGTTTCTATGCAGAGTCCACCTATCCCCTTCCTCAAAGTGTTATAGCTTTAGACACAGACTGTGATGATATGGCAGACTATTTGCAAATCAACTTTAGCACAAACTTCACAGAAAATATTCGTATCGATAGTATTTTAGTGAAATTCATAGATCCAAAAAATGAAAAAGAGAACTCCGGAAACATGCTTCATATTCAGTCTAATTTTATAGGCGAAAACATAGTCCACATTCCACTCACTGGTGTTTCTGTGCCCCCAACCGCTTCTCCTAGAGGCAATGTTACAATATATCTTTCTGAAGACAATGTGGTCACCAAAGAAAGTGTAGAAATTAGTGATGGAATTGCCCCGACTTTGATTAGTGTGACTCTACTAGAAAACCCAGAACCTAGAGGAGATGAAGACACTCTTAAAATCGCATTTTCTGAAAAGGTCACACTGGCCTCTAACTCTACTTGGCCCTTAGTGATCCACGATTCTGATGGAAATTTAGTGGAGCAATCGACCATCACTATCATAGGCAATGCACAGTCCGATGACGATGGAAAAAGCTACTTGTACTCCATCAAAGGAAACACAGCTGGGTCTCTTATAAAAAAAGGCTATAAAGCTTCTATTGCCCCTAGCTTTATGGTTACAGATTCTAAAACCAATCGACTAGACCCTGTGAATGGTTGCAACCCATCTGTGATCATTGCAGAAACTCCAAAACCTGTGGCCATCAAGTTTGCAGAAATGAGAGACTTCACGGGAGACGGAGAATTAGACGAGATATACTTGCTGTTTGAAAAGAAGTTAAGAGAAAAAGACATGCTAGACAGCTTTGAAATAGATTGGGGCTCTCCCTCTACCATCAAGAATTTTTCACCCAAAGACTGGGTCCATGATTTTGTAGTTTCTGATCCTTATATGAAATACGAAGGCCACCTCGATACTATTGACGGTAAAATTACGAATGTAATCACTGACTCTACCGAAGTTCGAGACTCTTTATCCAAAATAATTATCACCATTCCTTCTGATAAAAGTTATCCCTTAGGGACAAGTTCTGGTGATTACAATGGCTACGGAAAGGTAAAACCTCGATTGGGTCCAGAAGGCGGTTTCTTTGACAAAAGCTACCCATTAGTTGACAAAGCTCCTCCTATTCTATTGAGTGCCCAAAAAAGTAGCACTAATTCTTTGGAAGTTCTGGATTTAAGAGTTTCAGAATCTATAAAAGAAGCAGAAGATGGCCAAGAAATAATCCAAAGGAAACGCGGTTCCGAAATCACTTCCTTTTCTCCAACAAAACATAGCCTTTCTCAAAGTAGAATTTCTTTAATTTACGATGCGGAGGCTCCGGATGCTATTCGTATTGGTGATTGGATTCGTTTGGTCCCAGAAAATATGCTTTCAAAAATTCATGATGTCGCTGGAAACTACCCAGGAGAAGAAAATCCTTGGATTCAAGTCAAAGGGGCTACAGCAGAGAAGACTTCTTTTAAAGTAAACATCCTCAACAACCTTAGTTCTTCTGGATCAAAAGAAAATATTTATAATGGAGTCTTGCCCAGTAAAGAGGAGCACTTTAGACTCACAGTCTTAAATAAAGACAAAGAACACCCCTTGGCCAAAGGAAAAAAACAGTTGTATTCTACTTTTGGTGAAGCTAGCTACGATACCTCCACTTATAAACACGGAGGACCTGTCTTTAATATCGAGATCACCATGCCCTCTGCTTTGGTAGAAGTTGCTGGTGAAAAATCTTGGGACTTCCTAATTTCTTTTGAATTGTCGCTCTATGACAATCTGGGACAATTTGTAAATGCCACTGAATATAAATTTATACTCTCTCAAATTGGATACGAACACATTACAATAGATGGAGTACTATCTCTAAATCTAGAATGGATCAGTCAAGATTTTCAAGCTCCCGTATCCATCGATGGTAAAAAAATTGCCACTGGCCCTTATATAGCTCGTTTTAATTTCTCATCTATAGCGACCTATTTAATAGACGCTACAGGCGAAGAAGACTCTTATAAAAAAGGAGACCGTATAAAAACAAAAGAAGAAAAGACATCTTCCTTTGGGTTTAGACGACAAGAAAAAAGGTGAAAAGAATGAGATATTTAAACCACATTCTCCTGTTACTGATTTTATTCATAGAGTTTAACTATGCTTTGCCAGAAATAGACAACACTTGTATGGATTGTGACAGGAGGTACTTGGACTCTTTAAATGTTTATAATCGACGATCCATAAGGGTAAACCAAGTCGGCTTTAGACCTCAAGACTTACATAAATATGCTTTTGTGGCCGACCCCACGGCAACTTCATTTAAGGTGATCGACGCCTCTAACAATGAAGAAGCTTGGAGTGGTAACTTAAGCTCCTTAGGAGTATTTAACAAACCCAATATCTGGGTCAACGGTGCATTTAACTCTATCAGTCAAGTCTATGACTTTGGCTCTAATAGCCCTAGTTCTAATACAGAGACTTTGTATAGAGCAGATTTTTCAAGTTTAACTAAACCAGGTCGTTACTATTTAGTTGTTGGTACAGACACTTCGGCTACTTTTTGGTTGCACGATGCCATTTTTAATGCAATTTTTGAAAACTCTCTTAAATTTTTTGGGGTGAATCGCTGTGGAGACACTCACTCTCAACTACACGGGCCCTGCCATCTTCAAGATGGTTCCGAAATTGGCCACGATTTAACAGGTGGCTGGCACGACTGTGGAGACCACTTTAAGGTATCGCAAACTCTTGGTTATGCGGCTTATGTACTTGCCATGACTTACAATGTTTACCAAGACAAAGCCGAGGATCGCTACGGCAAATCTTATGATGATACCGTTTTCACAGATGGTATTCCCGATGTTTTGTACGAAGCAAAAATAGGGGTTGATTATATTTATAAACTATACAAAGCCTCTAAAAAAGACGGCCTGATAGATCAAGGAGATATGTACCATTCTGTAGGTGTAGCCATGCCCGACCATTTGTTTTGGGATGTTCCCGAAAAGCAAGACGCTCAATCTCCCGACAAGGGGGGCCCTGATCGTGTGGTAGGTAAAGGGATAGGCTCCAATGTCGCAGGAGTTTACATTGCTGCTATGACTCACTTTGCTATGGGTTGGGAGGTCTTTGACGCCGACTATTCTCAAGAACTCATCGAAGCTGCCAAAGAAATTTACGCCAAAGTTTTAAAGCCCAACTACCCCAAAAACACCGATGACTTGAATGGTTTTTATACTGGTGGTGGAGAAAAATATGACGATGCGGCTGCAGCTGCTTTGGGACTCTGGTACGCGACCAAAGACACCATTTATGCTTTTGACTTGTACAAAAACACAGCCATCAATGACAATGCCACCAACTACCTATACAATTTGCCATATTTTAGAGGTGGATTTATGGGTCACCAGAGTGGATTTTATCCTGGTGGATGGATGACGGACTACGAAAATGTCCACGCTTATGTGCTTTTTTCTTTTGCTAAACTCATTTTACCTACTGAAGAAATAGCACAGAGTTATGGTATTAGTGAAAGTGAAAGAGACACCCTCATGACTCGAATTATAGCCACCTTCACACGCCTCACCGATGATGGCTCTCAAGGAGACTCTATTGTAAGCACCAATGCCTATGGAAACTTCACGGTGGAAGCCCCTTATAACTTGGTGTGGACCTCTTCGGATTGGGGTTTTAATCGCTACAATATGGGAGCCACTAATGCCGTCTTTATGCTCTACGATATTACCAAAGATGAACAATACCTAAAAGTAGCCCTTGACAACATTTATTATAATCTTGGGGCCAATCCATGGGACATTTCTTTTTTAATGGGAGCAGGAGATAAAAACTTAAACCACCCTCACAACCGTGCTGCAAACCCAGATGGCTACAACGCAGGAGGGCTCCCCTATGCATACAAATGCCCAAGAGGGGCATTAATGGGAGGAGCACACCCAGAAGCAGTGCTTTTGGATGATTGGGAAGACTATACAGCCACAGAAACTTGTATTGACTTTTCGGCACAACTTATTATTCCAGCTCAATCTTTGGCCAAAAATTTACCCCCCGACAACGAAGGGCCTCTTTTTAGTAATATACATGCTGTGCCCATCTCTGACACTTCGGCTATTATTAGTTGGGATACCGATGAAATCGCCAAAGTCACTGTTTTTTATGGGACCACCACAGATCCAAGCAAAGCTCTAAATAAAAGCACCCCCAGTGCAAGCAAAGGAGGTTCACTGCAAATCGACGGGCTCCAAAGCGGTGTGACTTATTACTTCTTTTTAGAAGGGATCGATGTGCGTCGAAATATTTCTACCGATGATAATCATGGATACTGGTATTCTTTTACTATGGACCCCGTGCTTGCAAGTATCGAAGGGCTCACTATATGCCAAGTAGACAACCGAAGTGCAAAAATTTACTGGTGGACTCCAGATGCTATGACTAATGGTTTAGTTCGATACGGGACTAGCCCCAACAATTTAGATAAAGAACAAATAGGCAACAATGGTCAAGCCGTTTTGTTTCACGAGGTGAGTCTTCAAAATTTATCTCCTAATACCACTTATCACTTTGTAGCCTCTTCTGGAGCTAGCACTTCTGCTCCTTTAAGCTTTAAAACCACAGAACACGCCACTCTAGTGGACTTAGAAATAGTCATAAAACCCACCACCAAAAACACAAACTGTACAGATTACAAAGACTGCAACACATTTTTCTTTATTGTAACCAACCAAGATACAGTACACTACACCGACTTAGAACTTCGCTTGTATTTGAGTGCACCTGCTGTAGGGACTAGCTATAACAGCTCTATATGGGATGGCACGGGTCAAATGAAAGGAGCAGGCAACTTAAATATTGGCTCTGCAGTACCTGATGCAGTTTCTGGAGGCTACTATTTGCCTATCACTTTAAAAGGAAACTTAGCTGTTTCTGGTAGCTACATGTTTGAACTGATGCTGAGTACCACTTATAGCTCTTTAGAAAACTCTTGGTCATTAAGACCCCATTTGAATCCAGACGATCCAGTTCCTTTTGTAGGCATTGACCTCACTAAAGGTCCGCTCTACACAGGTACAGAAACTACTTATTTAGAAAAAGTCAATGGAAAAAACGAATTTGCTTACACCCAAAGTCCTTATGTGGCGGCTTACTATCATGGAAAACACATCTACGGATACACTCCAGACTACACTCCCGAAAGTGGCCCTGCAACTCCCAAAAATATCGACTTGACCTTTAATTCTCCATTCGTTAGCCCTCGATATTCACTCGAAAAAACCACTTATGAAACTAATTACGCTGGAGAAAGTTCGGTTTCTCCTACAGGGAATTTAGATGCTTTTGAATACAATGGAAGCTTATTAAATGTGCTTTACGATCCCCCCAGTCGCAAAGATCATTTTTTCTTTGGCTTAGACACTGTTTTAAGCTATGGAAACAATTACATCGAGTGGGTTTCTTGGGACAATCGCTATGCCAACCTATCGAATAGCTATGACTGTGCTTGTACAGTGGTACGCACCAATGTAGAAATAGACACCATTACCACCCCACTCATTCCTCGCTTTTTCTATTTCAGTCCCGATAGCATTTTAGTTTATGAAAACAAAAGGATTGAATTACAGGTAGTGATGACCGATAGCATTGGAGACTTTATAAGTGACGAAGAGATGACTATTTCTTTGTTTTCAGATGATTCCAAAGTACAATTTTGGAGTTCCCCTACTTCTACACAGCCAATCACGAATATTCCCTTAAAAAACGGTATGGTCACCATCTATGTGAGTGCACCAGAAGCCAATAAAACTCATATTTATGCAGACGCATACACCAGCTCTTCTGTCTATAAATACCACCAAGCAGTTGCTTTTTTGAATATAGAAGAGCTCCCTCCTTGGCCTATCATAGATGTAGCTAAAATCATAGATACAGACTGTGATGGACTTGGAGACGCCATAGAAATCACACTCTCTAATGAATATCAAGACGGACAAAAATTTGAAAAAATCCTTTTCACTTATCAAGGGCATCCTTATGAGACAAGTGATGCGGTGATTCAAGGAAAAGTTTTAACAGCCAAAATATCTATTCAAGACTCTTCTTCGCTTACCAACCCTAGTGGTTCTTTGGTTTTAATCAGTAAAATAGATGGAAAATCAATAGAACACGCCGATTTTTATACCGATGGTATTAGTCCTCATGTTTTATCAGTATCTGTTTTAGAAAGACTGCCCGAAGCCATATTCGATCGAGTATTCATCGAGTTTAGTGAGCCTATTTTATCTCCAGATGCTATTTTTCCTTTAAATCTCTATTCTAGCGATAAAGCCTTAACCGATGCAAATCCACAAGTGCTTTCTGCTTCTTTGTATAATGACTCCTTGAATGTATGGGTTTTTGACATTTCATTTTCTGACGATGAATCTTCTGTAGTACAAGAAGGCATGTATGGACAACTCCAATCAGAATCTTCCATTAAAGATTTGGCTCAAAATGGAGTTTCTGACTGTCCTCAAGCAAAGCTCCCTATTTCATTAAAAATCCTTCCAGTGCCTCTCACTTATGCAAGCATCTCAGATGCAAACGAAGACGGCTTAGCGGAACACATTCGACTTGTATTTAGCCGCCCTGTAGATGAAAGACATAAACCTGACCATGTTTCTATTATTTTTGGAGTGGCTCCAGCCGAAACCTTATCTACCAATCAATATAACTTTATTAATGATTCTATTGCTACCATCAACCTGAACCCTGCATTTTCCCATGGAAATACCCACGGGCCTTATCAAGGTTCATATCAAGGTCGTCCTTTGTTAGGTGCAGGAAAAGTCATTCAACACAAAGGTAGCGGTGCCACTTATGAAAGCAATTCTATATTAGCCGAAGACCTCGCTGGCCCTGTTCTAGTTTCTTCTACTATTCAAGAAGCCTCTTTTTATAACCTCAGTGTGATTGCCAGTGAACCCTTGAATACCATAGACTCTTCTTTAGAAATACTTCAAAGAGAAAGGTCTGGTCCTTTACCTATTCTAGAAAAGGATTTTTCTTCTTTCAACTTAATCAATAACAACTCACAAATGTCTATTTTTTACCCCCTTGAAGTCGATGCTATCATCAAAGAAGGAGATCGAATTCGTCTGTCGTCCTTTGGTGCTAGTGCTTTTACTGACAAAAGTGGAAATTTTCCTGTCACAGATAATCCTTGGGTGAGCGTGATTGGAGCAGGAAATCCAAAAATAAAATTCTCAGTGAAATTAAAAGACTTTGTTTCTCAAATCAAAGCCAATGAAAGTAGCCCTTACTCTTCACCATCTAGAACTTGTATGTATAACTACTCTAGCTCCAAATTAGATTGTTTTATTAATAATAGCTTAGTAGAATCTATAGACACCACACAAAACCCCTTAAATGGAGTGGTTTGGGAAATCAAACTAGATGTGCCTCGAGGGTCAGCTAATAGTGAAGACCCTGCTTGGGACTCTTTACTTCTACAATATGACATCCCTGTTTACACCAATTTGGGGGCTTTTGTGCAACGATTCTCAGAAGATTTGGTCATTCCATCTCATTCTTATTTTTCGAGTACAGGGGCTTTGTCTCTCTTTGTAGAATGGGCACCACGCCGTAGCAACTCTTTATTGTCTGTGGACAAAAAAAATGTGGGTACAGGAGCGTATATTACCAAAATAGACCTAAAGACAAAATTCTTCCCTAATCCCAATAAAGATAAAGAAACCATAGAGAGATTTTCCAATAAATCCACTTACGATAAAACTTTGCGTTTTGGAATTCAAAGAAAAAAATAAAGCTTCTATATTTTTAAGGAAAGAATTTTAGCATTTAACATGTTATTTAACAAATAACATGTTATTGATGGTGTTTTTTTTTATAAATTCAGAGTGTATGGAAGTTTTACTCTTCAAGCAAAATCTTTTACTAATCTATGCTTATGCCATTGAGTTTTTAATTTTAGTGGCTGTTTTATTCCATTTGCGGCTCAAAAGAAAAAAAACGGTGGCTTCACAGGAATTAAAAAATCTAACAAAAGTAAGCATTGCATGGGTAAAACTAGCCCTACTCACCCAAATTTTTGTAAGCCCTTCCAATCAAATTTTTTGGTTTTATTTACAAGCTTTTTTTTGGGTTCAAATTGGCTATTATATGATTCAAGTTGTTTTTCAGTTTTTTGAAGAAACTTCAATCAATTTTTGGAAACATTGGAAAAACACAGGGATGGCAACCAGTGTATTGCTCTTTTTAGCACACTTTTTATATCCCGATAAAATTCTTTATTTATTGGGCCCCTTTTCTATTATCATCACCGCTCATATCCTTCTTTATTTGTATTTTTTACTTCCAATTGCATATTTGTTTTTATTCATACTACTTAAAAAATATGAGATCAAGAGAAAAGATGAAGCCCTTGCATTCCATCGAATCATTCCCATTTATTTCCTTAGTTTTTTTATTGGTTTTTTATTCGACATCATTATCCCCAAAATCCACCACAACACCTCCACTAATTTCCTATCCTTTACTTTAATTTCTATCGGTTTTTTAATTGTATTTTTACATTTCAGCTTTAGATCTCTTTTTATTTGGAGTGGGGATTTAAAATATGTGTTTCACCATTTGGTTGAAAACTTAAGCGATGGGATCTTGTTTATAAACAAAAAAGGCACTATTTTATTTGCCAACAAAAGTGTGCATCAAATTTTAAAAGTAGAAAACAATTCATTACTCAACAAACGGATTCAATCTTTCTTAAATAATATCGATCCCTATACAGAAAAAAAAGACTTTCCCATTCTATTAAAAAATGACATTTCTTTTAAATTATCCATTATAAAAAACAATCTCCAAGAAAACTCTTACGATTATATCCTCATTTTAACCAGCAATGATATAGAAGTACAATACAGAAAAAAAATTGAAAAGATTAAAAAAGTCGCCAAGCTCGAAGAAATAAAACAACAAAATATGATTAAAGAAATCAAAAAAGTCATATTAGAAAAAGAAATTTATTTGCACACTCTTATCAATCACCTACCTTTTAGATTATGGTCCAAAAATAATCGAGGCGTTTATACCATACAAAACAAAAACGACGAAGCCTTTTCTGGTAATAAAATTGGACAAAGTGTATTGGCCGAAAATGATTTTGAAAAACAAGCAGAAGAGGGCAAGTTTATTGAATTTGACTCTAAAATAATAGATGAAAATCATGAAGAACGCTATTATCACAACACTTACATACCTATTTTCAACCAAGAAGAACAAAATGGAATTATTGGACTCTCAGAAGACATTACAGAAAAAGTTCTATTACAAAAAGAGCAAAATGCTCTTAAAGAGCGTCTCTTTAATGCCTCTCGAGTCGAAGATTTAGGAAGTCTAGCTGGAGGAATTGCTCATGATTTCAACAATATTTTGGGCTCTCAAATTGGATTTTGTGAACTGGCACTAGAAAGTCTAAAAGACGACGAACCTGCAAAATCTTATATTTATGAAGTCTTAAAAGCTTCTTTAAGGGGCAAAAAAACCGTAAAAAAACTACTAGGGACCATCAATAGCAAAGAAAACGAAGATCCTATGGAGTTTATTGCCAATCTAATTTTAGACGAAGTGGTCCGTCTTTTAAAAAGTTCTTGCCCACCCAATATCCAAATAAAAACAGAGGTCGAAAATGACAAAGTGAAAATATTAGGTTATGCGGAAGCTTTTCACAGAATACTTTTTAATTTATCTTCAAATGCCATTGCAGCTATGAAACAAAAAGGTGGTGTTTTACTCATAAAATCAAGCACCGTTGCTTTGACTACCGAAAAGAAAATCCCTTATGGAGAACCTATTCCTGTTGGCACTTACCTTAAAATTGAAGTGATAGATTCTGGTGAGGGAATTTCTCCAAACGCACTACAACGAATTTTTAGCCCATTTTTCACCACAAAAGCACCAAAAGAGGGCTTAGGTTTAGGTTTATCTACTACTATGTTACTTTTAAAAGAAGCAAATTCTTATATTACAGTAAAGACAATTATTGGAAAAGGTTCTACATTTACTGTGTATTGGCCCAACCCCACAATTTAACTTAAAGAGGAGCATTTATGCCTAAAATACTAGTTATCGATGACGATGAATCTTTTAACTTGATGTTAAAAACAACTCTTGGCTTGGCAGGCTACGATGTAGATACTGCCAAAAACGGCTTAGAAGCAAAAAAACTATACTCTGTTCAAAAATATGATGTAGTGATCACAGACATCATTATGCCTGAACAAGATGGTTTTGAAGTGATACTCGAGCTCCGTCGTCTCAATCAAGCCCAAAATGTGATAGCCATTAGCGGTGGTGGTCGTACCAG
>JAAYJH010000102.1 GCA_012523035.1 Fibrobacter sp.
AAAGGCTTCTAAATTAAGATATTTTCTGATTCATTCCGCTTTATTTTTTTTCTCGAAAACAAATCCGATGTTTTATAGATTATTATCTTTTATTGTGTCTTAACGGTTAAATCCTTTACTGGATGCCCTAGATTTAAATTCAGATGCTTTGACTAATGCTAATTAAAAGAGATTTTTTTTCGATGACGAGCGTGGAGATTTTCCTTATAGTTTTATAAGTTTTTATTCTGAACGATTTTTTACAAGATACCCATAAATATAGACTTACACAAAGTCCTTAATAAAAAAATGTTTTAATTATTCGTTAAAGATAGAGTTTCACTCATTTCATCGACTTCCTTCCCCGTCATTTCGGTAGCTTCAATACACCGCTTCACACCATTATCATTTCATTTTTCTGGCACGATTTTCGCACTGTATTTTCGAACTTGCGTCCAAATTTTTAGGTTACGATTTTCGCAACATATTTGGTATAGTATCGTCCCAAATTTCAAACACGCATCCCAGGATTATAGGAGTTCTCCTCTGTGTTATGGCGATGTACTCCTCCTTATCATTGCGAGCATAGCGTGGCAATCCATACGAGAAGGAGCTTTGAAGTGAAAAGCTTTTAAAGATTAGCAACTTTTAGGGCACGCGCTTCACAAGGATTGCCAGGGGGCAAAGTCCTCGTCGTGATACTGCATTGAGCTTGTCGAAACCTTGATTATGAAGTGTTTTGTGTATGAATATGAGTTGTTTTTGAAGAAAAATCTTTGTTTTTATTTGATTGACATTTTTTGTCAAAATTATTTGCTATGTTTTAATTGTC
Source organism: Fibrobacter sp. (assembly GCA_012523035.1). GTDB lineage: Bacteria > Fibrobacterota > Fibrobacteria > Fibrobacterales > Fibrobacteraceae > JAAYJH01. The sequence continues at coordinate 812 of JAAYJH010000102.1, forward strand.
TTTTTGTTAGTGGTGGAAAGACCGTGATGGATTAGGGGATTCTGTCACGTTTTTTTTATTTTCGTTGCTTGTGCTCCCGCAGTCTAAACTCTTGAAATGCTGGGATGCGAGTTAGAATAGTGGGAAGCTGGAAGTGTTTAGTGCTTAGTGTTAGAGATGTTATGCAAATTCGGGAGTGGATGGTGCAGAAATCGGAGGGGGAAAGTGCGAAAATCGTGCCAGAAAATGCTGTTTATCTGTAAACACTTCTAACTTACAGCTTTTAACTTCCTACTTAATAAAAGCCAGGCGTGTGTGAGACTTCATCCATAAAGAATTTATTCGTTTTTGTTTTTTATTAGTCTCTTCACTTCCCTACTTTATTTTTATGAAATTTCAATACTATAAATCACTAGATTACAAGAAATCTATGTGTAATTTGCGATTTTGGCGTGGTTTTTGCAGCACTCTCCTTCTAGGCACGAATCCCTGTTTTTCAGGCACGAGTTTCGCACAGTGTTGTCCTATTTTCAAGCACGCATTCCAGGATTTTTTGGCCTGGTTTTTGCCTCATTTTAAGTAGCCAGCGAGTTTTCTTTGTTTCTACACATTTTAAGTAGCTAAATGAAGTGGCGTTGTTTTTGCATGTGTTCTTGTATCTATGTTCATTTTTTTGGGTTTTTAGTGTTTTTTAGTCTTATAGCAGTGCTATATTTTTTACACAGGTTATTCTTGATGAAAATTTGATGATAAAAAGAGGTTGTTTTGCTGAGCTTCGTTTAATTTTTTATTGAAAAACG
>JAAYJH010000103.1 GCA_012523035.1 Fibrobacter sp.
ACTCGCATCCCAGAAAAAGCCTCCACTCCCAATCCCTACTCATATCAATTGCTGTGATGACGGGAAAGAGTTTCCACATCCTTTTCTGCTCTATTTCGATAAAAAAGCCTATAAGCTTAAAAAAAACTTGCTTTTTTGATTTCATTTTTCTAATATATGAACGAATGAACAATTGTTCATATATAGGTTGTTCAATGATGCAAATGGATAAGAAAAGTCTCTCTATAAATACACTTTTTGAATTGTCAGAATTTTTTAAGTATTTTGCAGATTCCACTCGTATTCGCATTATCGAAACACTGCTGTTCGAAGAAGTTTCTGTCAATGAAATTGCAAGTCGTCTCCAAATGGGGCAATCTGCAATCAGTCATCAATTACGCTTACTTAGAACAGCCGGTTTGGTTTCGCCTCGTCGTGAAGGTCGCACCGTGTATTATAGCCTAGATGATGAACATATTGAAATCATTTTTAAGACAGGTTTGGCTCATGTTTTGCACAAAAACTCGCCAAACACATCTTGATTTTATGGCTTTACCCAGCTATAAACTCATAAAAAGGACATTAAAATGAATGATTTTTTTTATGCCTTTGTTTCTTTATTCACAGAAATGGCCCCTTACCTTTTATTAGGCTTTTTGCTTGCAGGAGTTTTGCATGTTTGGGTGCCAAAGTCTCTTTATATTCCCAAAATTTCAAAAGCAAACTTTAAATCAGTAGTGTGGTCGGCTTTATTTGGAATCCCTCTCCCTATTTGTTCTTGTGGAGTGATCCCTACCGCTATTTCTTTACGCCAAGATGGTGCCAGTCGAGGAGCCTCAGTCTCTTTTTTGATTTCAACCCCCGCTACAGGAGTGGATTCAATCTTGGCGACTTATTCTATAATGGGCTTTCCATTTGCTATACTTCGGCCTATTGCGGCTTTTGTGACCTCTATTTTAGGAGGTGTATTGACCAATTTATCGACCAAAAACGAAGATGAAAGCTTTACAAAAGCAGAGCCCGTGTCTTCTTGTTGTTCCTCACACCCGCCCGAACCCGTGGAAGAAATTTCTTGTTGCTCTTCAAAAGATTCAGAAAAAGCCAATCCACAAACAAGTGTGTGGGCTAAACTTCAAGAAATGTGGACTTATGGTTTTGTAGATTTAGTCCAAAATATTTCTAAATGGCTATTGGTGGGCTTAGTTTTTGGTGCTTTGATTTCGGCTTTTATTCCCGATGATTTCTTTTTAGGGCTTCGAGATTATCCTTTCCTTTCTAGTTTATTAGTGCTTGCCATTGCAATGCCTATGTACACCTGTGCTACTGGCTCTATTCCTTTGGCGTTGGCTTTGGTGGCCAAGGGCCTCACTCCTGGAGCCGCGCTAGTGCTTTTAATGGCAGGGCCTGCTACCAGCGTGGCTTCGATGCTTGTGATCGGTAAAAACTTTGGCAAACGCACTTTGTTCACTTACCTTGCGAGTATTTCTATTGGAGCCTTATTTTTTGGTTGGCTCATCGATAGCTTTTTTATGGAGTTTTTCTTAAATTCGATGCTTTTAGACGGGCATTTTCATGGAGAAGGGCACCACATTAGTTTATTAAATTCATTGTCTGGAGTCTTTTTGGCTGCTTTAATGCTTTATTCTTTTAAGCCTCAAAAAAAGCACCAAGAAGAGTCTTCTTGTGGTTGTGGTTAGGCTTTTAGAGAGGCGTGAGGCATGCGAAATGGGGCGGCTTGACGCCCGTGCCAAAGGCACCGACCAGCGGGTAGCATGAAGCTCGCCGACCCTGCTGCTATGCACTGCCTTCAGTAAAGTAGCAGGGGCACGCCCAAAAAAAACATAAAAAGATGAAATGTCACTTTTTTTTATTGGGCTTAGACTAGAATGAAATGGTGTGAACGATTTGAATTTGAAAAACAAAAAGCAGTTTTTTAAATTATAGATTGTTTTTTTTGTGGCCCAAAACACAAAAAAGAGTTTATCTTTGAATATATATTCATTTTTATGGTGTAAATTCTATATTATTTTTATGGATTTGAATGGAAAAAAGATTCTTTTGGGCGTTACGGGTGGTATTTCGGCATACAAAAGTGTGACGCTTTTGAGGCTTTTACAAAAACAAGGGGCAGAAATTCGAGTGGTGATGACCGATGCCAGTACCGAATTTGTGGGGCCTTTGACTTTTGCATCTTTGACGCGTTTTCCAGTTTATACATCCAAAGAGCTTGCAGAATCCTCGCCTTTTCGGCATATAGATTACCCTCGTTGGGCAGATCTTTTTTTGATTGTGCCCTGCAGTGCCAATACTTTGGCAAAGTTGGTGCACGGGCTTGCAGACGATCCAGTTTCTCTTTGTTTTATGGCGGCCACTTGCCCAAAATGGGTGGCTCCCGCTATGAATAGTGCTATGTACGCTTCTGTGGCGGTTCAAAATAATCTGAGAATGCTGAAAAATTTTGAAAATGTTCAAGTTTTAGAGGCTTCGGCGGGCTTTTTGGCATGCGGAGAAGAAGGGCCTGGGAGGCTTATAGAGCCAGAAGAGATTTTGAACCGATTGCTTGTGTTTGCAGAAAATGTAAATCCCGTTTTTAAAGGCAAAAAGGTGTTGATTAGCGCCGGTAGGACCCGAGAAGCCATTGATACGGTCCGATATATTTCTAATTCTTCGAGTGGCAAGACAGCGGTGGCATTGGCTTCGGTGTTTTTGGAGTCGGGTTTTTCTGTGACTGTAGTGAAAGGCCAAATGGAGGCCGAGTTTCCACCAGGGGTGCAAATTGTCTCTGTAGAGTCTGCTTTGGATATGCACTCACAGATAATGGCTTTGGCTAGTGATTTCGATGTGATTGTCCATGCGGCTGCTGTGGCAGATTTTAGGCCAAAAATGGTTTCTGACAAAAAAATAAAAGGTTCAAGTTCTCTTTTGCAAATCGAACTAGAGCCAAATCCCAATATTTTAAGAGAAACGGTAAAGCAAAAAAAGAATGGGCAAGTGATTGTAGGTTTTGCGCTTGAAACCGACGACTTTGAGGCAAATGCAATTGAAAAATTAGAGAAAAGTGGTGCTGACTTGCTGGTGCTCAATACGCCAGTGGCTAAAAATAGTGGTTTTGGTTTCGATCAAGTGTCTTATGCCTTGCTTTTCGATGCAAAAAGAATCCCTCCACTCAAAATGAATTCCAAAAAACAACTGGCAAAAGAAGTGCTGGATTTTATAAAACAAGCTTGGACTTCATCCGATGATTTTACGGAGCTTCATAATGCCTGATTTGAACCAAGCTCAGGCTCTAAGATTGTATTTAGAAGCACAAATTGAATTAGGAGAAAAAGAGGTTTTTTTTGATGAGCCCTGGGAAATCCCTCGTGTAGAAAAAGCAGTCCCTTCTTTACCAAAAATAGCTCCAAATGCAAGCACTCCTCCCACCAAGCCTTCTATTGTAACAAATGAAGTTCCAAAAGCACCGATTTCTGTGCAAGCTAACTTGATTAATACTAATTCTGTGAAATCCCCTGAATTTTTAAAAGCGAGTAATTTAATTGAGTTTAATGCAGCCCTTATGAAAGACCCTATCTATGCAGGGACAGCTCCTTTTATATTGGGAGAAGGTGGCCACAAACCCTCAGTAATGCTTGTGTTTGCATCTCCTATAGTGGGTGAATTGGCTCCAAAAGGAATTTGGAATACTTCGGTGGGCGTGATGATAGAGAGAATGTTTAACGGTTTAAATATCGAGAAAAAACAGTGTTATTTCACCTATTTTTATAAAAAACAAGCCCTCCGCCCGATTTCTTCTTTAATCGAGGTGCAGCTTAGGAATATGCTTGCCAAAGAAGCTCAATTGGTGGAGCCAGAGGTGATAGTTCTCTTTGGAGAAAAAACCCTGCAATTTGTATTTGGACGAGTCACAAACTTAAATCAAGACGCAGGCAAGCCCATGTCTTTTGCCGGTTTTGATACCACTGCTCTTTTAGACCCTTACCATTTGATGAACGATAAAAACCTTAAACTTTTAACTTGGAATGTCCATATTCCAGCAAGTGGCTTTTTTGTAAAAGCTTAATTTTATTATATATTGAATTTTATGTCAGACACTTTTGAATCTAAAACCTCTCAACCTCACCATATAGATGCCGAAATCAATCTATTGGGTGCCCTTATGCAAGATTCCGAGGCTTTTGGAGAAGCTCTGAATATTATAGAAGAAGAACACTTTTTTCTAGAAAAACATCAAATCATTTGGAAGGCTTTGCTTCACTTGTATGGTCAAGGGATTTCCATTGATTTGGTGGCTTTGTCCACAGTCTTAGAAGAGCAAGCCAAGCTTCAGTTCATCGGTGGCAAAGACTATTTGTTTTCTTTGATAGAGTCGGTGGCCTCTTCGGCAAATATCATGTGGCACGCCGAACTCGTCCGAAGCAAGTATATTTTAAGACGATTGATTTCTACTTCTCACGATACTATCCGTTTGGCCCAAGACCCTGCTGCAAACCCAGAAGAAGTGCTCCAAGAAACCGAAAAGCAAATTTTTAATTTGGCCGAAAAGCAGGTTCGAGATTCTTTACACCCTGTCGAGAGTTTTATCACACCACTCTTGTCAAAATTAAGAGACAAAAAAGAAGGCCTTACAGGTTGTCCTACCGGTTTTTCTGGTTTAGACGAACTCACTAATGGTTTGCAAGCCTCTGATTTGATTATTTTGGCGGGTCGTCCAGGCATGGGTAAAACAGCTTTTGCATTGAATTTGGCTAGTAATGCGGCTATTAACTATGGCAAAAAAGTCGCTTTTTTTAGCCTAGAAATGGACGGAGAGCAGTTAGTGCAACGAGTGCTTTGTTCTAGAGCCCAAGTCAATATGAATAAATTGAGGAGTGGAAGACTTAGTAAAGACGATTATTCTAGAATATATGCCCATGTGGCCCCTATCTCTTCTTCACCTCTTTTTATCGACGATCACTCCGACTTGGGGATCATGGAACTCATGTCTAAAACGCGTTCTTTAAAAAGAAAAATGGGGGGATTGGATTTAGTGGTGGTGGATTATTTGCAACTGATGAAAACCGGCAAAGAAGAGAATAGAGCTGTGGCTATAGGTGCTATTTCTAGAGGACTAAAAATCTTAGCCAAAGACTTGCGAGTGCCTGTGCTTGCTTTAGCCCAGCTCAGCCGAAAAGCCGAAGAGCGAGGCAAAGAACACCCTCAATTGAGTGACCTTAGAGAATCGGGCTCCATAGAGCAAGACGCCGATATGGTTTGGTTTGTGGATAGACCCTTTTATAGAACCAGAGCCGAAGAAGATAATTTCAAAGCCTCTTTGATTGTAGCAAAACACCGAAACGGTTCTGTGGGCGAGATTCACCTTAGTTTTTATGCAGAATTTACCACTTTTTATGACGCTGCTCCCGAAGACGACTATGGCAACGAGGATTATGGAGATTTTTAACTATGAAAATCCTTAGCCCCGTTCATTATATTGGATTTAAAACCTTCGAAAAAATAAGTGCTGTAGGCGAAGTTTTTTGTATACTGGGCCGTACTTTAAAAGCACTCCCTCATGCTCACAAAAACACAGATTTAATAGTGAAACAAATGGTTTCTATCGGGGTTTCTTCGATTCCTCTTTTATTTGTGACTTCTATTTTTACAGGGATGGTGGCCACTATTCAAGCAGAGTTTCAGTTTAGAGATTTGGTCCCCGATAAATTTGTGGGGACAGCCGCCTGTAAAATGATTTTAATTGAACTTGGCCCTATTCTAACGGCCTTGGTTTTGGCAGGTAGAGTGGGGAGTGCATTGGCTGCCGAGATTGGCTCGATGAGAGAAAAAGAAGAGCTCGATGCTTATACTGTTTTGGGTTTAGACACTTATCGATATTTAGCTTTGCCTCGCTTTATTGCCTTTGTCACTATGGTGCCCAGTTTAACCATTATTTCGAACTGTCTAGCCCTTATTGGAGGCTGGATCGTTTGTGTGTTGGCCTTAGACATCACTTCCTACACCTATTATACGGGTATGCAATATCTATTCCAGCCCATGGAGTTGTGGGCCGGAGTCATCAAATCCTTTGTTTTTGGAGTGATTATTTTTGTGTTGGGCTATTATCATGGTGTCAACGCGGGTTCTGGAGCTAGAGGGGTGGGGATGGCCACCATGAATGTCGTGGTGGCTAGTTGTTTAATGATTTTAATAGCGGACTTTGCTTTGGCGGCTATTTTGTTTTAGCTGCATCGAGGATAATTATGCCAAATGTTGAAATAAATGCAGACGATGTGATGATCCAACTCAAAGGCTTAAAAAAGTCTTTTGGAAAACAAGCCGTTTTGTTAGATGTGAACCTAGATATCCGTCGTGGTGAAACCATGGTGATTATTGGCCAATCAGGAAGCGGAAAATCTGTGATATTAAAACATATGGTAGGTCTTTTGCAGCCCGACGAAGGAGAGGTCACTGTCGATGGAATCACCATTAGCACTCCTAAATTTTTTGACACCCGTACTATCCGTCGTAAAATGGGAATGCTCTTTCAAATGGGGGCACTTTTTGACTCTATGGACACAGGCGAAAACATTGCTTTTGCTTTAAGAGAACACCATCCAGAGCTAAGCGAAGAAGAAATCCAAAAAGTAGTCACAGAAAAATTAAAACTCATCAATTTGGTTCCAGAATTTCGTAGCAAAATGCCCTCGGAACTTTCTGGAGGCATGCGTAAAAGAGTCGCCTTGGCCAGAGCCATTGCCCTTAGCCCAGAAATTTTACTTTACGATGAACCCACTACTGGCCTAGACCCCATCACTAGCGATGTGATCAACGACCTCATTTTAGACATGCAACGAAAACTAAAAATGACTTCTGTAGTAGTCACACACGATATGGTGAGTGCATTTAAAGTAGCAGACCGTATTGCCATGCTATATAAAGGCCGAATCATAGAAGTTGGAACTGTTGACGAAATAAAAAACACCGACAACCCCTTTGTAAGGCAATTTATTTTAGGGCAAAGAAAAATCCCTACCGAAGAGTGAGCGTTTTAATTTCTTTTCGTTAAAACGGAGTGTTTGGATTTATATCTATCTCTAGCGATAGAAAAAAAATACAAAAAAGTGTGTTGTTTTCCACAAAGCTTTAGAAATATTCGGCTTCCCAGTACCATTTAAAGATAATGGATATATATTATAAATATGGAATAAAGGGATTCTTCATGTTAGGGTACATGCTTTTATAAAAAAGCACTGTTGTAAGAGAGGTGTAATATGATTAAAAAACATAAAAATTGGGTTTTATTGGCTTTGCTATTAACATTGTTTTTTGCTTGTGGTGAAGGAGAAATTTCTTATCACAGCAGTAATGACGATGTAGATGTAATGAGTATATCTAATTCGCTTCAAGACCTTGATATAGAAGAAGCTATGACGAATTGTGAAGCAAATCCAGAATGTGCCGCTAAAATGCTTGGAGCAGTAAGCCCACCACCTCCTATTGAAAAATCTTCCTCTTCGGTAGAAGAGCCATTATCGTCGTCGAACGGTTTACCCTTTTATTCTAGTGCCACTGTTTTACCTCCACTTCCTGCATCATCTAGTAGCAGTGCTCCTATTATAGTGGTGCCTCCTACCAGCTCTTCTAGTGTTGTTGGTCCACCACCCATCACTCCTTCTTCTAGTTCTACAACCACACCTCCCGTTGATGGACCTCTTGTAGAGGGTACCTGTGCTCCCTCTCCTGCAACCATTAACAAAGGCGAAAAAGCGACTTGGACTTTTGCAAAGGCAGCAAGTGTCCCTGCTCAAAGTGTTTTAGCTGCTAGCTTTGACTGGACTTTTGAAGGGGCTACAGAAACTTCTCATTCTGCGAGTGGCGCAGGAGGCCTCAATAAAGCGGTTACATATGCAGAGTCTGGACAGTTCAACACCACACTTTCCGTCAATGGGAATGCACCTATAGTGTGTGCTCCTTTACAAGTCAATGGATCTGCCATCACTGGATGTAAGTGTGCAGTCAGCACCACAAGTCCAGATGTATTCAAAGGCGAAGAAGCCACTTGGACTGTAACTGGGTGTGCATCTGTAGGAGCCGAAATCACCGGTTATTCATGGAATGGAGAGGCGAGTGCAGCCACCACCACCTTCTCGCACACCTTCACC
>JAAYJH010000014.1 GCA_012523035.1 Fibrobacter sp.
ATGTAAAATGTGTGCACTAAAACAGCGTAAGTCTTCAAACACTTCAAACTTCTTATTTAAAAAACCAGGCGTGTGTGAGACTTCAACTAAAAAATAAACTTTTCAGAATAAAGCAAGATGCGGAAAGCCTTACAAACACCTTCGTATATCCTGCAAAAAATTGAAAACATAGAAAATCCTACCTATGATTGGTCCACTTTAGGAATAAGCCATCCCAAAAAAACTTCAATCCATTGTTTTAAAGAATAATATTAATAGGTAAGAGCGTTAATAAAATAAACGAACAAAAACTGTTCTAATTTGAATAGTCTCGTGTGACTCTCGATTTTGTATAAAAACTTGGGGAAAACATTGGAAACCTGAAATATTTAATACAGATCAAAGGAATCTGTTCACTTACATAAAACTTATAAGTGTTCTCAAATCATATTATATTGCCATTAATGTAGACATAATAAATCGTACCCTGGATAATATTTTTATTGAGAAATTATGGAGAATAACTAAGCATGAAGATATTCACATTAAAAGATATGTATATGTTTTTAAAAATAAAAAACTATGCTTTTTGAGCATTTGTGTGAAAAAACATTTTTTTACTTGCGAAAGTTGTCTTGTGGATGTATGTTATAGAAAGATTGTCTTAACAAAAGTTATATTGTAAAAAAGGAATGAACAAAAGATTTTTCTTGTGAAAACTCGAGCACCTTCTACACAAGTCTTCGTGCTTACAAAAAACTAAGAATTATGGAATATCACTTAAAAAGAATGACCATAAGTATGAACAAACGAATTGTTTTTTTTGCGGTTGCAGTGATTGCACTTGTAGCTTGTTCTGAAAGTAAAAGCTCAGGAGTTTCCGTTGGAACAGAGCCCAGTGTGAAAACATCCTCTATAAAAAACGCTGTGGGTGAAACTTCTTCTGATGCAGAGATTGCGTTTATGAACAATATGCTGGATTCTTTTGCTCGGAGTCATGGTGCTGTCGTTTCTGATGAGATTGGCGAGGCAACTCCAACGGATGGAGCTACGATAAGTCTTTCACCGGTTTTATTTGATTTTGCAACTAAAAAGGAAGTTTTGTTCAATGAGATAAAGTCCAATGGTAGTTGTTGGGTGAATCTGTATGATGAAGAAAATGGTATTTCTTTTTATAAGTCGAAAAGAGAAGGGATTCCTGGATATAACACTATTCTTGAAGAGTCTGATGATGCAAGGATTCTATTTAAGGAAAATGAAGGCTCCCTCTATAGGCAAGATTGGCGTTATAAAGATTTTGCAGGAAAGAGAGAAGTCTGTGTGGCTGATAGTATAGCTTTTGTTAGTGAATGTAATGAAAAAAATGGTGTCTATAGGGTTTATAATGGCGACTGTGGGGCATCTCTAGAAATGTCTTGTGTAGTCAAAGTTTCTAGTCAGACTGAACTAAGGTCTATCGCTAATAAGCTCAAGAATGAGTGCGAGAAGTTTATTGCCGATCTTCCCGAAGCAAAAAATATGCCTACTGTGCATTGTCAAGGCGATACAGAAAACGGAATGGTTTGCGATACTACATGGAATAAATAAGGAGAATAAAATATGCTTTCCAGAACAATTACTCTAGCGGTTTTACTTCTTGCCTCAACCCTGTTTGCAAAACCTACATATTTGCCGCCGCTGAAATTAAAAAGCAAAGCGTCAAATGATGTTCATATGTTTTTGAATAAGGAAAAACAATCTACCGATATCAAAATCCAAAAGAGTTCTGCTCGCGATATTTTAGGTAGAATTAAAAAGTCTTCTAACAATAATAAAAATGAGCTCTATTATGTATTGCGTCCGCAAAGAACTCTAGATGTATATATATCTCCTATGCAAGAAAGTCGAGAAATTCAACCGATTTCTGGTCGATTTGAAATAAATGGGAGTGGCGAGAAAAAATATTGGTTGGACGAAAATAGAATCACTGAAGAAGATTATTTTAGAAAAGTTGAAAGTAAGCAGGAGGAGTTTATCCCAGTACAACAATATAACGCATCTCTTATAGCTTCTGAAATTGAAACTTTGTTAAATGGACCCGAGCCAATATTTATTGATATTGCTAGAAAACCAATTTTTGACGACTATACGCTTTATACAACAATATTTGGTTATTCAGAGATAGCATCCCATGCACATGCTGATGGGTATAAGGGTCAAGACATTGGGGTCTTCTTTAATGATGGTGGCTGCTCAAACCCAATAGGTTATAATTCTGGATACTATGTCTTGTTAAATACATGTTCAGATGTTCTAATGCATCCTACCGCAGTTGCAAAAACTATAAGTGCAACAGCACCATTAGCAACATTATATGCCTATGATGGTCTTGGAACAGGCTTTTTAAGTAGCTTAAACATGAATGCCCATAATCCAACTATTGAAATAAGTTCTCATTCTTGGCATTATCTGACAAACGGTGTGTATTCGGCGTACGACAAAAATATGGATAATTATATCTACAATAATAGATTGATTTCATTTTATGCCGCTGGGAACATATCATCCAATGATACAACATCCTTTGTGGGATCACCTGGATTAGCTCTTAACACGATTGCTGTTGGTGCGATAAATCCAACTAATAATAATTATGCTTCCTACTCAAAATGGAAAAATTCGAATGTGAGAAATCAAAAACCTGAAATGGCAAATTATTCAGAATTTTATTTCCCAAATATAAACATTGATGTTTGGAATGGATATTTTGCTGGTACAAGTGCATCTACTCCTTACACTGCAGGTATTTTTGCCGATCTTTTAAGTCAATATAGCTTTTTTAAACGCCATCCTGAACTCATAAAGGCATTGATCGTTTCCGGTGAAAAAATACCCATAGGAAATGCTTCCAGCTATGACTTAGATAACAATTCAATTGCAGCAAAAGGCATCATTAGATATTCAAGCATAGCATGGAATCATAGATTTCGTTATTGGAGCGGTTCAAATTCCTGTTGCTTTGATAATAACAACAAAATAACTTTTACGGAAACAGGTATTGTTCCTAATACTCATTATCGAATAGCTATAGCTTGGCTTACTAACGGCGACTATGTAATATTAAATAACTCAATATCACAGGATATTGATCTACGAGTTTACCAAAATGGAACATTACTAAAATCTTCAATTAGTGCACAAAACCCGTTTGAAGTTGTTGATTTTACAACAACTTCAAATGCAGATTTGACAATTGAAATATATCGATACGCCAATTCTGGGAGCGACAATGTAATATTAGGTTATACCTTATGGAATGATTTTTAGGACTTTTTAACGATGGAATTTAATTTCAAAAAAAACAAGCAAATTATAACCATTAAATATTTCTCTGTTTTTAGAATTGGAGCTGTAGCTTTGAGTTATAATTTTTAGAATGATAAAAAAATCTTTTTTCCCAATTATAAAGGTGAAAATACAGAAGTCTAGTATTGTTAGGCAGTTCATCCGTTATTTATTAACAGGAGGACTTGCGTTTGTAGTTGATTTCAGTATTTTTACTTTTCTTCTATATAGTTTTAATTTACACTATTTATTTGCAAATATGTTGAGCCTTTTAGGAGGGCTCTTTCTTAATTATTTCATTAGTATTAAGTGGGTGTTTTCTGAATGTAAGCGTAATTTAGAAAATAAGCAGAAAACAGAATTAACGATATTTACTATTATTGGTTTCATTGGAGTAGGTCTTAACCAACTTTTAATGTTGTTAATGGTTGGAGTAATGAGTTGGCAGGAACTTTTCTCTAAAATTATTGCCACAGCTCTAGTTTTATTTTGGAATTTTGGAGCTCGAAAAATGTTATTATTTCGTTTTAAAAAGGATATCTAATGAAAACAGCGATTATTATTGGTGCTGGTCCTGCTGGTTTGACTGCTGCTTTGGAATTATTGCGCACTACCGATATAAAACCAATTGTTTATGAAGCAGAGAGTATCGTCGGAGGCATATCCAAGACGATTTATTATAATGGCAATAGAATGGATATTGGAGGACATCGTTTTTTTAGTAAAAATGATACGGTAATGGATTGGTGGCAAGAAATTATTCCTTTACAGGGTGCTCCTAGTAAAGATGATATTCTTATAGGGCGTAAGGTTCTATTAGAAAAAGGGGGCCCAGATCCAGAAAAAGAAGATCGAGTGATGCTTTGTCGTTCTCGTCTTTCTCGAATTCTCTATTTACGCAAACTTTTCGATTATCCTGTAAGCTTGAATATAGAAACCATTAAAAACTTGGGCTTTTGGCGCATTATAAAAATTGTATTTAGTTATTTTAAAGTTAAATGTATGCCAGCACGCGAAGAAAAAAACCTAGAAGACTTTATGATTAATCGTTTTGGTGTTGAACTATATAGAACTTTTTTTCGCGATTATACTGAAAAAGTTTGGGGGATTCCTTGCCATGAAATTGGTCCAGATTGGGGAAAACAGCGCATCAAGGGATTGTCAATTTCGACGACTATTCTTCACGCACTGAAAAAAAATTTTATTCCGAAACGAAAAAAAAATTCCATCCGTCAAAAAGGAACTGAAACAAGTTTAATAGAACAGTTTCTTTACCCGAAACATGGACCAGGTGAACTTTGGGAAGCTGTAGCCACGGAAGTAGAACGACTTGGCGGTGAAATTCATTTAAATTCAAATGTAATCAAGGCTTTTCGTGATGGAGATAAAATTACAGGAATTCAAGTAGAACAAAATGGGATAAAGCAAAAGTTTTATTCAGACTATTTTCTTTCGACAATGCCGATTAAAAATTTAATCGCTGCGATGGATGATGTGCCAACAAATGTTCGTAGTGTTGCAGATGGGCTTGTATATCGAGACTTTATGACAGTTGGTTTACTAATTGATGAGCTTGATATTAAAAAGACAGCTAAACCTGGCTCACCAGAAAGTAAGTTGAATTTTATTGCTGACAATTGGATTTATGTACAAGAAAATGATGTCAAGCTAGGACGAATTCAAATTTTTAATAATTGGAGCCCTTATTTGGTTAAAGATTCTTCTAAAGTATGGATAGGATTAGAATATTTTGCTAATGAAGGTGATTCTTTGTGGAATATGAAAGATGAATTATTTATTCAATTTGCGATAAGTGAATTGGAGAAAATTCATGTAGCCCGAAAAGAGTCTGTTCGAGATGCTGTTTTATTTCGAATTCCAAAAGCGTACCCCGCTTATTTTGGCACTTATAACGAATTTAATGTTCTTCGTGATTATTTACTTTCTATAGAAAACTTGTTCCCTATGGGGCGAAACGGAATGCATAAGTATAATAATATGGATCATAGTATGCTTACGGCAATGGAAACGGTTAGGTGTATTCGAGAAGAAAAGATTGATAAATCCACTATTTGGAATATTAATTCTGAAGAAGATTATCACGAGAATAAAAAGTGAAAAAATTTTTTAGGCTCCTTAATACATTAATTCATTCACTGGAGTTTTATTTATTTTTCATAATAAGTTTGTGTGTTTTATTTTTAATTTTTGAGGGTGTTAGTCCTAAAAATGTGCAAATAAAAGATAGATGGATTTCAATAGACTCTTCTTTCCCTATTACACAAAAAATGAAGGATAATGAAAGGCTTCGCGTCGTTTTTGATGTTGAACCTATTATAAAAAATGCTTATAGCCTTAGAATTATTCCTGATGATTGTGTTGAGATTGTTTTAATTAATGGCCAAGCTCTAGATGTTTATGAAATACAGGGACGCTGTAATTTTAGTAGCGGATTGATACTAGATCAAGAAATGTTAAAACCTTTTTTGTCAGAGAATAAAACAAATTTTGAAATAGAAGTGAAAAACAATGGTGGTCCAGGGGGGATAAATGTCCTCGTACTTCCAGAATTGTCACTTATTTCTTTTTTGGCCAGGATTATATTCACTATTTCTTCTTTATTGTTTTGTGTTTTTCTGCTGCGTCGCTTAAAAACTTCTTTTACTTTTGCGTTCTTGTTGGGAATAGGTGTTTTAGTTAGAGTTTTCTTTTTTTTAGACCTTTCATATACCCAATTTGCTTATGATGTAGATGGTCATGTAGAATATATAAAATTAATTGCTGAACATAATAAATTACCTGACATTAATGAATGTTGGACTTGTTACCATCCCCCTATTTATTATAGCGTATCACAACCTTTTTGGCGTATGGGAAGCATTTTATCAATTTCAGAAACACAAATGTTACAATTTCAAAGCCTTTTATTTTCTATTTTAACTTTGTTTTTTGGTTTTTTTTGCTTAAAACAATTTTTATGCGGAAAATCATTGGTTTTGGGTTCTGTATTATGGTGCTTTTGGCCAACCTTAATTTTATCGGCACCGCGCATTGGAAATGATCAATTTTTTTATGTCACTCACATTATAACGCTATGGCTTTGTATAAAGTATATAGCTACAACAAACCCCAGAAGAGGTAAATATCTTTTACTTGCTGTTATTATAAGCGCTTTATCTTATTGGACTAAAAGTACTGGTATTATATCTATAGGTATTATGAGTTTAACGATTCTCATTGGATATTTTCCTAGAGAGTCAAATAAACCAACAAAAACAGAACTGATTGCCATAATTGCTTCTATTTTTCTAGTTGCTTCTATTTTATTAATCAAAATATATGGCAATAGTAATTTGGTTGGCAATGCAAGTGGTCTGCATAGTGGATTAAGGGTTGGTAATGAACCAGCTAATTACCTGTTCTTTGACATAAAAGACTTTATTGTTCATCCTTATGCTTCCCCTTGGGAAGATGCTGGTGGGCGTCAATATTTTTGGAATTATTTATTTAAAACATCTTTATTTGGTGAGTTTAAAATATTAACAAATCAAACTGGATTATGGTTAGCTACTTTTATAAATCTTTCCTTTTTAGGTGTCTTATTTTTTGCTTTTCGAGGTTGGTGGAAATCAAAAATTACCAAAACAACTTTTCTTCTGATGTCACAAGCAATTGCTTTTATCGCAGCTTTGTTTTTTTTACGCTTCTCACACCCTTATTCTTGTAGCAATGATTTTCGCTATATTCTTCCTATATTACTTTCGCTTATTCCTTTTGTTGCCAATGGAGTTTTTGACTTTGATACGACTCAAAAATGGAAAGTAGTTGGAGCTTTAATTATTTTAACGTTTGCAGGTAGTTCTGTTTTATTATTATTCTTATAAGTTTAAATTCAAAAGCAAAAAGTTTAGACATTAGAAATCGCCACAGAGGCGTTTGCCTCGTCTATGACAACCGTAGCCAATTAGCACATATTCTTCTTTCTACAAGTATAGCTTGGAATCCTTTCCTTTTAATGAAAACAAACTGACATTCTTGACTCCAGCTGTGAATGAGACTATAGTCTATTTCACAGTTTTTCTATTTTTTTTTCTTTGTTTTTCTTAATAAAAATGTAATTTTGGATTACTATGGCTAAAATTCTTTTTAAAAAACAACTTTCCCCTGCGGTTTACCAAATTCGCGTCGAAGCCCCTTTGATTGCCGAAGAGCGTAAAGCCGGACAATTTATCATCCTCCAGATCGACAAAGATTTTGGAGAACGAGTCCCTTTAACCATCGCCGATGCCGACACCAAAGAAGGCTCTATCACCTTGATCTTTCAATCGGTTGGAAAATCTACTAAACAACTCGCTACATTTGAAGTTGGAGACGATATCCCTGTATTGGTGGGTCCTCTTGGAACCCCTACTCATATCGAAAAATATGGGCATGTGGTTTGCGTATGCGGAGGCGTGGGGATTGCCCCTATGCACCCCATTGTCCAAGCGATGAAAGCTGCCGGGAACAAAATCACCACTATTATGGGTGCTCGCAACAAAGATCTTTTTTTAATGAAAGAAGAAATGGAAGCCCTCTCAGATGAACTCATTCTAATGACCGATGACGGTTCTCTTGGGCGAAAAGGTCTTGTGACTGAACCTCTCAAAGAACTCTGTGAACAAGCAAGAAAACCAGACTTAGTCATCGCCATTGGGCCACCAGCCATGATGAAATTCAGTGCTCTCACCACCAAACCCTATCAAATTAAAACCATGGTTAGCTTAAACAGCATCATGGTCGATGGCACAGGAATGTGTGGTGGTTGTCGCGTCAATATTGGTGACACTGTGAAATTTGTTTGTGTAGATGGCCCAGAATTTGATGGTCACCAAGTCGATTGGGAAAACATGATGCAACGGATGAATGCATTTAAAGACGAAGAAGACGAATCAGTGCACCGATTTGGAACTCACAATGCAAACCACAAATGCCGCATAGACAAAATGACCGACGACAAAATAAAAGAAAACGAAAAGGGAGCCTAAAATGTCTAATTGTGATACCTTACACACTCTAGATGCAGAAGCCAAAGAAATTTTAGCCAAAATCAATGCTCGCACAGAGCCCCTAAAAAAAAGTGACAGATTGGCCATAAAGCCATTAGCCATGCCCGAACTCAACCCATCTTATAGAGCTCGTTCCATGGACGAAGTTTCTTGCGGTTTCACCGAATCTCAAGCCATGGCAGAAGCACTTCGCTGTTTAGATTGCAAAAGGCCTTTTTGTGTAGAAGACTGTCCAGTACACATTGATATCCCTGCGTTTATTGCCAAAATAGCAGAGGGTGACTTCAAAGGAGCCATAGCCAAAATCAAAGAAACCAGCTTGCTCCCAGCTGTTTGCGGACGCGTTTGCCCTCAAGAAAGGCAATGCCAACTCAACTGCACTGTGGGTAAATTTCACAAAGATGTCGGTAAATCGGTGGGTATAGGTCGTTTAGAACGCTTTGTCGCAGACTATGAACGAGAATACGGAGAAATTGTGGTTCCAGAAGTAAAGGCACCTACTGGCAAAAAAGTAGCTGTCATAGGTTCTGGCCCTGCTGGACTGGTCACTGCAGCTGATGTACGCCGTGAAGGCCACGAAGTCACCATATTCGAAGCCTTTCATAAACTAGGCGGAGTCATGCGTTATGGCATTCCAGAATTCCGTTTACCCAAAGAAATTGTAGATAGAGAAATTGAAACCTTAGAAGCAATGGGCGTTCAATTTCAAACCAATTTTGTAATAGGTCGCACCAGAAAGCTTATGGATTTACTCCACAAAGACGGCTTTGACGCTGTATTTATCGGTACAGGTGCAGGACTTCCTTTATTTATGGGCATCAAAGGTGAAAGTAGCGTAGGTGTTTTTGCTGCCAACGAATACCTCACTCGAGCCAACCTAATGAAAGCCTATGACACTCAAAATGCAGACACTCCCATGTGGCACGGCAAAAACATAGTGGTTCTAGGGGGTGGGAATGTGGCCATGGACGCTGCTCGCATGGCACTTCGCCTGGGTGCAGAAAAAGTAAGGATCGTTTATCGTCGTAGCATGGCGGAACTCCCTGCTAGGGCAGAAGAAATCCACCACGCACAAGAAGAAGGTGTCGAATTTTGCATTTTACAAAACCCTTCCGAAATTTTAGCCGACGAAAAGGGACGAGTCCGTGGAATGATCATCGATCGCTACGAACTAGGAGAACCCGATGCCAAAGGCCGTCCAAAACCAGTCAAACTCGAAGGTCAAAGTTTCGAAATGGAATGCGACACCGTATTAGTCGCTATTGGAAACGGCTCTAACCCCCTCATCAGTCAAAGCACTCCAGACCTCAAAGTCAACAAGAGAGGCAACATTGAACTCTCTGACGAAGACCGCAACAAAACCTTTGTCGAAGGTATTTACGCTGGTGGAGACATTGTACTTGGAGCCGCCACCGTGATTTTAGCGATGGGCGAAGGTCGAAAAGCAGCCAAAGGGATCAACGAATACCTCGCTAGCAAATAAATCTATTTTTCAATCAAAATTCTAAGAGTCAAGTGAAGTTCTTGGCTCTTTTTTTATGGGTAGTTAGAAGCGCCTAGCCTTTTAAAACATCAAAGTTTAACAGCACTTTCAATAGCTTTATTTTCTATTTTTTAAACATGAAACATGGATTTGTACACTCTTTTGAAACTGGTGCTGCCGTCGATGGTCCTGGCGTTCGTTTTGCTCTATTTTTATCAGGTTGTCCATTACGCTGCCTATACTGCCATAACCCAGACACTTGGGATATGAAACGAGGCACCTACATGAGCAGTGACGCCGTATTCTTAGAAATCAAAAAATACGCTAACTTTTTAAGAAAAGCAGGCGGACTCACCATCACTGGTGGTGACCCTCTTGCCCAACCCGATTTCACTCACACTATTTTTCAGAAAGTCAAAACAGAACTCCAACTCCACACAGCCTTGGACACTCAGGGACATCTAGCAAAAAATCTTTCGGACCAATGGTTTGATCCAGTAGATTTAGTTTTACTCGACATAAAAATAATGAACAAAACAAAGCATATCATGCTCACAGGTCAAGCCTTACAGCCCAATTTAGACTTGGCACTTCGATTAGAAAAACTCCAAAAAAAAGTATGGCTTCGTTATGTACTGGTCCCTGGCCTCACAGACGATACAGAAGACATAGAAAGACTCGCTCAATTTATAGCTCCACTTCAAAACATAGAAAAAATAGAAGTACTCCCCTTCCACAATCTAGGAGCACACAAATGGGAAGAATTAAAACTAAACTACACCCTAAAAAATCAAAAAGCACCCACCGAAAAACAAGTGCAAGACTATTTAGAAAACTATAAAAAAAAATAAACAGCCACACAGCCACTTCAATAAAAACACTCTAAACTAAAATCAAAAAAAGAAGCATCACAGCTTCTTTTTAACATAGCATCATTGCCTCAAAATTTATAGCTCTTCTATAAAGTCAAGCTCGAGATTCAATAATTTGAGCCACTATTTCTGGAGTGATCAAGCCTCGTTCACCCAAGCCGCTTCGATTCCTTTGCTGGAATCGAAGTTGAACGGCACTGGCTGCTTCTTTGGCACTCACACCATAATCTTTTAGCCTAGTGCCTACTCCCAACGATTCAAAAAACTCCTCTGTTTTTTGAATAGCGGCTTTAGCACACACTTCTGTATCGCCCTCTACTCGCCAAACACGGCGGGCATATTGAGCCAATTTCTCTTGTTTCTCTTGAATAAAATAAGACCAAACACCTGGAAGCACCACAGCCAAAGTCCTAGCATGGTCTATACCGTACAAAGCAGTGAGCTCGTGCCCTATCTCGTGACTGGACCAATCTTGAGGCATCCCACTAGAAATAATCCCATTCAGAGCTTGAGTCGCACACCAGCACAAATTAGCACGAACATTATAATCTTCTGGATTTTTCAAAACCTTAGGCCCCTCTTCAACCAGCGTCAAAAGTATAGCCTCTGCTTGTCTATCTTGCAAAGGTGCATTATTTGGAAAAGTAGCATATTGCTCCATAGTATGCACAAAAGTATCCACCACTCCATTTGCAGTTTGTCGTTCTGGAAGAGAAACAGTCGTTTTTGGATCTATCACACTAAATACAGGACGAATAAGCTCTGAATAACCCCCAAACTTCTCTTGAGTAGACTCTCGACTAATCACAAAACTCGCATTCATCTCTGAACCTGTCGCCGGGAGCGTCATAATAGAAGCCAAAGGAACCGCCTCTTGAGGCACTTCGGCTTTTCCAACCATAAAATCCCATGGATCTACACCTTGAAACTTAGCAGCCAAAGCAATAAACTTAGTCGCATCCAAAACCGAACCACCACCCACAGCCAACAAAAAATCCACACTTTCTTTTTGGACCAGCTCCACCGCCTTCATACAAGTTTCATATTTAGGATTTGGCTCAACTCCAGAAAACTCAAGCACTTGAAAAGCATCCAAAGCTTTTTTCACCTCTGAATACACCCCATTTTTATGAATGGACCCACCGCCATACACCATCAACACCTTAGAATTTGCAGGAATCAAAGCCTCTATAGACTTAATCTCTCCATCTCCAAAAATAATACGAGTTGGATTGTGGTACTGAAAATTATACATAAAAACTCCTAATAAAATGACTACAATTTGAATGGTTCTAAACAAATTTTAATAAAATTTACCCCTTGAATATTGAAAATACAAAAAAACAAAAATAAAACAATAAACTCCTCAATTACACACACATAACTCCACAAACATAAATTTAAAAAGCCTCCCCCGCTCGAAAAAAAATGAAGAAAAATTGAAGTCTCACACACGCCTGGCTTTTTTAAAAGACCTTCAACAAAATGACCGCATTTCAAAAACTTAGACTGTAGGAGCACAAGTAACGAAAATAAAAAAAGACCGCGACAGAATCCCCTAATTCATCACGGTCTTTCCACCACTAAACAAAAGAATATATAAAACACAGCAAAGAAGTTTGACAAAAAATGTCAATCAACTAAAAACAAAATTTTCTTCAAAAACAATTCATATTCACACAAAAACACTTCATTATCGTCATTTCGACAAGCTCAATACAGCATCTTGCGGGCGTGAGTCCGTTTACGGGCTTTTGCCCGTGGTAATCCACACGAAACGCGTGCCAGAAATGTGTTGGGATGCGTGCTTGAAATGGGAGGTACTTCCAACTTTAAAAAAGCCAGGCGCTTCTGAAACTTCATAGTCAAAAAGATATGAATCGAAATGCTTTTTTTCTATCTGGTCTTAGCATTATTTTTGCATGAACAGTGTTCATTTAAGGCTAAAGGAAAGCGAGTTCAAAACATACTGTTTTCTAAATGAAAACCTCGATTCCACCCCTACATGCTTCCCAAGTAGGGTCTCTTTGGATCAGGCTTTCTAAAACGGTATCGTATGTGGCGGTGTTGGAAAAGCCTTTCCATACTCGCCTTTCTACATATTCCCCTGAATCTCTGTCAATGGTGGTGATCACATCATAATAGTCTTTATTTTCCTTGAAATCTGCCACTAAGATTTTTTTGAGGTCCCCTGAATATATTTTAGAGGCATATTTCAAAAGGGAATTGTTGAAATCGACTTCATTATTGACTAAGTAGAAAAAATCTTGGATTGGATCGCCATAAATCAACCAATGACGAAGCGTTAATGCCACTACTAGATCTCGAACAGCATTTCTAAAAACAAATTTATCTTCTAATCGACCACCTTGCCATGTGATCTTTGTTAATGGGTTGTCGTTATTGGCCTCAATGGAAATGCCTTTGCCTGGCACCACATTTCTAAGTTTAATCGGGAGTCTTATTAAAAGTTGCCAAGCCTTGGTGTAAACAATAGTTTTACGAACAAACTCTGTTTCTTTTTGTGGAGTCACTCTTAAAAAAGCACCAAAACAACGCTGATAAAGGGTTTCTTTGTCAAAAATCGTATCTGAAGATTTACTTTCTGTGATTTTTGCGTCCATCATAAACAAAGTTTTGGCGAGTTCTGGGCGCATGCGCACTTCTAATTTACGAGTACGAGCTTTTAAACGAACTCCGTCTTTGTAAACATAAGTAAAACCCTCTTCTTGGTATCGTTGCCATATATAAAACTGCAAATCATCGGCGGCGCGTAAATGATAACTAAATACAGGGTTTTGACGGTTATTAGCCATGGTCACTTGTCTTAAAAAGGAGTCCGCCCCCGAATAAGGTACCACGATTTTGACAAGCACTTTAGGATTCACTGGTTTTTTTGTTTTTTTGGAGTATTGCTCATAAGTAAAAAGACTTTGAGCTCCATTAATAATTTTTGGCCGTTCAATTTGTAAAATCTTTTTTCCGTTTCTATCCTTTATCCTAAGATCGTCTCCGGTCAAAGTCATCCCATTGTGCAAAAAAGGGAAATCTGTCACATCGTTAGTGCGTTCCATTTCTTGAAACGCATCGATCAGAGCGACATTGGTGTGAGTCAAATTACCTAAATAAGTGCGGATATTACTGGAGACAATCGCCATGTTATGTTTTGTTTTTAAGTTTTTTCCCAATGCTACATGGTAATCAAAAATGGTGCGTATGGAACAAAAACCTAAAAACAACTCCCCTCGTTCACTGGTCATGTGCAAAGGTGAGGTGTCCATTTCTATTTCTAATTTGTCATCTGCGGCTCTAAAGTCTCTTGCCAAATCATCGTGCTCTGCTATTATTTCTAATTTAGCACGAACATCTATTTTCCAAAGTTCTAATTTACGACGCAAATCTTTGAGTGTGCGTTCCATTTCTAAATCGGTAACCCCTCGACTGTGCCTAGTTCGAAGCACAGTGATCTCTAAGGTTTCCATATAGGGACGACTCGATGGAGTATCTTCCTCTTCTTCTGAGGCGTTTTCATCTATTTGAGCCCAAGGTTGAGCCTCTTCGCGGAGAGCTAAAAAAAATGGGTTGGTTGGATCACTAGTCCTAAACACTGCTATTTGCAACTGCTTCAAATCTTGTGCTAAATTCACAACCACCTTTTCAAGAGGAGTGTCTTCATCTAAAAAAATGAAAATTTCTAAAAAACCCTGGGTATATTGAAAACCATGAAAACAAGCCTCTTCATTTAAATTTAAATGTCTCAAAGCTTTTATACGCTCTGTAGGATCATTTGGATTTAAACTCAATAAGCTAGCTACAAAAGTAAGTCTTCGTTCTTGCGTCTTTGTAAATTCCATTATTTCCTCTAGCCAAATTTCAAAAGATAAAAATACACTCTAAAACAACTTTTATATGATCAACCACATTTCGGATGATATTTTACCTATACACTCAAAGCGTCTTTTAAAGAGCTACTACTCTATAATTAGTAAAATTATCTTCAATTAGTCTGTTTTCCTATAAAAAATATTTTTTTATGTTTTTTATAGAAAAACATTAGTTTTTATTATACAAACCCAAAAATAACAAAGCTTTAAGAAAAAAACAACTTTTTAAATTTTATTTTTTTTAAAAGTATTTAATTCAAAATAACAATATCTTTGAATCGATTTCCCAGTTTCTTAAAAAAAAAGCTATGATTATAGAATAAACCCAAACGATAGCCCAATTAATGTTGTTTTTTGTAGGAGTTTTGTATGAGCATTTTAAATATTTTCGCAAGAGCAAAAGAAGAGAAAACTACCGAGTTAAATTTATCTAACCAAAACCTTCGCATACTTCCACCCGAATTGTTTGAATTAGAATTTTTGGAAAAACTCAACCTAGATGGCAACATGCTGGTCGATATTCCAGAAGACATCGGGAAACTAAAAAACTTAAAAGATTTATCCGTTAGTGAAAATGATTTAATGATTTTACCTGAATCTATTGGTGAGCTTTCTCAACTAGAAAACTTATATTTAGGCTATAACAGCATTTCTGAACTCCCTGATTCAATTTGTAATTTATCTAAATTACAAAAAGTGAATATCGCCAAAAACCAACTTTTGGATTTACCTCAAAACATAGGAGCATGGTCTCAAGTAGTCAAGCTAAGCTTACACGATAATATGCTCAATGAAATCCCCAAAAGTGTTGGTCAAATGATTTCTCTTGAAAAACTATATTTAGATAACAATGAACTTCAACAAATACCTGCGTCTTTGGGGCTTTTGAAAAACCTAGAAGTTTTGATGTTGTCTGGTAACAAACTTTCGTTTATCCCCGAAGAGTTAAGGCAATTACAACAGCTTCGCGAGCTAGTTTTAGATGCTAATCTTTTAGAATCTCTTCCTGAATCTTTGGTTTATTGTAAAAATCTCACCCATATTTCTGTACTTGAAAACCCATTGAGTCAAGGGATCCCCACTTCTTTAAGTGCCAAAGAAGACTTAAAATTAGAAGTTTAAAATACCTCTGAATAAAGGTTAAAAAAATAGATGCATCGTTATTTTTTTCAAAAACGCCTTGTTTTTTTAGCTTTTCTATTCACTCCTTGCCTTTTCATGGCTTGTATTTTAGACCCGCCTCTTTCTAAAAGCACTGCACCCAATGAATTTCAATATAACCATTGGTTGTTAGAGTCTTTTTACATATACCCCCAAGAAATCCAAAGCCCTAGTGAATACCAGTTTGATTTAGACAATCTCTATGGGCAGCTTTCGGATCCATACACCCGCTATATCCCTCCTGCCAACAAAGAATCTACGGAAACACAAATAAACACTAGCTATGTTGCAGGTGATATTGGTTTGGAAATACTCTTGAACACCGCATCTCAACACCCTCTTTTTATTTATCGTGTGTACCCCCAATCTCCAGCCGAAAAGGCCGGTATTCAACGCTACTCTAGCATTACAAAAATCAACGGGATGGACTTGTCTGGCGAAAACGCCTACTCTATTTATCAAACGGAACTAGCAACTAATAAAACCGTTACACTCCATGTTTCTTCTGATTCTTTGGAACAAATATACATCCTAGATAAAAAAACTTTTTTAACACCCACTGTATTTATAGACACTATTCATAATATCCCATTCATTAGTATCACAGGCTTTAAGCCTCATACCATAGACCATCAAGAAGGTTCTTTGGGAGAATTAAAAGATATTTTAAAAAGAAATCAAAAAGCCCCTCTTCAAGTGCTTGATTTAAGGAATAATCTGGGGGGACACCTGAATCAGTGCATTGCTATGGCCGACCTTTTTGTAGATAAAGGAGTCCTTTCTTCTTTTAAATCCCATAGTCGAAGCAATATAGGTGCTCCTACTACCCATAGTGAGGTTTATCATGCAAAAAAAGGAGATATTGCTGAATCACAAGATTTTTTGATACTAGTCAATCGATATACCGCTTCTTGTGCCGAAATTTTTGTAGCTGCTCTTGCAGAAAACAGAAACTTTTTGGTCATAGGAGAAGCAACTTACGGAAAGGCAGTGGGGCAAAACACATGGAAAACTAAAGAAAATGGCTTGGCTATTATCACTGGAATGGAGTTTTTGACTCCTAATAACACAAACTACAATCGAATAGGCATTCAACCCAATATTCCATGCAGTCCTGTTAGTTATCAATGCATTTATGATTTATATCCCAAACTTTTAACCAAAAACACAAAACTAGATTCCTTACAAAATCCAAAATCATTCTCTAGCTTAAAAAATCAGAATTTTATCCCTTTTGGTGGTGCAATTAAATATATTAAGAGTTCGGAGGCCCATCATGATTAGAATTGAAAAATCATTTTTTTTATTCACTGCTTTGCTTTTTTTATTAATGCTTGTTGCTTGCCCTACTTATACCCCCATAGAAAATGATCCTATTCAAAAAGAACCGGTGACAAAAGCGGATTCTTTGGAATATGAGTTTGACTACAATTATTTATTGTTAGAAGCTTACTATTTTTATGCGAATCAAGAGTTGCAATCTGCAGAATATTATTATTACGAAACCAGCTCCCCGAATGTTTTTGATAAAATTGTGAATATGTACGAAGAAATGGAAGATCCTTTTACTCAGTATTTCGAGCCCGAGTATTTTGACTGGATATATTCATGGTTGGTTTCTTCCGACGAGTCTCTCGGACTTGGGATCGAAATCGACTCCTCTATGATAATCACTCAAATATACGAAAACAGCCCCGCCGATAAAAACAATATGCGAGTTGGAGATAAAATTATCAGTGTAGACTCTACAGAAACCAACACTACTTCTATTTTTGAGCGACTGATTTCTGGTAAACTCAATGAGACTCGAGTGATTACTGCTCTAAGAGATGAGGATACTCTTTCTTTTAAACTTCAAATCGCCTCCATATTATCTCCTACCGTATTTTTAAGCTGGAAAGACAGCATTCCCATTATAAAAATCACAGAATTTTCTGATAGTACCGCCAACCCCAAAGGGACCTCTGCTGAATTTAAAAAGATTTTAGAGGCTACAAAAACAGCAAAAGCCACTGTGATCGATCTTCGAGACAATTCTGGAGGAGCCATTGACCACTGTGTTGATGTTGCTGCAGAAATGCTTCAAAAAAACGACACTCTAATTTTAGAAGTTTCAAAGTATCCAGATACAAACAGTTACATGCAGCTCACCGATACCAATATTTATAAAAATGCTCAAGATGGTGTTGGAAAAGGTCGCTATTATGTGTTTTTACAAAATGAAAAGACCGCTAGTTGTTCAGAAATTTTGATTGCTGCTGTCACTTCTAATGTGAATGCCCCTGTTGTTGGAACTCTATCCTATGGTAAAGGAATTGGCCAATACTATTTTATCACTTATTTAAGTGGAATTGCCGCCATCACTTCTCTTGAGTTTTTAGATAAAAACTTTGATTCTTACAACCATTATGGAATTAAACCAGACTTTGTTATTGCTGACTCACAAGACGCCACCCATAAAGCCCTAACGCTGGCCAAAGAACAAAGCTATCAAAGGACAGAAGGCTATGGCAACACCTATCATTTGTTTACAAAAAAACAAGCCAATACAAGCCCTCAAAAGGACACCCATAAGGGAGCCTTTAAGTTAAGAAAAGCCCCCACTCTACCTTTAAAAACTATTGAATAGCTCGCATTCGAACAAAAACATCTAAAGAGTCATTTATTTTTTGAAGTGACTCTGCTTCTGTTAAAGCCAGTTCTTGCTGGATCCCTTTTATTTGTTCTTGTAAACGCTTCAAGCGTTCTCCTTCTAGTTTTGGAGTGGCAATCATAGTTTTAGTCAAAGGGTTGATCCATTTGCCTTGAGCATTTTTAAAACCAAAGTGTAAATGAGGCCCAGTGCTTCTACCGGTGCTCCCCACTCGTCCAATCATTTGTCTAGGTGAAACTTTAGTGCCCACACTCACCAAGCGTTTGTCTAAGTGCAAATACCAGCTACTCGATTGATCTCGATGCTTGATAGCTATTTTGTTTCCACTTAAATTATCATAGCCAGAGACTATCACCACCCCCTCTGCTACAGCATACACAGGCGAAGATCTGGGACTTCCATAATCTACTCCGTTATGGTAAGATCGAGCTCCAGTAATAGGGTGAATACGCCGCCCAAAAGAACTAGTGATATGCAGTCTATCTAAGGGGTAGCGAAGACCGTCAAAAATCAAGGCCTCCCCAGAAGCTGTGTAATGAGCATTAAAGGTACTTTTAGGATCGGGGTCTTCATATCGAAATGCTTGGTGATGCCCAACTGTTCTGCCTTCAAATTCTGCGTACAAGACTTTCCCATCTATCCAATTTGAATCTTGATAAAAAGACTCTTCTAATAAAACTTTAAAACGATCTCCTGGTTGAGCTTGGTGAAAGGCCACCTTGCATTGAAGCACACCACTGACAATGCCTACCATACGAGCAGGAACCCCGACTTGAAATAAAAGTCCATTGAGCGTGCTCCCCTTTTCTAGTTTTCCTTCAAATACCGATTGTTTTTTCGTGAGTTTTTTAGACACCAATTTATAGTCAAAAGTGTTTTCTTTTTTGTTTTTATAAAGTAGGTGAATTTTTGCTAAGTTTTCTTGATACCTAAACACCTCTACACTTTCAAGACTGTCTTTAAGTGCATAAAACACCTGCCCCACCTTTAAATTAGAGAGTTCCACACTATCTTGAATGGCAAGCACAATTTTTCGTCTATCTGTATCTGCAATCCCCATACGATTCAAGACCTGAAAAAGTCCCTCACCTGCTCGCACCGAATCACTTACAATTGTGAACTGTTTTTGTTGATTTTCATTAGCTAGTTTTTTTTGTAAAACTTGTAAATCTGTTTCTAGTCCGTGCTTTATGTCTTTTAATTGATTGATTTTAGAGTTTTCATTACAAGAAATCAATAAGACTCCACACACAAATAAAAGAAAATATTTATTCAAAAAAAACCTCCAAACAAAAAAGCCACTGATGTTCCCCGTAAACGGCATCAATGACCTTTTGTTAGAATAAAGGACTATTCCCTTTTATAAACAATTTATTTCGCAGCTGCTTCTGGAGCCTTTACGCCTAGGAGCTCCATTTCAAAAATTAGTAAACTATTTCCAGGAATAACTTGTCGTCTTTGTGGTCCATAACCTAGTTCACTTGGAATCCAAGCTTCTACTTTAGTTCCCACCTTCATGATTTTTAAAAGTTCAGTCCATCCAGGAATCACAGCAGTGACTGGAAATTCTGCAGGCACTCCTCTTTTATGGCTACTGTCAAACTCGGTACCGTCTAAAAGTGTACCCTTGTAATGGACAGAGACAATGCTAGCATCGTTTGGAATTTCTCCATCGCCCTGAGTGATCACTTTGTATTGAAGTCCACTTTCTGTAGTGATTACGCCTTCTTGAGTTTTGTTTTTTTCTAAAAATGCGGTTTGAGCAGCTCTATTGGTTTCTGCCTCAACACTGTCTTTTTGAGCTTTTTCTTGTTGGCGTTTCATAGAAAACTCATTGAGAACAGCAAACAAAGCAGAATCCGACATCAACCCTACCGCACTATCTTGTCTTAATCGTTCATTAAAGGCTTGTAAAAACACATCGTAGTCTAGATCAATAGAGTCACGGTGTATTAACAAAGTACGAGCTTGTTGACCAAAAGACGCACCCAAAGCATAACTATAGTTGTCTTTTTCTGTGGTCAAACTAGATTTTTTTGTTCCTGGAGTGCTCATTTCATTACAAGCTAAGAAAAGAACAGAAACAAAAGCTATAGATAAAATAGACTTGAAATTCATATAATCCTCACTTAAAAAAAGAGTCCATCAAAACACAAATTGAATCCAATGAAATTTTATAACCCCTAGCAATTTTTCTGTCATTGCTTTATGGAGGAGTATTCTTACAAACTCAAAAAGTTTTGAAAAACACTTAGTGAAATAAAATAGAAAAACATTTCTACAAAAACACCTTTTATTTTAATTTTTACAGCTGTAACCCTTTTTAAGATGCTTTTTTTTAGATATAAATGTATTTTTGAGTTATTGAATTTAAAATAAGGTGATATATGTGCGGAATCATTAGCTATATTGGAAACAAACAAGCCTTGCCTATTCTTTTAGAGGGCTTAAAAACTTTGGAATATCGCGGGTATGATAGTGCAGGTGTTAGTTTAATTTGTGACAAGCAACTCCAAACGCAAAAAGTATCTGGTAAAATAGCTGTTTTAGAATCCAAGTTACAAAGTCAATGTTTTGAAAGTCATATTGGAATCGCACACACCAGATGGGCTACCCATGGAAGTCCTGTAGAGGCAAACGCACACCCTCACAATAGTTTTGACAACAAAATCTCTGTGGTCCACAATGGGATCATTGAAAACTATGCCGCACTTAAAGCCAAGTTAGAAAGTCAAGGGATTGTCTTTAACTCCGAAACCGACACCGAAGTGATTTCTCATTTAATTGCTCTTTTTTATAAAGGTGACATTAAGTCTGCTGTGTTTCAAGCGATTAGCAAGCTAGAAGGAGCCTTTGGAATTGCTGTGCTCTGTGAAGATGAACCTGGCGTATTGATTGGTGCAAGGCGTGGTAGCCCTCTGATACTTGGAATTGGAGACGACAACGATTTTTACTTGGCAAGTGATGTTTCTGCTATTATCAATCACACTCAAAAAGTCATCTATTTAGATGACAATGATATCGTAGTCATTCAAAATAAAAATTATGAGCTTCTGAATTTAAATCAACAACGAGTACAAAGAGAAATTCAAGAGTTAGAATTTGATGTGGAATCTGTGTCTAAGGGTGGATTTCCTCATTTTATGCTCAAAGAAATTTTTGAACAACCTGAATCTCTAGAAAACACTATGCGTGGTCGCCTTTTACTGGCCGAAGGGAATGCCAAGCTTTCTGGCCTAGACGCTAATATTAAAGAACTTCGTGCTATCAATCGAATTATTATTATTGGGTGTGGTACTAGTTTTTATGCAGGAATGGTGGGTGAATATATGATCGAAGCCCTAGCTGGAATCCCTGTAGAGGTGGAGTATGCTTCTGAATTTCGTTATAGAAACCCAATTATAGCTCCTGGAACTTTGGTCCTTGCTATTTCTCAATCTGGCGAAACTGCTGACACTTTGTCTGCACTAAAAGAAGCTCAGCACAAAGGAGCCACTGTCCTTGGTATCTGCAATGCAGTGGGTTCTTCTATTGCTCGATACTCTGACGGTGGCGTTTATTTGCATGCTGGTCCAGAAATAGGGGTGGCAAGTACCAAAGCTTTTACTTCTCAAGTCACTGTTTTAGCTATGATTTCTTTGTTACTGGGTAGGCAAAGGCATATATCTTTTGAAAAAGGAATCAATATCGCAAAAGCCCTTTCTGAACTCCCTATTTTAGTTAAAAGAACCTTATCCCTTTCAAAACAAATCGAAGAGATAGCCTCTCACTTTGTGAATGCTAAAAACTTTCTCTATTTAGGTCGCCATTACAATTATCCTGTGGCTATGGAAGGTGCTTTAAAACTCAAAGAAATTAGTTATATCCATGCAGAAGGCTACCCTGCCGCCGAGATGAAACACGGGCCCATCGCTCTTATCGACGAAGACATGCCTGTAGTGGTGGTGGCTCCAAAAGATGCTTTATTTGAAAAGATTATCTCCAATGTTCGAGAAATAAAGGCCAGAGGTGGTCGTATTATTGCTATTACCACCGAGCAAAATACCGAACTCAACGAGTACGCAGACCATGTTATCTTGGTGCCAAAAACTTTATCGATGCTAATGCCTATCATCACTAGCGTTCCTCTTCAACTTTTGGCTTATCACATAGCGGTACTTAGAGGCAATAATGTGGACCAACCTAGAAACTTGGCAAAAAGCGTCACTGTCGAATAATTGAATCGATGCAGAACCATGAATTAGAAGATTACGAAGTTCGAATTGGGGTTTTTGAAGGTCCCATGGATTTGCTTTTATACCTGGTTCAAAAAAACGAAGTCGAAGCCAGTGAAGTCTCTATCTCTGAAATCACAGATCAATATTTATTGTGGATCAAAGATTTAGCAGAAGCTAATTTATCAGAAGCCGGTGATTTTTTGTTTATGGCGAGTCGTTTAATGGCTTTAAAAGTCAGAGAGCTGCTCCCCAAAGAAGAGCAAAGCGAAGAAGACCTTTTAGAATTTAGCGAAGATAGAGAACAACTTTTAAAAGAAATGCTAGAATACCAAAGGTTCAAGCAAGTGGCTAAAGGACTACAGGATTTCGAAGAAAAACACTTTGGTTCCTTTTATAGAGGACAATTAGAAAAAGCCTTAAACGAAGAGGAAGAGCTTGCCGATGCCAATATTTGGCAACTCTTTAGGGCCTATCAAAAAAAATTAAAAGTCCGTAATGCAGAGTCTGTGCACCGCATTGAGCTGGATTATGTCACAATCGAAGACCGAGAGCAAGCTATAAGCAATTATCTGGGTGAACACGGTAAAGCTCTTTTTGAAGATTTAATTGGCAGAGAAAAACACCCTATTGTGGCTGCAGTGACTTTTATGGCTCTTTTAGAGATGATCAAAACCGACGAGGTGATCTTTCGACAAAGTGAGGCACTGGGGCCAATCTGGCTTTATCGTAAAAAAAATAATGCCGAATTTTCTGACGAGATGGCCAATGAGTCCTTTATTCTTTCTAAAGATTCTGATTATGAACCTGGTCTTGTCGAGGCGATTCGAAATCGAGAGTCTTCTATTGCTTCTCACCAAAACCCCACCATAGATGCTGTGATGCGTGAAGCTACTCTTTGGGCTAGTCAAGGGAAAGCTATTCAAGATGAAGATCTTTTTGCGATGCTCGAGGGGCAAATTCAACTTTCAGAAGAAAAAAAGTCTGCAACAGCAAGCTCTACAGAGATCGACAAAGAAGAAACTATGCCTTTAAAGCCAGGCGCTTCTGAAACTTCAATATAAAAAAATCAATCCCAGAGCACCGAAGGAGGAGGGTCTTTAAGCTCTTTGTTTTCTTTGGCTGCTTGAAATTTTTTCTCTATGATTTTTAGCTTTTGCTTTTCTTTTTCTTGAGCTGCTTTGAATTTGGCGTCCAGTTCTTCTGAACGATTTTTTTGTTGCTCCATAAAATCATCCAAAGAGAGTCGTTCTTTTTTGTGCTCTTGATGGCTTAGTACCGCCCCTGTTTCGGGGTCTATGACCATGTTAGCTTTGCAACAAGGGCATTGGACTTTTAGTGTTTTTAAGCTCATATTTAGTCGTTATTTCGTAAAAGACCCGCTTTGATGGCCCAATAAATCAATTGCATTAAGGAATGGATAGCGGCCGCAACATAGGTTAAACCTGCAGCCAAAAGCACCGCAGAAACCGCTTTGTACTCTCTACCTGGCAAAACAATCCCCATATTTTGAAGGCGTTTTTTAGCTCGATTCGAGGCATCAAATTCCACTGGCACTGTGACAAAAGTGAAAAGAGTGGCCAATCCAAATAAAACAACCCCAATAACAGCCATGATCTGACCTATGCCAGCCATAGAGCCCGACATTAAAATAATCCCTAAAATAACAAGCCATGGGCCAAGATTAGAGCCAATATTGGCTGCGGGCACCACAAAAGATCGAAGCCACATCGGAAAATAGTTCTCGGCATGTTGGAGAGCGTGCCCCACCTCGTGAGCGGCCACACCTGCTGCACTGGCGTTTCTACCGTGATACACCTCTTTAGACAAGTGCAAAGTCTTGTTGAGTGGATTGTAATGATCCGCTAAAAAACCTCTGGTTTCGTGAACAGAAACATCTGTAATGGAGGCAGAAGCTAAAATCGCTTTGGCCACTTCGGCACCACTTAAACCACTTTTAATTTGCACTTTTTGGCCTGCTTTAAAGCTCCTAGAAACCATAAAAGATGCAATGGAGGATAATAATAAGCCTATGACTAAAATGACCATGTACAAAGGATCTAAAAACATGCATAACTCCTTAAGATTTTTATTAAAATACAAAATTAAATTTAAAAAACCAAAATTTCAATGAAATTTAATTCTAAGCGCCAAGTGCTTTTTCTTGTTTAACCTATTCTATATACAAAAAACTCACCTAAAACATGAATAAGTTTACTAAGCATCTAAAAAAATTAAATCATGAATCTTTCTTTTTTTTAAATTCACAAAAAAATTGTGTTTGCAAATTGAACTCCCGCGTTTCATTCTTTTCTAAAAACTGTTTTGGAAAGCGTTCTATTTTTTTTTACCACTTCACTATGAATTTTATAATAAATTGTTTCTACTTTAAAGTTTAAAAGTTTTAAAAACATTCAAAAAAAAGACCCCTGTTTAGAAGTCTTTTAATAATCTCAAAATTAAGGTTTTCCAGGACTAGGATCACCTATTTTCCATACTCCAGCTTCGTAACCCATGGAGTTGTAATCTGTTCTATGCAGACTTTTGCCATAACCATCGGCTTCTTTCATGCCTTCCCAGTTGTCAGAATAAAGCACAGCATCAATGTAAGAGTAAAACCATTCTGTTTTGTTATTGACTTTAGCAAAATCAAAAGGTTTTTGAACGATCAAGAGTTCGCCTCTATTAGAAAGCCTGCCTTTGTATTTGTGTATGGGTATATCATCTGCAATGGCGTATTTAGCTTTGAACGCCTCTATGTTAGTTGTTTCTTCGACTAAAAGGAGTAGTCCATTTGCAGGAATCACAGCCCCTAAAGTAAATGTCATTCGAATTCCAGCTATTTTCCAGCCCGCCACTTCTCCTTTAATCATAGAACTTAGTTCAACATCTTGATCGGATTTGTTGATCAATTCTAAAAACTCCACCTGATCTGTAAAATCCATGGGGTGATAATTGATTTCGTTGATAAATACAGGGCCAGCCATTAAAATCTCGTTGGCTGTGCCTGGAGTTGGAGAGGCTAAACTCCCTTGCCCAAGACTCCCATCTGCTAGCTCCACAAAACCACTTGAGGCTTCCCCCGCTATGGCTTTTAAACTTGCCTCTCTCAGGGTCATTTTACCGTCTTTCACTTCTCTTAAATAATAATCAGACCCAGTAGCACCCACATATAAACCTTCTTCACCAAAATCTCCGGATTCTTCATCTCCATTCAACACTAAATACCCTTTAGCATCTATCACAGTCCCAGGATTTAATTTAAAAGTTTGGTTTTTGGCTACCACTTCTAATTCCCACCCACTCATATCTATACTTTTGTCACTAGAATTATAAAGTTCCACCCAGCCAGCCACACCCGCAGTAAAAGGCATCACCTCGTTGATTCGCACTTCTAAAGGTTTTATATAAGTATCGGGTCCACCAGGGTTTCCTCCATCTACAGCGTGTGCTGCCCAAGACTCGATATGTATAGGGTCTCCACCTATGTACACAAGCGAACGCCCTTTTCCATTGCTTAAGCTAGGCCAGGGAGGTTCTCCTCCAAAGGAACAACTCACATCGCCTTTCCCCCTAAGTTTGATTTCTATCGCGTCTCCTTCATTGGGAAGTTTTGGCAAAGTACCATCTTCATCTAAATACCATGGCCCAAAAAGTCTCCCCGAAAACTCTGGATAGGTGGCCATAAATAATTCTGGGTCATTAGTAAGAACAGCATATTCATTGGTGTCTAAAGGCTCTGCTGGAAACTCAAATTTAACAGCTCCCTTGACTCGCAATTCCGCATGCTCCATGTCTAAAATAGCTGGCCCTCTTGTGATTTTAAACTCGATATACTCTAAATCACTGCCACTATTGTACATGATTTCTGTGCAACCTATCTCTACATACTCATTCTCTCGAGTTGGATTTCTTTTTTCTGAAGGTTTCTCAGTACATCCACTCAAAAATAAACTAAGACCCACCAAAGTCCAAAAAAAACTTTTATACGACTGCTTTTTTGAATATGACATAAGTTATCCTTTGAAGAAATTTCCTGCAAGATTGGAGTGAAAAGGAGTTCTAAAACTACTGGGGTTTTCATAGACTCGTTTCCACTCATTGACTGCGTTTCCAAATTTTGAAAAACCACTCAATTTTAAGTTCATTTTTTTTATCAAATCAATCATCCAATATGGGACTTGAGAAGCGGGTGCTTTTAGCTCCAAAACCGCATCACAACCCGGTGAGAAAAATCGAGGCAAGCCTGTAGAATGCATGTATTTAGGGTCCACAGAATAATCAAAAGCATTCTCTTCTCTAAAACGCATTCCCGTGTCGATGGTGACCCTAGAATAATCTTCTGTGAGCCCAAACCATGCACGCCTTTTGTATTGAGTGAGCAAACGAGGTTTAGCATTGTGCAAAGTGGTCTTGTACACAAAATCTTTGAGATACAAGGCATCTCGTTCTGAGAGTTCTGGCCAATCTGCAGGTGTTTTATCAAAAATAATCGATGGATTGTGCCCCTTTAGAGTGGCTCTACTTTTGTAACTGATACGGTTTACCTTTCGTTTGACCTCGAAATGAAACACTCCCTTTGGGTCTGGATGTTCGCCATAAGTACGGATCCGCATATTAAAGCGATCCAATAAACCAGCATTTTTCCAACCCATAAAAGTCCACTGCGGAGAGTCTAAATAAAGATTGGTGATCCAATAAAAACGCCCGGGGGTGATTTTTGAATAATGATCTTCTTCGCAATAAGGAGAAATAAGCTCTCCAATGCGATCTGCCCAAGAGACGGGGATGTGGTACTTGAGCTCAAAACGCTCCAGAGTACTAAAGCCACGCGCTTTTGACATTAATTTAGACCTTCTTTTAAATGGTTATGGATGTCTCGACGAGCAAATACCCCGGCATAGTCTAAAAGCACCAAGTAACGAAAATAAACCTCGTGTTCTAGTTTCACTGCTTTTAAGTTACTTGCAAGCGCAGCTTCTCTGGCTTTTAAGAGCAACAAAGGATCCGAGCCTGCCATGGCCGCAAACTCTTGAAATATGCTCCCGGCATCGACTTGAGCCACAAAATCTTTTTGGACATTCCATTGCACAATCAAAGCCATGATTTCTTCGTAAAGGCGGGCTACTTTTTGATTCAATGTACGACTTTCTTCCAAATAATCACTCTCTGCATCTAATACAGAAAGCTGACGACGCATCAAGTCATCGTTATTGTTAGAGAAAAATGGAAGCTTTATCGCCACATTTAAATAAAATTTATCCATCGTCCGACGATTATCTTCGGTCCTATTCAGGAGTCGAATTTCACAAGAGCCATCCTCTTCACAAGCACTTTTCCAATCTTCTAACCTAGTGTCTCCCGGTTTGAAGTCATCCTTTCCCATCCATTTGTATTTTTTTTGAGCGACAATGTGCTTGTAACCGATACCCACATGTGAAAGCATGTCTCGATCCGACACATTTTCTTGCATCAATCGTTCTTTACTCAACTCCCATTTCGCTCTAGCCATGTCGATGGTCGGGAAAGTAGAATCGACTTGAGCTGTTTTTTGCAGGACCGCATTCAGCTCTTCCATGCTAGGCAACCAAGAAGAATCTAAAGCAATCCCTTCAAAATCTGGTACCCAAGAACGGAGCTTCATTTCTATATCTCGAAGCGTGGTAGAGTCCGAAATCAACTCTGCTCTCAAAGCAGCACCTTTTTCGATAGCATTCATCAAATCCAAAGCATCAAAAGTTTCTGAACCCACTTTTGCATTTAATACGGTGATCCTATCTTGATTGACTTCGAACAAAGACTCATTGATTTCAGCTATTTTTTGACGAGTCACATAACGCAGGGCCCTTTCGTATCGATCATAAATAAGCTGAGACTCATCGACTCTTTTTCTAGCTTCTTGGTAGCGTTTTTGGTGTTTCCAAAAGTTTTTAACCGCTTTTTGTTCTCCTATAGGCCCCGGTTTCAGTCTCAATTCAAAATCATGTTCTAAAAACCCAAAGCCATCTAACTTGTATCGAAACTCTAAGTCTTTCCAAAGTTTAGTCGATGGACCCGAAGAAATCGATTTCACTCGATTTTCAGCGGCCTTTAATACAGGATCTTCTGTTGCAGATTGAATTAAAGTCTCCCAAGTCAAAGGAGAAGCAAACACAAAAGAAGCTAAAATAAAGGCAAAACAACTTTGCTTTTTTAAAATCTTGGTCCAGTATTTTTGATTGATAATCATTCAGAATCCTTTACATCTTTGTACTGCAATAGTCTTTTTATTCCTCTAATTTCAGAGATAGAAACCATTTCTCCTAGTAGAAACCCATTGTTTTCTGGGATTCGAATGATGACTTCTCGACCATAAATATCTACTTCTGGGATTTGACGCAAACGAATAGGAAAATCTACAATTCTACTACTTAGGCCAATGATTTCGC
Source organism: Fibrobacter sp. (assembly GCA_012523035.1). GTDB lineage: Bacteria > Fibrobacterota > Fibrobacteria > Fibrobacterales > Fibrobacteraceae > JAAYJH01. The sequence continues at coordinate 29,047 of JAAYJH010000014.1, forward strand.
CTTGAACTTTATGTCCATCTGCTTGTGACACCACATTCACCATAGTCCCGAGCTCTACCCTCTTGTACATGTTTTCGTGAATGTATCCACGCACCAAAGAAGGGGCTTTGCGAGTGAGGCTAATCATAGGGGTGAAACTAGAAATTTTTTCACCGTCTCTCACATTGACACTAGCCACAACCCAACTCTCTTTAGCAATAATAATGAGTTCTTCTTGTTCTTTTCGAAGCATCTCTAACTCACGACGAAGAGCCGAAGCTTCAGTGGCACTACTGGTCCTTTGAATCCCCTTGCTCCCCCTTAATAATGCAATTTGTGACGACGCATTTTCTTCAGCCATTTTCAATTCTTGTTTTAGGTTTTGAATACGCATAATCATAGGGTCGCTAGAATCACTTTTGGCACCAGAAGTCGCCAAACTTTTTAACTTAGATGCTAATTCCAAGTTTTTTTGGTATTCTGCTTTGAGCTTTTCAATTTCAAAATTCAAACTGTTTTTTCGACTGGCTAAATCGGCTTGAACTTCTGCTACTTTTTGATCAATGGTGGCTGTGTTGATGCTACCACGGCCCTCCAGAGCATCTAATTCACGATTCACTTCATTCATCCGAAGGGCTAAATCACTTCGACTCAACTCTATTAAAGTGTCTCCTTCTTGGATTTCTTGACCTACCACCACATGAACATTCACCACTTCTACTGCAGACTGTGCATTTACATTGGTTTCATTGGCCTCTGCAATCCCTGAAAACACCACATTTTCACCTTGATACAAATAACCCAATAAAAAGACCCCGGCTAAAGCCAAAATCCAAGCATAAAACAATTTATTTTTTAAAATATAATCTCTAAACATATAAAACCTTCACTACATCTCTGTCGTTGCATCTTGCATCATAAATTGAATATCTGAAACTCCTTTGACTTTGGTCAATTCACTCAAGACCTCTGCCGCCGGTTTTTTTGCGGTTAATCGCACTTGATATGCAATATCAAGCCTTTCTCCTCCATCGACTTCTCTCATGGTCACCAACACAAAAGTTTTTAAGTTTTTCCGTAAGACTTTTTCTATGGCTATCCTTGGTTCTGACTCGTTTGGCATTGCAAAACGAAGCATCCCATCAAAAAAGTGCTTAGAACCTAAACCAGCCCTGCTCAAAATCAAAGCCACTATTGAAAAAGCAACCGTCCCTCCGGCCGCAGCACCCCAAGCAAAAACTCCACAACCGATTCCTGCTCCTAATGCCGCAAACAAAAACATAATGTCTCGAGGATCTTTAAAATTGGTTCTAAATCGAACAATAGAGAGTGCCCCCAGCATCCCGAGTCCACGACCTACATTATCACCAATCGCTTGCATCACTGTGGCTGCTACAATAGAACTAAGTACAATGGCCTGCACAAAATTTCTAGAATAGGAGAGTCCTAAAAAGGTTTTTTCGTACACAAAAGCGAGTAACGATGACAAAATAAAGGCCAACAACAAGGAATAAAGCATGGTTATAACTGTAGGGTGGGCGGTACTAGACTGTACAGCAAGCAAATCTAACATATATAAACTCCAAAATAACAAGACTTTATTTAAAGCCTAAAAGACTAATAACAGACTTTAAATTAACTTATTAAACGAAAAAAAACTATATTTCTTTTGTAAAATGATGCTAACAAACACCCCGCCCAAAAACTTAAAGAATAAATTGAATCTTTTTTACTACAAATGATTTTATCTATCCATTAACATCTCACTTTTTGAACAAAACAAAGCTAAGACTATTTTAATTTAGCTTTTTCACTCAATAAAAACAATTTTTTACATCTTTTTCATTTTTAAGCGTTGTAAAAAATTATAATATTATTAAATCTTCAACCATAGGAGAAACTATGTCCAAATCCATTAAAGGTACTCAAACCGAACAAAACCTTCTCAAAGCTTTTGCAGGTGAATCTCAAGCTCGTATGCGTTACAACTATTTTGCAAGTGTAGCCAAGAAAGAAGGTTTAGTGCAAATCGCTAACATTTTCGAAGAAACTGCCAACCAAGAAAAAGAACATGCCAAACGCTTTTGGAAGTTTTTAGAAGGTGGCTGCCTCGAAATCACTGCTACCTACCCAGCTGGAGTATCTTCTAACACTCTCGACAATCTAAAAGCTGCTGCCGACGGAGAAAATGAAGAGTGGACAGACCTCTACCCTAACTTTGCTAAAATTGCTCGCGAAGAAGGTTTTCCAGAAGTGGCCACCGCCTTCGACAAAATCTCAATTTCCGAAAAACAACACGAAAAACGCTACCGTGATCTTTACGATAACTTAATGGCTGGTAAAGTTTTTAAAAGAGACGAAGCCGTGGTATGGCGTTGTCTAAACTGTGGTTATTTACACGAAGGCACCGAAGCTCCTGAGTTGTGCCCAGCTTGTATCCACCCAAAAGCCCACTTTGAACTTTTTTGCGAAAACTATTAAGGGTTTTAAATCTTCATAAAAAAAGCCGCTCTGCGGCTTTTTTACTTTTAAAGCTAAAAAGCACCATTTTTTTTATAGAATTGTAAGACCTTTGAAAATCACAAATTTTCGTAAAAAAATAAACTATAATTCGTAAAACATTGGTGTTCAAGAAAAACTTGGATGATAAAGCTCTAGTTTTTTAAATTTCAAAAAACAGAATCATCTATTTGAAACCACAAAGCTAAAGAATAGCAAGACCTTTGAATCATTAAATTGAGGGGAAAAATCAAAAACACTCCTCTCTTTATTCAATAAAGAGAGGGAGTAAAAACATTTTATGTTTTTCGAAAGAAAAAGTTTAAGTGTCTTTCGGTTTTTGAGTGAAAAATATAAAAGACACACCTATGATTGCTGCCAACAAACTACCTATCAAAACTCCCAGTTTTGCACCGTCTAAAAGGTGATGGTCTGCGACAAAGGCAAGCTCACTCACAAACAACGACATGGTAAAACCTATCCCTGCTAAAACGCCACCACCAATCAATAGAGGCATCGACACACTAGAAGGTAGCTTTCCAATTCGAAGTTTTACCGCTAAAAAAGAAAATAGTACAATCCCAATAGGTTTACCGAATACTAATCCGAATATAATAGACGCAGTGACACCGCTAAATGAGTCAGCTTGGATTGCAATTCCTGCATTGGCCAAAGCAAAAAGTGGCATAATCACATAGCTTACCCAAGGATGCAAGGTATGTAATAATCGTTCTTGCATAGAGACACTTTCTTTAGAGTATTTTTGGAGTCTGTAAAACATTTCTTGTTCTTCTTCTTGTTCTGTAGTCTCTCCACCAGAAAGAAAGTTCGTGACTTTTGCCACATAATGATTCACAGCACCTTTGTTTACCCACGGCACAGCAGGAGTCAAGAAACCTAGAGCCACACCAGCTAAAGTAGCGTGCACTCCACTATTTACAAAAGCAAACCAAGTAGCCACTCCCAAAAGCACATGCACAATTAAATTTCGAATGCCCATTCTAAAAAAGACATGAGTCACTACTAAAAAAGATATAGCTATTAACAAGTACTCTATATTGATGTTTCCTGAGTAACCAAAAGCTATCACCAAAATAGCCCCGATATCGTCTGCAATAGCCAAAGTTAAAATCATGATATGCAAACCGCGTGGTACTCGAGTCCCGAGCAAAGCCATGGCTCCTACTACAAAAGCAATATCTGTAGCTACAGGAACTCCCCATCCTACACTAGTTCCCGAAGGACATGTGAATAAATAAAATAGAGCCGGCACCAGCATTCCACCCACGGCAGCTATGATCGGTAAAGAGGCTGCCTTTGGATTTTTCAACTCTCCATTAATAAACTCACCTTTGACTTCTAATCCTATTACAAAAAAGAATAAAGCCATCAAAGCATCATTTATCCACCAATGAAATGATTTATTAAATTCAAAGCCTCCAAAAGACAAGCCAATGGGGGTATTCCAAAAACTCTGGTAAGAAATCTCTGACAAATTCGCCCACAAAAGAGCAATAGCAGTAGCAATAATTAAAACAATCCCTGCGGTAGTTTCTACTTGCAAATACCTATAAATAGGGACTATAACTTTATCTATTTTTCTTTTGGGTAAAACATTGTCTTTTAAAGTATTATTTTGAATCATAAAACCATCTTAATATAAGTGAGGGGGCCAACGCGGGTTTTTCGAACTCATATCTATTTTATAGAAGTCTTTTTCAAATCGACCATCGTCAAGTCCATACATTTGTAATATATGCCTTGCCATCCACTTCCCTAATTTTAAAACAGATAACTTACGACGCAAACGGCCCTGACAGTCTCTATTCATTATATCTGGAAGTGTTCCTGTAGTTAAAATCTCATCTATAAATGGGCTATTGAGCTTTTCTCTAGCCTCTGCACTGGAATGAAAATGAGTCACTCCAAAACAAACACGGTTCGGATTTCCCGTTTTAAGATATTCACAGCACTGTACAATAGTCGTACCAGTACGAACCATATCATCAAACACTATTACATCTTTACCTTCTAAATAATCGAGTCCAACTTCGCTTTGATCGCTCAATGTCATAGTGACTTCTCGTTCTCCACTACGAATTTTATCCATCACGACTCGTTTAGTTAAAGGCAAATCCAGAGCATCCCATACTTGATTCATAAAAGGTGTTGCCCCATTATCTGGAGCCACTATCACTAAATTATCACCATCTTTTCCTGTTTGCACAAAATTCGAAGTTTTAATATAATGAGCGTACACTTCTACCGGGATTAAATTATGAAAATGCCCTTCAAAAACATCATTAAAAAGCTTTTGCACCTTTACACTATGATTGTGTACAGTCACCACAGCATCTACACCAGAAGTTTTTAAAAGCTGAGCATAAAGTAACGAAGTAAAAGCCTGTCCATCAAATTTTTTTAAATCTGAAATTTCTCGATCACTCTCTAACTCACCAAAACGGTGAGGACCTCGATCTTGAGCACTAAAAAACAAATCAGGTTCGACCAAAACAACCCGTTCCGCACCATTGTCTTTGGCAGCACGAGCTAAAATACAATTTCGCATAGCGAGGTCATTTCGGCTTCGATCGTGTGTGGAAACAGTGCAAATCAAAACAATTTTACCCTCTAATCGCTTGCCAATATGCTCCTCTCCTTCGGCATCTAGCATGTATCGAGGGCAAAACTCTGAATTAGCAAAAGTCTTAAGAGCCACTGTATCTGAAATGTCTTCTCGTAAGCCTATATATTGAGCCACATCTATAGCAAAAGGGTCATCAGTAAAAGTACCAGTAACGACAAAACGATCAGACATATTAAAACCTTATCTAAATTGAACTAAGCTAAAAATAGAAATTTTTAAATATTTTTAAACAATAAAACTTTTATCTTCCCCAAAAATCACTCAAAAAAACACCATTATAGTGAGCATACGCACAAAACAAGCCCAGACACCAAAAACAACTACAAGAAACACCTAAAAATACGATCTAAAGCATTCCATCTGTAGGCCTTTTAATTCAACTAAGACGCTATAAACTCAAAGTGGCTCTAAAAAAACTGTGTATAAAAAAGAATCTTATATCAAGCATATGCACTAAAGGCGGACAACAAGTTCTAAAATTTATAAAAAACTATAGCTAACCACTATAACACAGGCTTATAAAAACGAACAGCTACGCCTGTTTATTTTCATTTACAACAAACCGTCTAAAAATCGACTAAAATGTCATTGGCAAGTAAGTGCTCAAAACTTTGTCTTTTACGAATGAGTTTCAACTCACCATCAGAGTATAAAAGCTCTGGAGCAAGCAAACGACTGTTATAATTGCTAGACATTGATGCACCATAGGCCCCAGTATCATGAAACAGCAAAAAATCTCCTTCTTTTGCCATCGGAAGCTCTCTGGTCACCACAAATCCACCCTCTTCTTGGGTAAACACATCTCCAGACTCACACAAAGGACCGCCAACAATCACCTGTTGTAAGTCTTTTATCTCTCGATTGTCTTTGGGAATCACTGATATCTGATGATAAGAACCATATAAAGAGGGCCTTAACAAGTCGGTAAAGCCTGCATCCACCAAGTAAAAAAGTTTATCCCCTTGTTTTTTGATAGCACGAATTTCGGCAAGCAAGTAGCCACTTTCGGCAAGCAAATAACGACCTGGCTCCACCTCTAATGAAACTGGATGCCCCACAGATTCTTCAATGCGTTTACGAGTCTGGTCCCATAATTTATAATAAGCAGACACATCTATTGCTGGTCTAGGCTCAGCTTCTTTATAACTTACAGGCAAGCCTCCTCCAGCAGAAATCATTTTCAGATGCCCCCCCAAATACCTAGAAGCCTCTAACATGGCACTAGACACCTGAGTCAAGTGTTCAAAATCTGCCCCAGAACCTATATGCATATGAAGTCCTGTGATCCATAGACCGTATTTTTGTGCTCGTTTCACACAATCTTTAATCTGGCTAAACCACACCCCATGTTTAGATAAATCACCGCCAGTATTTGTTTTTCTAGAGTGCCCGTGTCCAAAACCTGGATTCACTCTTAAAATCAATTCCGTCTTGACTCCTGCTTGCCCCAACTGTTCAATCATGCTAGGCGAACCTATATTCACCACTATTTGGTGCTCTTTAACCAAAGCCAAAGCATCGGTATCAAAAACATCAGCTGTATAGACAATTTGAGGCGTTTTTTGAGAGGGATCCATAGCACCCGATCGATAGCCAGCCTTCAAAGCCCTCACGATTTCTCCGGCACTCACTGCATCCACCAATACACCCCTTTGACGCATCAATGCCAAAA
>JAAYJH010000104.1 GCA_012523035.1 Fibrobacter sp.
CTTCAGCAATCTTGCGAGTGTAATCCTTGATGGTGGCGAGGTTTTGACGCCTTTGGCGTCCGCGGCGGCGCTCGGTCATGCCGAAATGCGAGCATTTCGTCGCGACACTCGCTTGCACGCTATTCCTTAGTGATGGTCACCGGCGGGATAATGCCGCCTAATGTTTTGAGCGTTCCCGCACATACATGTGCGGTCGGGCTATATTTTATGGGTTGCCCGGTTCACTCCGTTCCCGCTCAACCTCATAAAACGAAGCCTTGCTCCCAAGAATATCGGACAGGGGCAGCCAGCAAGTCTTCGCCCCAAGGAGTCACTATCCCTAACGCGAATGCGGGAATGCATACAGAATCAAAAAACAGTCCCGACTCAACAAAGTCGGGCTGTCTAAATTTACATTACTTTATATCTACCGCCGTTATTGTCTTTCCAACCATTACAAAATATCTTCCCGCAAAAGGTACGAATATATTCATATTTGCAGGACAATCTGCCACCTTTTTAATAACTCTACCTTGAGCATCAAGAACAACAATTTTTTTTCCATTATTCAATTTTTCAATCCTTATTGTTCGTCCGTCCGCAAACACCTTTGCTCGCAGAGTCTTATAAACATTCGGCAACACCAACAATTCAGACATATTCACCCATTTGTAGTCAACGCACTTATAATCAGCATCCTCATTTTCAACATAATAGATTTCACCAACTCTTTTTGAGTTACAATTTGGTAGTTGATCTCTTGTTTTAACAATATTCTGATTTTGTCCGTTCGAAGAAGAACTTAGATCTGTCTGTTTTGTACTCGAACTGCTTAAAAGCTGATTATACGCATTATTATAAGACACTATACTACTTTTCATTGTATTGTATGAAGAATAGAAAGTAGAATTTGAATCTTTCCAATTAAGCAATCCATTCTTATCGTCATCTAGACAATAATTCATTGCAATGGAATCTTTTGAAAAATGTGTGTAATTTGGATTACTTCCATATTGTTCCTCGTATACTTGCGAAAATTTATCAATATATCTGTTGTATGCATCAGCATACTCTTCTTGAAAATCAAGCATATAAGTCATACAACATCCCATATCAGTCGACGCAAAATCATTGCACTTTGGATAAGACGCAACAACAAGACTATCAGACCAACCAAATACAAAATTTTTTGAAATCGATGAATTATTCCTTTTTATCCACGCCTGACCTCCCAATATCCAATTTGCACCATCAGCTAATTCAGGGAAAGGACTTATAAGTCCCTTGTAATTTGTATATCGTTTATTAGAATCCAATTCACAACCTGATGATGAACATTTTTTATGAGAAACAAATACAACTTGATATACGGGCTTATGTACGGAATCGGCAAATACTGGATATCCGACTTCTCGACTCCAATGATAGGTCGGCGTCGACCATGATTCAGTACTATAGAAGGAAGATTTATAGCTACCACTAAAATTTGCAATATCTAAGATATATGCAATAGAATCTGATTGCAAAGTTTTCGTATCAACAGTAAAAAAATCTTTTTCAACACCAACATTTTCACCGACCAAAGGCAAATTTTTCATCAAAGATCCGTCAAAATAACCATTTTGCAAAGTAGCAGTCGTACTATTGTAATTAACAAAGGCTGCCGCATTTGGTGCATCAATAGTATCTGTCGCTACATAGAAATTTTTTATTGTAATTGCATTTTGCGGCAATACCGTTGCTATACCTGCGGCATAATGAGATGAATACAGTTTTCCCTGATTGAAAATATTTGAAAAGCCATAATTACCAACTTTGCCCACAACACCCCCTACATGAGCCTCTTTTGTCTTACTTGTAGTTGTTGCTTTTATTTTGCCAAAATTGCCACTATAAGACACACCATAATATCCATTCACGAAACCGGAAACTCCACCCACATACAATGTTGAATCTATGGTAGCGGCAATATCACCATAATTTAATGACAACCGTATTTGTGAGGATATACCAGAAATACCGCCAACATAAGCATTTCGAACATATGTTCCCTCAACTTCTATGTTCCCCTGATTTTGCGAAGAATCAACTGAGCAAAATCCACAGACTCCACCAACGCGAAGCGAATCTTTAGACAGACCAACTCCTTTTACAAGCCCTTTATTAATAGAGAGTCTTAAAGTTTTATCATCGCATTGACCACAAATTCCTCCGACAAATCTTTTTCCTTCAACCTCACCACTATTAACAGCATTAGATATTTGGATATCATCACCATACCCCAAAACACCACCTGTTCTATATTTTCCTACAATTTTACCATCATTATTTAAATTTGCACCATTGCCATAATACGCATAGCCGACGACACCTCCCGTATAATCAACGCCTGTAATTACACCTGTATTTTTCAGGCTATTTAATTTAGCGTTGCTTGCGTATCCCACAATGCCACCTATATATTGTGAAGAATAACTTTGGGATAAGTCAGACTCATTCACACAACTGATTATTTCACCCCGTGCATACCCAACAACGCCTCCCATATATAAATATGAAGTACCAGAAGAAGGTTTATTTGTTGCAGCTATGATAGACGCACGATTTGTGACATTTTGAATTGATGATCCCGAATTTGCGTAACCCGCAACACCACCAACATAACTATAGTAATAATACCCCTTTACATAATATCCATTGATTTTCGAATTTTCTACAACCAAATTTTTCACAGTTCCAACATCAATCACACCAAATAAACCAGCATACATTTTATTTGAAACATTTATGCCCGATATACTGTGACCATTTCCATCAAAAACACCATCAAACGCAGCCACAGAATCTTTCCCTATCGGGGTCCAGGCTTTAGAATTTAAATCTACGTCTGCCGTAAGAATCGCACTGATAGCCGTATCACGCGAATTAACCTTACCCGCAAACCACGCCAGCTCTTCTGGAGAGCCAATCGCATAATATTGGTTGCCATCAACAGTTTTTACCGATGGTTCTAATGTTGTAGTACCATCCCATGCGGCAAAGGATACTGCAACATAAGTCAAAACAACAGTAATGATTTTTTTTAACGACATAAGTCACTCTCCTTTGTTTTTGGGTGGATGAATGAAAAATTTTTGTTCAACTCTATCATTGCCAGAATTTTTTTTTCGCTTCAGGCGATAATGCGCTTCAACATCATCTTTCAAACTTTTCCCGAAGCACTTATAGAGCACAACCAACAAGAAAATAAGTGTTGCCGCGACAGGAACCCACATAATAATATTTTTAATACATGTGCAAATCCATTCTTTGTTGTACAAAAACTGAGAAACCATCGCAGCGATTATGCAAATCCATCCAAATATAGTGAACCAAACAAAAGTCATTGTCAACTTTTGCGTAGAGAACCTAGATGGAGCCAGTAACGAACAGCCATCACTTTTTACCTTATAGAAGAGACCATACACAAACCGACACTCATCAACTTTTCTTCCCTGATTTAACAATTCCTCATAATGCCGAACTACTGTAATCCAATTTATAATCCACGCATAATACCCTTTTACACTGCAAAGCCACAAACAAGATGTTCCCAAACCCATAAGGCTCACAAGAAGGGCTAGCAAAAAATTCATTTTGTCATCATCACCACTATACACATTATAAAAAGCAACAAAGAATGCCCCCGTAAATATCGCATAAAGGTTCATATATTGAACATAGTGCTTGTAAAAGGAATCTCTTCCGTCTATTGCCTTCTCGTAAAAACGCCAAAGTTCCTGGCGGTTTCCATCTTCATCCTTCTTATGTTTAGAGAAGCCGAAATACATAAAAAATCTCCATCATTTACACCTATTGAGCTCGTCCTGTTCAGCAAGAATTTCGCCAAAATTTGTATGGATACAAAAAGGGCGTGAGTCGTTGCATTTACCTAGATGAGGCTGTGCATGCCTAATAACCGATAAACACAAACGACCCACGCCCCAAAAGGGCTGTTGCCAAAAACCAGCCTTTAGGGCTGATACGACAAACCGAGATATACCGCAAAAACGGCATACCTGCGTGAGCGTTCGTCCAGTCCTCGGTTATTTGAAATTTGCACATTTCATCTAGAGAACAAGAGCAAAACTCTTTTACTCCTTAAAAATAACTTAAAACCAAGCATTCCGTTCAAAAAGTTTACAATTCAAGCCGTTTTTTCGCCCCCAATGACCAGAAAACGCACTATTGTAAGAAAAGCCGGATTATTCCAAGTTGAAAATTAGGCGGGGTAAGCCCGGGCATTGCGGGTGCGGCGCCTGAGCACCCGCTAGAGAGGGTGGAGAGCAACGAAGTGCGAACCAGGGGGATACTTCCCCCTAAAAAAAATTTCTCTCAAAAAAAACACGACCCTATTGACAATCGGCATTTTCGAAACTATATTATAGTGAACAAATGTTCAATCAAACAAACGGCTCTGTCAGGCTAATTCGTACTTTTTTACAAAGACTGCCAAAACGCTGCGAAAATGACCGTTTGGCTCTGTTAGGCCAGTCCGTATAGCTACAGAAACGCTGCGGCGGTCAGATCGCCCTTTTCAGCGAAAATTCTGCAATTCCGTAGCCAAAAAACAGTTTTGGAGGGGCTTACGAAACCGACTTTTTTTGCTAAGACCGACCGATTGTACAAAATGGCCTGACAGAGCCGTTATTTTTCTCGTATTTAAGAGTGTTTTATGCAGTTATCTAATGCTCTGTTTAATTAAAACACCAAAATTTATTTGTATGTCATTGAATCGGCGTTATTCGCATAATTCCGTCAATTTTTCCAGAATCACTTTAGTTCAAAAAAGTCAAAAATCGGACTGTATTAAGGGAAGCTGTACTAAATCCACCAGTTAGCAATAAAACAAAACATGACCACTCTTATGTGGGAGTAATTTTTGCATAGGCACCTATTTATGGATAATTAATCCATAGGATGTTTGGAAAATATCACGTTAAAATGCGAAAAAGGGGTAGATTATTTTTTGGGAACTCTAAATTCTTTTAGGAGTATATATGGCTAAATGTTTTTGGGCTCTGACAAAGGGTTTGTGTGTAGGAGTTTTTGCTTTCTATAGTTTGGTGGGCGCTGCTCCCGATCCAAATTTTCACATCTACATCGCTTTTGGACAATCCAATATGGCGGGCGCATCACCTGCCGCAGAGCCAGAAACTAAGCCATATTCGCGATTCAAGTTGCTCCCTTCTATGAATTGCCCTGCAAAGGGACGAACTTTGGGCGTGTGGACCGATGCCACATCCCAGCTTGCAAACTGCGACAATCCGCCAAGCATTTCTGTAGCCGATTACTTTGGCCGTACTCTGGTGGATTCCCTGCCCGATGTGACTGTAGGCATTATTTCTGTTGCAGTGGGCGGCACTGCCCTTAAGCTTTTCGACAAGGACAATTGGCAAGCCTATTTGGAAGACCCTGCGCGTGAAAAAGAAAACTGGATTATCAACTGGGCAAAGGCCTACGACAGCAATGTGTACAAACGAATCATCGACCTTGCAAAGATCGCCCAGCAGGATGGCGTGATTAAGGGTGTCATTGTACATCAGGGCGAATCGGACTGGAACAACAACAAGTGGGCCGAAGATTTGAAAAAGATTCGTGACGATATGTTTGCAGACCTTGGCTTGAGTGCCGATACTGTGCCGCTCCTTGCAGGCGAAATGCGCGAAGATGGCTGCTGCAAGAGTTTTAGCACAAATCAGGTGCAGCGCATTACACAAGTGATGGAAAACGCTTGGCCCGTTTCTTCTACAGGTCTTGGCAGTGCTAACGACGATTACCACTTTAATCGAGACGGCTACATTGAATTTGGTAAACGCTACGCAAAGGTGATGCTCGAGCACATGAACCGCGTTTCTCTGCCTCCTTCTCCACACACGGCGTATAAGAACGTTGTGGCAGAAATTCCAGGTAAGCTCGAAGCTGAAAATTACGATGAGCCTGGCGTTGGCTCCATCGGAAAATCTTACATGGATAACGATTCCGAAAACAAGTCTGGCGCCTATCGCAAAGATGGCGTGGATATCGAAGAATTGAAAGATGAGCCAGGTTCCTATGTGATTGGCTACACCGAAAAGGGGGAATGGCTGAAGTATACAGTGAAGGTGAACGAATCCTCTAATTATAATGTGACCGCTCGTGTGGCAAGTGCTGCAAAGGGAAGTTCCTTCCACTTGGAACTTGACGATAAACTGGTTTCGGATACCGTTGTGGTCGATAGCATTGGAGGCTGGGGCGATTACAAGGAAATCAAGTTTAATACTGAGATAATGAATGCAGGCGAACATGTGCTAAAGCTTGTCATCGATGGCTCCTATGTAAATATTGACTGGCTGGACTTTGTAGCTTGCGGCAGTAGCTGTGATGATAATACTGCCATTCGCAATCATTTGCATCTTGGATCAGCTCAGCAAGAGACCTACAAAATCTTTGACCTCAACGGTAATTTCTTAGGCGTAAGCGATTCTCCGAAGCTTGATTCGCAAAAGGGCATAAGCCTGCGCAAGGGCGTCTATATGCTAAAAGGCAAAGACCGCACCTTCATGGTCAAGAATTAATTTTCTTCGTCATAGCGAGCCGTAGACGTAGTCATCCATACAAGCCTTTTTACGAACAAATGTTATATTTCTAATAAATTATTGTTTTTATCGAATTTTTAAGAACTGCGTCTTATTGAACGTTTCGTTCTGGATTTTTAAGATGTACGCTCCTTGCGGTAGCAAATTCCTAACGCGATCCTGAATGTTTTCAAAGGTTTTCAAGTTATTGAAATGGGCCAAACGGTTTCCGTTCAGGTCAAATACCGTGACGCTCATAAAACTTGTTGCAGAAAATTCGAGATGATGCCGCGCGATTGCCGTGATCGAATCCTCTGGTTTTTCCTTGGGAGTCCATTCCAGCAAAGCCCAGTTCTGGTTGCTAGTGCCGTCGCACGCCCATTCAATAGACGAGGCTCCCGATTCCTTAGATGCAGCGCCAATGCCCACGCAACTCTGGTCCACGGAAACTTGCATTACCATAGTGTAGGAATCATCCTGATTTTTAACGAATTTGAAGAGCTGAGCGGTTTTTGCAGCACTATCCTTGGCGAGTTCCTTTACAACGACATTGGTTCCGTTTCCTGGAGATCCACCTTCCAAATCCAAGGCTAAGCCCGTGGCATCCCCATATTCATCAACTAGGGAAAGTGTGTAGTAGCCGTCCCTTTCAGCGTTCCATTTCCAGCCCATTTCATTTTCGGATTGAACAACGTCTGTGCCGCTCTTGAGTTCAGCGGTAGCGGCCGTTGCAAGGAAAAATCCGCTATTCATGTTCTTGAGTGAAAAGAATTTTGAAGTATCTATGACGGTAGCTACCTTGGGCTTGATTTCTTCCACAGGTTCACTCCCCACCTGAATACTCTTGAGGAACGGCGCTGGATGAACCACGGTAACCCAGTTTTTTAAATCGCTATCGGTAATGTATTTCATGCCTGTGGCATTTGTTTGGTCGCCTGCGTACTTGGTGCAGAAATCTTTCACGTCGCTACCTTTGGTGTTGTAAGCATCCATCAGCGAGTAACCATAATTGGTCTGTTCTGGTTTCCAGCTGGAAGTTGTTTTGGGAGTAAAACTGATGGGTGCAGGTGTAGCATCTAGAGCTTCTGACAAGTACGAATATTCATCGCGAGCTGGTTCGTCGACGCCAGCGCCCATAGTAAGCGCTTGGCCCTTGGTGTAACCGTTAAAACGGTTTGCTATTGAAACCATGTCAGAGCCTTCGCTGCCGATAATGCCTGTGGTAGCGCCGCCGTTATCGCTCTTGCCATAGGCTGAAAAATAATTGTTGTAAATATGGGCGGAACCGTTCCCGAGCTGTGGACAACGGCGTACGTTTTTGTCCCACCAATTGTAAAGTAGTGTGGTGCGGTCTCGTGTTAATTCCGTATTTTGCGTGCCATACGCTACAGTCCAATAGCGATTTTTAAAGCGGCTATAGGAAATAGTCACGTAGTCAGGGCTGCGGCCATTATCTTTCTTGTCCATGTAAGTCATGTAGGGTGTATTGATCCAAATGAACTTGCCCACTTCATCTTGACCGTTACCCTTGCGGTCATATGTCAGCTGAGATTCAAAATAGATATGGTCAATCCAGATCTGGCGAGAAGACCACACGTTAATCAAGATACGATTTGGCTGGTTCTTGACCACCATTTTCAGATTGCGGAAAATGATATTATCCGAAGGTTCATCGCCCTCAGTACCGTATTCATTATTGGTTCGGAAAAAAGGATCGTACAGCGTATGGCTACCATAGCAGCCCACCAAAGTCTTGTTATCCCGTAAGCGAGTATGGGAATGTTTCTGCATGTCGATATCGGCGCAGACCACGACCGTCTTGGGCTCCGTTTTCTTCAGTTCTTCCACAAGATCGGTATCTGTCGTCACAACCACCACATCGCCAAGCAACCCGCCAATGGTTCCTGCCTTTTCGCCATTAGGTGTATTCGCGTTAGCGGCATAGCCTTCAAGGCCATCTAGGTTCAGCTTGAATTTCTGGTAATTATCTCCTGAATAAGTCGCCACTTTTAACGAATTACTGTTCACGTCAAAAGTGAGGCCCACTTTAGAATCGGCATTGCTCACCACCTTATAATAAAGGGAGTAACCGTCAAAATCTTTCTGTACCGACTCGATTTTCCAGCGCTGGTTTGCAGCATCGGTATCTTTCAAGAGCTTGGCTACCCCATTTTCGCTAGTAACGAGAAGTCCCGTTTTGCTATTGACTATCTCATAAACGCCTGCGCTAATGTAATTGAGGGTCCACTTTTCGTCTAGAATGCCCTGAATCTTCGAACTTGTAAGGGTTGAGCCTTCTTCGGCCTTTAAAATCGTGATATTTCGATCGGTATCGGCTATACCAAAACGAAATTCCTGCTTGGGATAATCCACCGCAGCAAAGGCTCCTGTCGTAAAGAACAGCCCCGCTGCAAAGACAACGGCAGTATGATTGAATTTAAAAACCATATACACTCCATTTTTCAGGTCACCTATTGGCCTGCCTATAATTTAAGTGTAGAAGAAGGAAATGGACGATCTCGCAAAAAAAGGAGTTGTCCTTAGACTACAGACGTGCGGCTATTCCGCGAAAAAATCCAAAGTCTTGATCCTTACCTTGATTTCTGTCCATTTTCCGCTATCGTTGCCGAGAGCCTGCTGATCAAACTATTTTTTTTGGGTAAGATAGGCGTTATTACAGAAATATCTGTATAAAAAAATCCCGCGAAATGAATCACGGGATTTTTTACTTAAAAATATAAAAGCTTGCTTGAACAGTTTTCAATTAGAATTGTTCAAAGAATGCATGGACTGCTTGTGGAACCCAAGTATCCTGCCAGCCAGCACCAACGGCCATGCTGCCATAATCGTGAGCGGTCCACTGGTGACCACCAGGCCAGCTACAGAATTTCACAGGGAAACGCGGATCAACGCTCTTGAAATCGTGGCAGACGTGCCCTGTGTTGCCTTGGACTTCTTCTGGTTTTTCAGCACTTGCATCGGTGAAGTTGCCATTGGCATCGGGTTTACCGTTGTTCTTGAGAATTCTCACAAGAGCACTGTTCTTGGCTCGGTCGTAATTACATATACCGTCATTCTTTCCATGAACAGCCATCCAAGAAATCGGCTTTCCTTTGTTTGTCGGAAGGTAGATATTATAGTCAGCAGTGGCATAGACTGCCACTGCACGAATTCTATGCTGGAAGTCCTGTGCAAGAGAGTTCGTGACCATGGCACCGAAGCTAAATCCTGTGACGAATACGCGGCTCGTGTCAATGCAGTAGTTGTTTTCAAGAAGTGTCAGCAACTGATCAAAAAAAACGTGATCTTTATCACTTGACACACTCCAAGGCATGCCATCGGTATCGCCACGAGGTGAAATAAAGATGTAGTTGCCTTCTGTATCTAGGTTCTGCTGGCCATAGTATGGAGATGGATGATCATAGTCTGGAGCGTGGTGGACGAAATCTTCAGCGTTACTACCCATGCAGTGCATCGCGAAGAGAATCTTGTAAGGCTTTGTGTTGTCGTAGTTCTTAGGCAAGGTGATGAAGAATTCGCGAGTTAGGCCGTTTACTTTCATCTCGAAACGTTGACCATTTTCGACATTTTTGGTTGCTGTCAACGTGGAATTCATGCCGCAACCCTTACTAGGTGTAGGGGTGTTCTTGAGAGCATAACCGAAGGAATAGACTGGTTCAGTTTTCTTCAGGGTTAGCGTCACGTTTGTATCTAAGTTGGTGAGTGTCACTACTAGGGTGTCGTAACCTTCTGCAATCACTCGGAGGTCATCGCCAGCAGCATCTTTCTTTAGGATCTTGGAGGCATTATTGCTCACAGAAGCCTCGTAAGAACCTTTTGCTGTAAACTTTAGATTTTGCTGTGCAGAACCCATATGGATGCGAGCAAAGTAGGTACCTTCGCTTTTGACAAACCCACGAAGATCCACGGAGCCCGAACCGAAAAGTTTCTGGTCCATCACGCGAAAGCCTAGCGCATCAAAAATTTGCACCTGCACTGGTCCAGAAGAAGACTGTGCGTAAGAAAGCACCCCGTTCTTTACTCCTACGAATCCAGGGTTGGATGTAGCCTGGATGGATATTGGATCGTACTCCAGAGTGAAGGAGCCCGTCTCGTCTGTCTTTGTAGAAATATTATTGTTTATAAGGGTCACATCGGCACCCTTGATTTTTTCTCCATTTTCGTTCGAGACTGTTCCCGTGACAATAAAGGCATTAGAAACCACAGCGGATAGCGCCACGGCTAGACCTAGCTTCAATACACCCATTTTCTTCATGTTTTTTTCCTTTTATTAAGTTACCCTCAATTCGAAAATTTATATCCAAACGGGCTACTTATTTCGCAAGAGTACTCCTATACTGTGGACAAAATGTCCATACGTTTTTTGCAAGCGTAAATTCACGATCTGCTGGTGCCAAAATCAGGCCGTATAAGTCATCTTTGTTGTTAAATGTTGTAAAAAGCAGCGTTTCCAGACTATTGTTGTATATAAAATTTTACGCTGTAAATTCGAAAAAAAACAACAGAAAACTAACTCTATAGATGATACTACGATGGTGATTAATCCTTGCTATTGGACACAAAAGCCATGAGGCCATTGCTTGCAAAGGCCAAACAAACGATTTTAGCAGAATGGGTTATGATAAAAAAGTATAACACCTGATAAAACAATATCAAAGAAATCATAGAATACTCGTCATATATATATTTAAGTTTAAGAAAGGAGGATTTATGACTATTGAAGAAGCAATTAAGTTACGTCATTCTGTTCGTCGATATTTACCAAAGCCACTCACAACTGATCAAGAAAAAGCATTGCAAAAAAAATAAATGATTTGAATCAACAACACCATTTACACATACAGCTTATCATAAATGAAGAAGAAGCATTTAATTGTTTTATGGCTAGCTATGGTAAATTCCATGGGGTTAAAAATTACATTGCTATTGTTGCTAAAAAAGAAAAAAACATGGAAGAACGCTCTGAACGAGCAGACGCAGAACTAGTTCTATATTCTCAAACTCTAGGTTTGAATACTTGTATTGTGGGAAAAACCTATAAAAAAACAAAAGAAATAATCATCAATTCTAATGAAAAATTAGTGATGTTAATTTCTCTTGGATATGGAGAAAATCAAGGAGTAAGTCATCCTATGAAGCCAATCTCAAAAATTGCTCCAAATTATGATTCCTCTCCAGATTGGTTTAAAAAGGGAATTGACTCGGTTCTTCTTGCGCCTACAGCTTTAAATCTAATGAATGCCGTCTTTATGATAAATGAAGATGGTAAAGTTATAGCGAAGTCAAAGATAGGAGTTTGTAGAAAAGAGAATCTTGGAATAATGAAATATTTTTTTGAACTCGGTTCTAAAAAAAAGATTACAACATAAAGTTTTGAGGTATGCTTGTTTTAAAAAACAACTGAATTTATTCAAATAACAATGATAATATCCGCCAAATTGGATGATGAATGATTATTGAGAGACTTCAAATACTACAAACTTTCCGTTTTAAAACAAAAAAAGAGGCTTAATTAATTAAGCCTCTTAGTGCAGATGCCAGGACTCGAACCTGGAATCTTCTGGTTCGTAGCCAGATGCCTTATCCAGTTTGTCCACGCTTGCTCATGGATTGTAAAATGTGTTGTCAAAAAAACTAAATAATGATTGTTTTCCTTTTTTGCATAAATTCAGTTTTTTATCTCATTTTTTCGATGTAGGCATTCGGTGCGACAAAAGCCTCTACAATCATATTTAATCCCGACAAAACTATCATGTGGAACAACAGAGTGTTGTTTCTATTTTGTCCATAATATCGTTGTCTGAAAACAACCCTTTATAAGTCTTTTCATTTATAATCTCTATTAAAAATCTATTTTTATTTCAAAAGAAAATTAAACCGGAGTGTTTATGGATTTCAAAATAAAAATCAGGTGGACTCATTTTTATTGCCCTTAATCAAGTAAAAAGGAACTTTTATGAAACCTTTATTTTTAGTTCTTTTCTTAGTTCTATTTTCAGCGAATGCCTTTGCCATCACTAAAGCCAAATTTGACTTTGTGGTAGGGGTTGATGGCGATTTTAAGCAAGCAATGGATGCCGCTAAAAACGCAAACCCGACTCAGCAAAAACGATTCTATATCTTCTTCCCCAATGGAGAATATAATATTGGTTCTCTCACTGGAGATGCGAATCAGAAAACCACCTTCACCACATCTAATGTTTCTTTTATTGGGCAAAATACAGATAGCACAGTGATTTACAATAAATCTTCAGAAGAAGGCATCAGTATTACTGCAACGCTTTATTTTTATAAAACAGACAATATGTATTTACAAGATTTGACTATTAACAATAAAGCCAATTACGGACATACTAGTTCTTATTCTGAAACAGGCCGCCATGTCGCTGTTCAAGAGCAAGGGAATAAATTTATTTATAAAAATGTAAAGCTTTTAAGTACTCAAGATACTTATTACACCAAAGGGACTCGTACCTACTGGGAAACAGGTGAAATTCATGGTACCACGGATTATATATGCGGAGGCGGAGATGTCTTTTTTAATCAATGTCGATTGTATAATCTAAAAAAAAGTGCAATGACAGCACCATCCACGACTTCTGATTGGGGTTATGTTTTTCACTCCTGTACCATTGATGGGAATGTCACTGGATACACTTTAGGGCGTTCTTGGAATAATGCCAAAGCCGTTTTTATCAACACGACGATGAATATACTCCCTGACGAAAAAGGATGGGGTGATCCCATGAATTCCGTTCCTCAAGTTTTTGCCGAATACGGAAGCAAAAATAGTTCAGGTGGGTCGATCGATTTAAGCAAACGACGCACCACTTACGAAAAAAATGGCGTTACAGTAAACCTAAATCCCGTTTTAACAGCTTCTCAAGCCGCTCAATACACCGTTGAAAATGTGTTGAGTGGAACAGACCAATGGAAGCCTAATTTACTCACGAAGCAAGTGAGTGCTCCTAAACTCACTTTCGAAGGCAATCGTATTACTTGGGAAGATAACGATAGCGCGCTTTGCTGGGTAGTCTTAAAAAATGGTAAGTATTATACAAATGTAAGCTCCCCTTTTGTAGAAACAACCTCTTTTACTTCAGGAGATAAAATCACTGTAAGAGCAGCCAATTCGATGGGTGGTCTTGGAGCCGCCTCTCTTCCTATCACAATAGATCCTCGACCCTACTTTAAGATAAATCTTCAATCACTTCCTGGTGGTTCTATTTCTCAAAATCCTGAGGGAACCTCTTTACCAGAAGGGACTTCCGTGACATTTACCGCTGTTCCCCTTCTTGGTTGGCAATTTGACCACTGGGCAGGTGTTCATTCTGGCACAGAAAACTCTTGGACTCATAATTCACTCACTCAAGATATTTCTTTAGAGGCTTTTTTCATGCCTATTGATAAAAACAAATATGAGGCCGAAACCGGTATATATGAAAAGGGTGCAATTTTTGAAAATAAAAACACGGGATATTCTGGAGATGGGTATGTGAATTTTTCTACAGAGAGCGGATCTTCTGTGGATATCCCAATCTATAGTGATAATAATACAGATGCAGACATCCACTTAGTTTATGCAAACGGTTCTACTGCCACTCGAACTCTTAGCGTACTTCTCAATAATTCTATAGTTTTAGCAACACTTGATTTTGAACCAACCGCAAGTTGGAGTACTTGGGAAAATAAAACCATCTCTTTATCATTGCCACAAGGATTCAGTACCATTTCCATACAGACGGTAAATGAAAATGATGGCCCCAATATTGATGTTCTTACAATTGAACCCAAAACGATTGCTGTAACAAACTTAAAAAACAAGCCTAGTTTTTACTCCTATGATTCGAAATCAAAAGTACTTTATATAAACTCTGATAATATCCAATCTATCTCCGTAGAATTATTCTCATTGGATGGAAAACGACTCTTTTTTCAACAGAATAAAAACACCATTTCACTTCGATTTCTAAATCAAGGTGTTTATATTATGAAAGTTTTTGATGGTCAGAATTCGTTTTATGGCTTAGTTTCATTATAAAAATTCTTAATCAATGAAGACACGCCTCCTTGATTGATTTATACAAAAGACAAGATTTTTGAAGGTAACTTTTTAGATTGACAAAATCGAAGTAGATAGGTGCTAAACGAGTGAGAGAGGAGTTCTTTGAAAATTCCCGTGCATCAAGGCCTAGAGTTTTATCTTCTTTTTTTTCTTTTTTGTTTTGGTGGAGTGTAATTAGAGCCCACAGTGCTACCGCTATTTTTCTTGGCCATGCCGCCAATGCCTTTGAACATGGCTTTCATAGAAGTAAATTGAGTGAGCACTTGATTCACCCTTTGCACTGTGGTACCAGAGCCTGCGGCTATTCTTTTTTTACGACTACCTTCGATAATTTTCGGGTGTTTTCTTTCTTTGGGGGTCATCGAGCTCAACACAGCTTCTACATAGACCAGTTCTTTTTCGTCGAATTGATCTAAAGGCAACTTATTCAGGCCCGGAATGAGTTTTAACAAGTCTTTGATTCGCCCCATTTTTTTAATGGTCCTGAGCTGTTTCAAAAAATCATTCAAGTCAAAAGTATTGTTTAAGATTTTCTTTTTTAAATCTTTGGCATCTTTTTCTTCTATAACCGACTGGGCTTTTTCGACCAAGCTCACCACATCGCCCATTCCCAAAATACGGCTGGCCATACGATCTGGATGGAAAAGATCAATCTCTGAAGGTTTTTCTCCGAGTCCAACAAAAACAACAGGGACTCCGGTTATTTTTTTGATAGAAAGAGCCGCTCCGCCTCTGGTATCTCCATCCATTTTAGAAAGACAAACACCGGTGAACTGGAGTTTTTGATAGAATGTCTCTGCCACACTCACAGCTTCTTGACCGATCATCGCATCGGCTACAAAGAAAATCTCATGAGGCTTCACTGCATCTCTAGCTTGCTCCAGCTCGAGCATCAGAGTATCATCTATTTGCAAACGCCCAGCAGTATCGTAAATCACCAGATCGTGACCATTATCGATAGCATATTGCTTTGCATTTTTAATAATTTCTACAGGATTGCCTTGGCCTTCTTCGTAAACAGGGATTCCAAGCGACTTTCCAAGCACTTGAAGTTGTTTGATCGCGGCAGGGCGGTAAACATCTGCCGCCACAAGTAAAGGCTTTTTCTTTTTTTTGCTCCGCATATACAGAGCAATCTTTCCGGCAAAAGTAGTCTTACCTGCACCTTGCAAGCCCACCATCATGATCCCGAATGGCGAAGCTCCTCCAAGCTCTATTTCTTTTACAGTCCCTCCCATAATTTCAGTGAGCTCATCGTTAATTATTTTAACAATTTGTTGCCCTGGAGAAACAGAAAGCAACACCTCTTCACCAAGGGCTTTTTCTTTTACCGCATTTACAAAATCGCGAGTCACATTAAAGCTCACATCGGCTTCTAAAAATGCACGACGCACTTCGCGTAAAGATTCAGCGATATTATCTTCGCTAAGGGTACCCTGTCCACGCAATTTTTTGAGGGTAGATTCTAAGGAGTCAGTCAGTTGAGAAAACATAATAGTGTAATATAGTAAAAAGTTTTTGTTTTTATGATAGTTAGAAGCGCCTCGCCTAAATATTAAAGCACCTTTCAAATGCTCTATAAATTTCTAATTTAGCACCAATGAAAAGAAACTTAAAAAAAGGAGGCTTTCAAGAGATACTCATTGTCGCACTCCCCATGCTGCTTTCTATGTCATTTGATACTCTAATGACATTTGTGAGTCGCTTATTTTTATCTAGACTGAGCCCAGAATACATGAATGCAGCCCTAAGCGGAGGGCTCACCCAAATCATGGTCCTCACCTTTTTTACAGGCTTGATTAGCTACACCACCGCTCTAGTGGCCCAAAACTTTGGTGCAAATTTGCATCAAAATGTGGCAAAAGTACTCACGCAAGCTCTGCTCCTCTCTTTTATAAGTGCTCCTCTTTTATTATTGCTCAAACCTTTGGGCTTTTTTATGCTTTCTTTTGGAGAAATAAACCCTATACAGTTAGAAGCTCAAAAATCCTATTTTAATTTCTTAATTTACGGGAGTATTTTTAGTTTGCTCAGGCACTCTTTTTCTTGCTTTTTTTCTGGGATTGGCAAGACTAAAATAGTGATGCAAGCCGCTTTTATAGGGATGGGCATCAATATTATTTTAAATTATGTGTTTATTTTTGGACACTTTTTTATCCCCCCTATGGGCATCCAAGGTGCCGCTTTGGCCACTATAGTCAGTAACGCCACTTCTATGTCTATACTCGCCTTTGCTTACTTCTCAAAAAAACAAAACTCTTTATTCAACACCAGGCACTCTTTTGTATTCCATAAAAAGCTCTTCTTGGAACTAGTCCGCAAAGGGAGCTCTACTGGCACCGAAATGTTTTTGAATATGCTTGCCTTTCAAAGTCTTATTTTATTGTTCCATGGTCTAGGGCCCACTGTAGCCACAGCAAGCACCATCATGTTCAACTGGGATATGGTTTCTTTTGTGCCTTTACTAGGATTAGAAGTCGCCACTATGAGTCTGGTGGGCCGTTATGTGGGAGCAAAAGACATAAAAGCAGCACACCGTGCCACTCAATCCGCATTACTCCTTGGCTTTTCTTATACCCTCATTTTGGCTGCTATTTTTGTATCGATTCCAGAATATCTAGTGAATGTATTTAAACCAGAGCTAAACATTTCTGTGTTTAGAGAATCCACTCCTTTGGCTATTTTTATGTTAAAACTAGCGGCAATATATGTGATTACAGAGTCTTTTATGCTCGTTTTTGCGGGGGCTCTACGCGGGGCGGGTGACACCTTTTGGGTCATGATCGCTATGATAAGCCTCAATTGGATGGCCACGATTTTTCTTTGGTTCAGCACTTATTACTTAAAACTTGGCCCCTATATCGGGTGGCTATCGGTGGTATTTGCTTTCCTTTGCTTCCCTGTTATTTTATTCATGCGGTACCGCTCTGGCAAATGGCACCATAAAATCTCCCTATAAATCGACGCCACAAGGCCTGGCTTTGTCACACCTCAACTGAAGTCTACAAACAATTTTTATATTCCACCAGTTTCTTTTGGAATATAAATCCAGTTTAAGTTTATAAAGTAAAGGCCAAGTCGTTAAAGCTATTGCATTAAAAAAACCAGGCGTGTGTGAGACTTCAAAAAACAAAAGATTGAAATGCATTTTATTTGAGATTCAAACACCCGTTTTGACCTTTTTAAAACAAAAAAAGGCCCATGAAGATGGACCTTTTCAATTTTCTTTAGACTGCTCTCACTATGGGACTATCATACCTTCGCTCACCCTTCGGTGCCCGCGGCGCATGGTGTAGTGAGTTCGCCTATAATCTCCTGCAGTGGGGCTGATTTGCCCATTGAATTGCAAACAGTATTCGTGAGCTTCTTCGATCAAGGCAATTTGATAGATGTATGGTCCTGTGCCCAGTTTACGGCCGTTTTGAGAAACGGGATAAACTTTTATGTTCACAATAGCTTGGCCTGTTGCCACAGTTTCAATTCTTTCATTAGTAGGCGATAAACATTCATGAGGGTAGTTAGCTCCCTTAGGAGGAGTGCTCATCACTTTCTCTAATTGCTCTTTAGAAAGGGATTCTTCGTATTGGCTAATAAAATGCCCTAAATGGTCAAAGACTCTCACATTGATGCGGAAAGGCTGGGATGCTAGAAAAACAATGCTCGCACAACTTTCAACACCATTTGCATCTGCATAACAACGAGTCTCAGAAGCTCCAACACTTTCACCTATCTTTGAATTATTAGATTGAATGAAAGAAAAACGCCCCGAACCGTCTGCACCATTGTGAATCAGTCCAGCAGGATGATCTGGTGATCCAGTAGGAGAAGATCTATATTCTGGATGTTGCTCTAACCATTTGTCAATAGTGTATCCATTCTCTCCAAACTCTTTGGGAAGAGCATATACATGAATTTCACCGGTGGCATTTTTTGGGAGTTCACCGTCTATTAAAGGCGTCTCTTGTAACAATCTATTGTTGTCGAATTTGGGTCTATCGATGGTGGTATCCCCTGGGATAATTTCTGTGACCATAGAATAAATAAACTTAGCGGCAGACCAATAATAGGCACCTACTTCTCGACCCGTAGTAGAACGGATAACAAAGCCAGTATTATTATAGCTAAACCTATTTAAGTCTTCAGAAGTTGTGCTGGTAATCGGGTAGTTAAAGCTAAGAGAATCACCACCTTGAGGAAGAATTTCTTCGGTATTTGGCCCAAATTCTCCAATACAATCTACAGTAGAACAAAGATTCCCAACGAGTTTATAAACATAACCACCCGCGTCGTTCATATAACCTTCGGCACTAATGCTTTCTATGTTGAAACCCAAAGTGTCTAAACCATTTTCTGTCCTTCTAGTGACCAAGATAGGGAAATAACCGGGATTATTGAATCCATTCATAATTAAGTTGAGTGTATTTTCATCTAACTCTGTGTTCAAAACAATATTGGTGACTAGACCTTCATCTTTACGAACAATATCTGAAGTCAAAATCACAGGTTGCCCGTACATGGTAGGTGCGGTTTCTGATAGAGAAGATTTGATACGCAAGTTAGACCCATCGGTTTGGCGGTCTGCATAGAAAAAATGCAAGTGATGCCATGAATTGGGCTCCCAACAACCTTTAGCCTGTGCTTCTGCAACAAGAGGTCCAGAATGACAGCCATGTTGATTGATGGCCAAGTGATTCACATCTACTGTACCGGGAGCCGCCATATGAGTCCCACCCAAATCCACAGCAAGCACTCCATCTACAAAAATCCACATATCATCGTCACCCACAAACTCAAATTTTTCATTGTTTTCTGGCTTGTATCTAAATTTGGCGTAACCCATCATGGTGAAATTATAGTTTCTGAGTTTGGTTGTTCCTGGCTTCAGATTATTACCTATTCCAACATTAGTAGATGCAACTAGTGCTGCAGTTGGAGCTCGTGGCCCCCCGACAGAAAGCCAAGCCTGGCATAGTTTGTTAGTTTCAAGCTCATTCATGTCTTGCTGAGTACTTGCATACTCATATTTATAAGGAGGACAAAAAATAGAAAGGCTTTGAGGGCCCCATTGATCTACTCCTGGACCTTCTATGGAAGCCAACCAATTTCCTGTGCTAGGGTCCACAATATCTAACGGGAAATATCCACCATTATTCCAGTTCCTATCAATTTCATATAAATCAGGACCGATATTGGACAAGGCCAAAGTCGTTTTAGTGACCTTATTTATCCCTTCATAGTCCTGAAACCATTGATCAAAATACTGATTGTCACACACCAGTCTCGTGGATATCGGTCTGGCATTATAATAATCAAACTCCCCACCAATTACAGGTATATATAAATTCTGATCTACCATGCCATGAGTGACATAAACTGTTTGAGCCCAGTTTCGTTTTCTACAAATACTGCCAGCGTTACATTCTTTTCCATCTTTTGCTGCTCCAGGGCAAAATTCATGTAAATAACCACGAACTATTTTTAAACCATTGGGGTTTAGAGTAGGGTGTACACCACACTGCGAGAACTCACCATATTGCACGGGGACACCAGCAGCAGGATTGGATTGTAAGTAAGGAGGAAGATAAGGATTGGGTGCATCTGGCAATGGGTAACCATTGATGCCCATAGGGATACCTACGGTAGGATTCTTTTCATTGGCACACGCACTTAACGCTGTGCCTGCTTTAGCAAGCCAATCAGGATTATCAAAATAACCAGTAACCCCCGGATAAGGAGCCATTAGAGGGCGTTCTTCGCTAAAATTTTCAAAATCGGGGTGAGTGACCTGAAAATCTCGAATCACAATATCCAATTCTGCCATGGTCGGATCGACTTGAGCAGATAAAGCCACTACAGCAAATAAAAATAATACCAAAACCTGTTTTAGATTTTTCATAGACAATTTCACAACCAATCTCCTTAAAAAGAGTTGTTCACATTTACAAATATAAATCATTTCTATCTTAAGAGTACTTTTGTATTCTCTTTTTTACATTCTAAAGCCAAATTTGTGTTTTTGAGTGACATAAAACAATCTAAAACACCTAAAAGGCGTTTTTAAAGAGTGATTCAAAAGAAATTCTTCTATTACTCGTCTTTCTTTTTCCTTTTTCATTTTTTCTATATTAAAGATTCAATTACTTTATTTACCTTATTTTTGAAGAGGCTCTATGGACTTCCAATGGATTAAAATCCCCCAAAATGCTAGCAAAATCACTTTAAAAGATGGTGTTTTAAATGTTCCAAAACACCCTATTATACCCTTTATCGAAGGAGATGGTACAGGCCCCGACATTTGGAAGTCTGCTGTAAAAGTAATAGACGCTGCCGTTGAAAAAGCCTATAATGGTGAAAATAAAATCGCTTGGATGGAAGTTTTTGCTGGAGAAAAGGCCAACGAAATTTATGGCGAAAACACCTGGCTCCCTAGTGAAACAGTAAGGGCTTTTGAAGAATATCTAGTGGGGATCAAAGGCCCTTTGACCACTCCTGTGGGAGGAGGTATTCGAAGTCTCAATGTGGCTTTGAGGCAAGATTTAGATTTATATGTGTGTCTAAGGCCTGTAAAATATTATGAAGGCACACCCTCACCTGTAAAACATCCTGAAAAAGTCGATATGGTGATTTTTAGAGAAAACACAGAAGATATTTACGCTGGAATAGAGTGGGAAGCAGGGAGTGCAGAAGCTAAGAAGAATTTGGACTTTTTAAAAAGTGAGTTTCCTAGTTTGGCCAAAAAAGTTCGTTTTGGAACTGAAGAGGCTGTGAAAGCATGGAACTCTCTCTCTAATTTGGACTACCCTGCAGCAGAAGAAGTAGGGGTGGGCATCAAAACAGTTTCAAAAACTGGAACCCAGAGACTTGTCCGCAGTGCCATAGAGTACGCCATTCAAAATAAGCGTAAAAGCGTCACCATTGTCCATAAAGGCAATATTATGAAGTTTACAGAAGGTGCTTTTAGAGATTGGGGTTACGAAGTGGCTCAAAAAGAATTTGGAGCCAAAATAATTGGTAATGGACCTTGGTGTCAAATTCCAGAAGGAAAGCCAGGGGCTGGCATTGTGATCAAAGACGCCATTGCAGACATTGCCTTGCAACAAGTGCTCACTAGAGCCGAAGATTTTGATGTGATTGCCACTTTAAACCTCAATGGAGACTACCTTTCTGACGCTTTGGCCGCTCAAGTGGGTGGTATAGGCATTGCTCCTGGTGGAAACATCAATTATAGTAGTGGTCACGCTATTTTTGAGGCTACACACGGCACAGCCCCTAAGTATGCCAACTTAGATAAAGTCAACCCCGGTTCTGTGATTCTTTCTGGAGAGATGATGCTTCGACACCTAGGATGGAACAAAGCCGCAGACCTTATCAATAAAGGTTTGTCTGGAGCAATCACTTCGAAAAAAGTAACTTATGATTTTGCAAGATTGATGGATGGTGCTACAGAAATTGGCTGTATGGCTTTTGGTGAAAATATTATCGCCCACATGTAAATATGAGCCTTACCGCACTATTCACGCTAATCATAGCTTTTGTGATACTTCGCTCTACTTGGCTTAGGTGGAAAGTGAATCAATTGGATCACTCCAGCTTTCAAGAGCTAGAGCCACGACTTCAATTGGCAGTGCTCAAAGAAAAATTGTTAGAGAAACCATCTGAACAAAATCTAATGAACTTAAAAGAATATGGCACCCATCAAGGCTTGTGTGTGGATATAGATTCTTATAGGCCATTGATTTTGGAGCAAATTCAAATTT
The DNA here is from genome assembly GCA_012523035.1 of Fibrobacter sp. Lineage (GTDB taxonomy): Bacteria > Fibrobacterota > Fibrobacteria > Fibrobacterales > Fibrobacteraceae > JAAYJH01. The sequence continues at coordinate 22,419 of JAAYJH010000104.1, forward strand.
CTAAAAGTAAAAACGCCATAGCACTGGATCAAATCCTTTATACCAAGCAAAGCGAGTGGGTGGACTCCATCACCCCACTTGAATTTGAATTGGCAAACAAAGCCAAAAATAAAGGAGATCTAGAGTCTTTTATTCACTGGTCATTAGAAGGGGTCTTAAGGCTTTATTCCGACAAAAAAATAGAGAGCTCTTTAGAAGCTCTCATTGATGTCTATCCAAAGGCTAAACTTCTGCTCAGTGAATATTTAAAATTAAAAGATTTTAGAGACAATAGCCCTCTATCTGAAGCTGTAATCGAAGAGTTAAAAGATCGAAAAAAAGCTTGGTTAGAGAGCTTTGAAATGGACTAATCTTGAATTAGAACCAACGCCAAACTAGACCTAAATTCATGATTTCACGATATTGGCTGTTTTCACTAATATCGTAATCATACGCTACATCTATGCCTAAAGAAAACTCAATGAATGGAGTCAAGGTGATATGGAGTGCATTTTCAAAGCGACCATCTATCTTTTTTACTCCTTTAAAGTTAGTAAATGCCCATAGACGGGTTTTGTAAGAAAAGAAATCAGAAAAATTGTACTTGAACTCTGTGACGCTTTCTAGTCCTGGTTCATTTTTGAAAACTTCTATCTTTTTTGTGTCTGGATCATCTGCATAGCCATAACCATCAGAAATAGTCATACGATTGGCAAAAGCAAGCCTTTGAGAGAAATTAGAGTTGGGGATATAAGCCACACCCACAAATTCTGTGATATAAGCTGGGTCCATAAAAGAAGATGATGGGAATTTTTTAAAGTTTTCATCTTCATCTGGATAAGTGTATCCAGTGGTGAATTGAGATTCAAAGCGAATACCAGCGTAAGGTTTGAACACTCCAAAGGTATTGAGCTCACCCGATGTTTCTAAGAAAATTTTGTCTAAAGATTTACGAGTACCAACGCCTTCAGAATAAGTTTGACCCCAAGCCAAATTCACAAGATTACGCCAGCTTGCGTATTTCCAGTTTCCTTTTAAGTCGGCATCGTATTGAATCTTCCAAGAGCTAGAGTTCACTCCATCGTCCACCCAGTTAGAGAAATAATTGCGATTGTATCGAAGAGAAGCGAGCACATCGGCATCCCAGTTTTCTGGTAAAGCCCCTTCAAACATGCCATCTGCAAATACAAGAGAGGCAAATCCTAATACTAATAACAGTTTTTTCATTTTATTTTCCTTGAACCTTATCAGTCTCAAATTAAAACTAGTCGCACCATATAATACAATCAATCTGACAAATTAATGGATTGAACTTATTTAGTTTTGATTTTAAAACCTAAAGACTATGTTTTAATGTTTATTTTTACAATATTACTTTTTTTAATGTTTTTGGCAAATCCATTTGTCTGTCAATCACAATACAAAGCCCATTTTCTTTAATACACTTTGATTTTTTTGCTGAATTTCGTATGATTTTAAAGAATATGCACTTGGGTCTCGGCGTTTAGGATAATGTTTTCTTAAGCTTTCAAAAGAAGAGGGGCTTTTTTTTAGGGCTTCGTTATCCCTTAAAATGGGGTAAATTTGAGTAAATAAGTTGTGATAAAATGAAAATTCACCGTTTGCTTCGAATGAAAGCTCATTCGTTTCGCTTTGAATCACAGGTTTAAATTTTTTAAGTTCATGAAAACCAAAAAAATCTCCCAAAACATGAATCGCTTGTTTGCTGGCATTGGCTTTACCATCTAGACTATAGCCTGCAATGTGGGGCGTGCCTATAAAGACTTTTTCTAATAATTCTAAATGAATATGTGGTTCTTTTTCCCATACATCTAAAACAGCTCCAAAATCTGGATGGCTCTGCAAGTGATTGAAAAGAGCTTGGTTGTCCACCACCTCTCCTCGAGATGTGTTGATTAAAAAAGCATTTTTTTTCATTTTTTCTAATGTGGTTTGTGCAAACAAGGCTTTTGTGGGGTATGGACCAGTAGAGGTTAAAGGGACATGCAAGCTGACAATATCGGATTGTTTTAAAAGATTTTCAAAAGAAGTCAAAGGAACTTGCTTCGATGGATCTGAGATAAAGGGGTCATAGACTAGGCAAGGAATTTCAAGAGCCCTTGCCCATTGGTAAAGTGTAGAACCAATTTTTCCATACCCAATGATTCCCAATTGAATGTCTCTGAACTTTTGCTTTTTAAATTTTAGAATCTCTAATATGGCACACCAAGTATAAGTAACCACACTTTGTGAATTTGCTCCGGCTGCATTTGTCCATTTTATGTTCTTCTGAATTAAATATTCGGTGTCTAAATGATCTTCGCCCACTGTGGCTGTGGCTATAAACTGAACTGGAGTGTTTTTTAATAAAGTTTTATCGCACCTGGTTCTGGTGCGTACAAGTAAAGCAAGTGCATTTTTTAAATCTGAATTTGTGATTTTTGCACCTGGTAAATAATGGACTTCAAAAAAAGCTTCTAAGACTCCAAAAACAAATGGAATTTCATCGTCTATCACAATGAGTGGTTTTTTCATGTTCAAAATATAGTAAAAAGCGTGTTTGAAAATGGAGATGAAAATGATGTGAAAAGTGGGCTTGAAATGGGGCAAAAAGTGTTACCTTGAGCCTGTCGAAGTGTGCTACACTGAGCCTGTCGAAGTGCGTGCCAGAAAAAGATATACTTCTTAAGAAACTTCCCTCTTGCAACTTCGAGTTTTAAACTTTCTAAATCACCCGCTCATCTCGTATGGATTGCCACAATAATGGTGCGATGCGTGTCCAAAAAAAGTAGTTTATCTGTAAACACTGTCAGCTTTCAGCTTTAAAAAAGCCAGGCGTGTCTGAGACTTCAATCTTTTTAGGTGTATGATGTTGGAATTTCAGATGTTTTTTGGTTTGAAGTTTTTGCTTTTGAATGTGCCCATGAGTTTTGTGGAAATAGAATGAAAAGCGTACATCAGTCATTCCAATTTAAAATTTCGGCTTGGATAGAGGCGTCTTGTGGGTAATAGAATAGTGTTTTTTTTAAGAGGCGAAGTGCTTCTTTTGTGTTTTTGGAGTGCTGGGCTTCGTATGCTAGGTTTTTAAGTCCATACAAGGCTTCTGGATTTTTTAATTTGGCGGCTTGTTCGTATGCTTCTTCGGCTCGCTCCCACCAACGAAGTTCGTAGGCTAAGTTCCCTAAAAATATGGCGGCGTCCGAATAGGTGCTATCGATTTGCAAGGCTTCGTTTAAGATTTCCATAGCCATATATTCCTGCTTGTTTTCGGCCAATACATCGGCTAATTTGTATAATAAATCGACTTGATTTGGATTTAGATGGAGCGCTTCTCTGTATGCACTAGCGGCTGCATCCATATTTTTTTGTAGGCGTTCTATGTCCCCGAGATAAATCAAAAAATCCACTTCTTCTGGAATTTGATGAAAGGCTTTTCGGACCAAGTCCGTTGCTTTTTCAAATTCTTCTAAGGCGATATGAGCTTCGGAAACTTGATAGATGACGCTTATATCCAAAGGATCTAGTTCGTATGCTTTATTGAATGCCCTCAGTGCACCAACAGGGTCGCCTATTTTATGATAAGCTTCTCCCAAAAAAAGCCATGCTGAAAAATGATTGGGTTCTATGTCTAAGCCTCGTTGATATGCAGCAATGCTTTCTGGGTACAATTTTAGTCTAAAATATACTGAGGCTAAATTAAAAATCGCTGGCACAAAAGAGCCTTTGGAAAAATCCACAGACTTTCTAAATGCAGCCAGAGATTCAGGGTATTTTTCTAGTTGATAATAACTGTTTCCAATATTGAAGCTAACAGCGACAGGGTCGGCTCCCCTAAGCAAGGCTTTTTGGTATAGAATAATGGCCTGAGTGAAACGAGATTGTTGATACAATGCATTGGCTCTATCTAATAAAACACCTGGTCCTTGATTTGCAAAAACAAGTGGACTTGAAAAAATCAAAATAAATATCCAGTGATTCCATCGCACAAAAACACCTCTCTCCATTATTTTAGTCTCTAAACTTGACTTCAAAAGCTTGCTCCATACCACAAAAAGAAACTGCTTTTCCATTTTTTTGAGCGGGATTGAATTGCATTTGCATTAAAGCTTGCTTTCCCGATTCTGCGAGGCCTTTTCCTGTTGGACTTTCCTCTAGTATTTTTATTTCGTACGCACTTCCTTGTGTGTCTACACAAAAAGAAATCCTCAATATAGCGTCTTGCTCTGCATCTCTAATAGCTGCCGGAGCATTAAATGAAGGGAGCCTGCGACTAGAAGGTTTTTCATCGACACCATCTTCTGTTTTACCCATATTTCCAGTTCGTATATCTGTAATCAATTCTTCGTTAATACTTGCTCCTCCTGTTGCTCCTATAGTACTTAAATCCATGGAAAAACGAGGACCACTTTTGGGACTTCGATTTTTGGAGGGCTGCCGCTTGGGTTTTTGTTGGGGTTTTTGAGGTTTTATTTCTTTTTGTATTTCTTCTGGTTTTTGTACTTTTACCTCTGTTTTTGTGTATTTTTTTAAATGAGAAAATTCACCTTTTATAAAAAAATGAGCCAAACTAACCGAAAACACCAATATCAAACTAGATAAAGTGGCGAAAAACAGCAATAATAAAGATTTTAGTAGTCGTTTAAGAAACTTCATAGGCATTTATTGTGTTTGAGCGGCAATAGAGACCTTTTTTACACCTGTTAAATTACAAATATCGATCACTTCTACCAAAACTCCGGTGACAGCCCCCTTGTCTGCAATGATCACTGCTTCTCGATCTGGTGTTTTGGATAAAATTTGTTTTAAAACATCTTTTAAGGAGTTGATATCGACTTGTCTTTCGTGTATATGGATCGAACCTTCTCTGGTAATAGCGATTAAAATATTTTCTTTTTCTAATTGACTTGCACTTTGTGCTTCTGGTTTGCTCACATCCACCCCAGTTTCTCGAATAAAAGAAGATGTCACCACAAAAAAGATCAATAAAATAAAGACAATGTCCATTAGGGGCCCCATATCCAAGCCCATTTCTTTTCTTTTTCGACGCGGTAGATTAAAATCCATTCAAGACTCCTCTGCCATTGAATTTGCAATGATAGTGACGCCTAATTCTATTTGTTCTTGAATCAATAAAATTCTCTCTTCTAAGCGTTGTTTTAATAAAGTTAAAGGAAAAGCAATTAAAAGACCGCTTTGTGTGGTGATCAATGCTTCTGATATGCCATCTGCCATTAAGACTGGATTTTGATTCCCGTACAATGTGATCACATTAAAAGTAGCGACCATCCCTGTCACTGTGCCTAAAAGCCCCAACAAAGGTGCAGCCCTCGCCATCATAGAAATCACATGAGTTCCTTTTTCAAGGTATCGACTGCTTTGCATTTGCCTTAAGAAAATGCTTTGCTGAAATTCTACAGCCGAAAGTCCCACTAAATCCAAAGCATAACACAGCTCTCTCGCGACTATCCCAGATTTACTAGAGAGTATCTTTTTTGCTTGTGTAAAACCTTCTTTTTCTATGGAAATCCTTAAATCCTCTACATTTTTCACCACATCTGTTTTAAAATAATCACCCCCAATCCTCCACCAGCTTGCATACAAAAAATAAAAGCCAAATGCTCCTGTTATCAATATAGGAAGCATCAAAACACCCCCTGCTTCATAGGTGCCTTGGAGAGATTCTATAAATAAATACGCGGTGTTGCTCATTTTAAGAGTCCTTAAACAATTGATTCAAAAGAGACATGCTCTGCACATAAAGTTCACTCGTGACTTGCTCCACTTTTTCACTCAAAAAACCATGCAAAAGCATCACTGGAATGGCAATCAAAAGTCCCGTCTCCGTAGTGATCAGAGCTTCAGAAATCCCGCCTGCAAGCACACGAGCATCGTTGGTCCCTACTTCTGTAATCACTGTAAACAATGTGATAATCCCAGTCACTGTCCCTAACAATCCTAACAAAGGAGCGATAGTCCCAAGAGCGGCTATAAAGCCCATTCGCTTTTCTAATTTTGGTTGCTCCCTAAGCAAAGCCTCTTGCAATGCTTTTTCTGCTGTTTCTCGTGTGGCGAAAGCATGTTGAAGCACACTCCACAAAACCATAGAAAGACTGGTGTTATATCGAAGGCATAAATCCATAGCTTCATTTATTTTTTTCTCTTTCAACATCGTTTTTAAGCGTTTGTCAAAACGCCTGCTCAAACGCCCCTTTTTTGTTAAAACCAAAAATCGTTCCAAAGAAAACACTAATGCTAATAACGCTGTCAAAGCCAATGGGTACATCACAATCCCACCTTTATTGAACCAGTCTATAAAAGCGGTTTTTAGATTTTTTTCTTCTACTTTTACGCTAAGTTCTTTGATACTTTTGTTTTGCAAAACATCTATCGGTATCCAAACCAGACTATCACTTTGACTTTTTGAAAGCGCTTGACGAATGTTTTTTTCTAAATGATCGCTCAATTGATGATTCCATTCAAAAATTTTCCCTTGCAATGCCCCCGTTCTAATCAAGGTTTGCACTCCTTCATTTTCGAGGGCCACCTCTGCCAAAAAAACGGTCCCTAGCCTCAAGTGATTCACTTTTACATCTGGATTTAAGCCTATCATAGAATAGCGTTGCTCTAAATTTTGAGTGTAAGTCCAAGCGTGTCTTTGCAAAAGCTCTTCATAAAAGCCACTTATCCCTAAAATAAAGTTGGGTCTTTTTTGCTCTAAAGCGTTTTTTGAAGCAGTCAATTGCAGCATACGATTTTCTAAGTTTAGTGGAAAAGAACCTGGTAATTCTTCTAGACTTTTTTGAATGAAAATAGAGATTTGTTTTTGAAAGGCCTCTAAACTCGATTCCGCTTCACTCGCCCTTTCTTCAAAGACTCCGGTGGCTGTTTTGGATTGAATCCACTCCTCTGAAAGCCGCCCTAAATCAGTGGACAGCTTAGAATAACGAGACTCTAAATTTCTAAGTTGAGATTGGTATTCTTCGGTGAGTAAGTTTTCTTGGTATTTAGCTCTCCAATGGGTCGCTTCTAGCTTTTCTAATTGGTTTGCCTTTTCTAAGCGTATTCGAATCAGAGCATCGACTTCATTTTTAAGTTTTTGAGTTTTCACTTGATTCAATGAATCTTGTAAAAATGCATTTCGGTCCACTTTATTTGCAAAAGACACACTTATAAAGACTAAAGCGAATAAAAAAGCCCTTGTCATTTTATTCAAATGGATGCTCATGGTTCCTCCTGGATCGACAAAGAAAGAGGAAGCACCACCATTTGAGGGGCTTTTCTTGCTTGTTTTACATCTATAGCCAACTTTATAGCTTCTCGTTCCGACAAGTTCAAATCTTCCACCCATTCATAGTTTATCTTCGCATTTTTTTGAGATCGTTTTAAAGCACCATAAACCGTGTTGTTTTCATCTGAATAAACCATCCATTGATTCCCAATCCTTAGGAGTCTGGCGTTGATCACATCTCCAGAATTTCTCTGTAAAGGCGTATGGATAATCACGATTTCATCTCCAAATCGGATTTCTTCTTCGATTAGAGATTTTAACCTAATAAAAGCTTCTTCTTCTCTTGCATTTTCACTTTGAATGTCTCTCAATAAGGCTCTAGCCCTTTCTATTCGAGTTTCTCGTTCCCATGGAAGACTCTGTTCTATTTGTGAAATCAGTTTTTGAGTGAACTTTTCTAAAACTTTAGCCACAGCATTCCTTTCACTCTGAATTTTAGCTGTTTTTAATTTAAAAGAGTTTTGTTTTGACACTTCTTCTTTTAAATTTTCTGCCATTTTTTGAATTTTCACTTGCAATGAATCCAGTTCTATGCTTCTTTTATTTAAGTTTTTTTGGTAACGCTTTTCTAAATCTTGGTATCGTTTTTGATCTTCTGATTTCCAGCGATTAGCCTGTTCTATTTTTTCGTTTAATTTATTGATTTCATATTCTAAACTCAGCTTTTGATTTTCTAAATCTCGAATTTCAGAGGCAGACACACTCGTTATAACAGCCAAAAAGAAAAAGAACAGTTTTTGCTTTATTTTTTTCATGGGATAGCCTATTTTTAAATGGAATTTTCTTTCAAATAAATACATTGTAAATCCTCTTGATTTTCTGAGCACCATCGTTGCACTTCTTTTTTTAAGACACTAGAATATTGATTTTGTAAACGGTATCGACTTACCATCGCACTGCCACATTGTGGAAATTCCTTAAAATTAAAATAACGATCTGAACACCAAATCCAAAGTTGTTCTTTGGCATCATTCCATTCTTTTTTATCCAAAGCCTCGTCTTTTAAACTATCGCAATTCACTAAATTAGTATTTTTATAGTGACTCGAAATGCAATAAGTTTGTAAAGCTTCTTGGTAGGCTATGTTTTTCTCTTTTTCACTTAAAGATTTTGGTAAATATTCCTCCCAATTCGAGTGTTCCTCTAAAAATGTCTTTTTTATAGCAGAGCTTGCACAAGCAGCTACACTATAGAGCGTGTCAGCACAAAGGGAGTCTATGTGCAAACGGCAAGAGGCTGTTTTTTTCTCGGCATTCACGCATTGCTCCACACCAATTTTAAAATAACTTTGGTGTTCTCCTTTTAAAAACATATCATATTTTAGCTTTAACATTCCAGAAAACACACCCATCCCATTTTTTATATTTGTTTTGGGTTTTATTCGTGGGTCATCTGCACCATTCACCAGTGTTCTTTTGTAATCTGCATAAGCTTCATCAGTCGCATAAAAATAAAGTGTGACAGGTCCAAAAGGGAGCTCTCCAGCAGTGATGGTGAGGGTGTCCAATGCACTATAAGCTCCAATCGAAATATTTTCTACATAAGACCTTTGGCTTAAAGAATCAAAAGGAGAATACAACGGAAAAGCCAAGGAATCCGGTTTTAAGCTTAACATTTGAGTCAAATAATGATTCATAGAACTATTCACTGATTCTCCTCCAAGACTTGGACTATACTGAAGTATCATTAAAACCCCTCCCACTGATTTGTCATAATCTGTCACTATTTTGTAAATCTCCAAATCCAAAGGGTATTCAAAACCCTGAAGCTCAGGCACTCCTTGTTTCAAAGAATCAGCAACATCTATGTGCTGCTTAAAAGCAATAGGAGCATAAAAGTTTTTAATTTGAAAAAAATTGGGTGTCTTTGCCACCGCAGAATACTTCGATTTTGTTTTCACCTGGGCACTATCCCACTCAAAAACAGCCTCTAACTCATAAGGAGTAGCCGAGAGGACTCTGTACTCTTCTGGAGCAGAAAAACAATTAGGATTGTCCTCTTCTGCCTTTAATTCTAGATCCAACAAACCTTTATCTTCGTATTCTCCCATGACCTTAACAGAAGCCCTTTCATAAAAAGCAAAGGGATATGCGTTGCTTTCTTTTAAATCTAAAAGAGGTGCAAAACAAAGCACCGGAGCTTCTCCCACCACTATGTGCCCCACTGTGTAAACTCCCCTATACGGCTCTTCTTTTTCTGGGTAATATTCCCAAGGGCCTTGCAAGCAAGCCGTCATAAGAAAAGAAAAAAACAAGAAAAACACAAGGATTTTTTCCTTAAAAACGGCAACAATACCATTTGCATTTTTTTTAGAAATAATATTCATAATTCAACATTATAGGTAAGAAAGGAAATTGTGGAATCGTATTATAAATCGGAGGGTTTTGACTGGTATCATAATAAGCATAAAACATGTTTTCGTGTCCTGTTAAATTAATAATAGTCCAACTAAAATTCCATTTGTTTTCTCGCCCCATATCAATCACTTTCAGATCCAATCTAAAATAATCACTTTGCTTGCCTCCATTCCTTTTCCCTGAAACCACCACAATATCATTTGCATTTCTAGAAACGCCTAAATTATCCACTTCGTAATAGCCTATTTTTTGGGTGAGGGGCATTCCCGAGGCATATTTTAACACCAAAGAAGACCTTAAATATCGACCCGCTTTTTTATGTTTCCAAATCGATTCTTCATCTCCCTTCCAATTCAATCCTAAATCTAATTTAAGTGCATAGGGCTGGTGCCAATTTGGAAAATACACCGTAGAATCATCATTATTCCTTAAAACACTCAAAGCTTGTGAAAAGCTCAAACCCATCAAAAAGACCCCTTGATTCTTTTGCAAAGACAGCTCATACCCCATAGAATAAGCTTCTGCATTTCCAAAATAATCCGCCAATATAAAGTCTTTCTCTTCTTCATTTTCTTTATCAGTTTCTGTGTTAAAAGTATTCAAATGCTTTTGCGTTTTATAATATCCCTCCACAGAAGCCTCCCAGTATTCTCCAATCTTTTTTTGATGAAATCCTACAGCAAACAAAAAAGAAGAAGCTGGCTTTAATTGTTTTCCACGCGAAGTAGTCACCGAAGGATAATAAAACTCATTTAAACTCTCTTGATCAGAAAACATCACAGAATTTAAATATTGAAAATAACGACCTGCATAAAACTCTATTTTTTGCTTTGGACTGAGTTCATAAGCCAATGAGAGTCTTGGCTCAAAGCCCCAATGTTTAGAAAGAGATTGGTAGTTAGAACGAACACCATATTGCATAGAGAATTTCGGATTCACTTGATAAGCATCTGTCAGATAAGCCACCCAATGAAACCACTTTTGAGTGTCTTTGATTTTAGTATCAAACATATGAGTCCAAAAATCAACCTCATTGTACTCTACTTCTAAACCATAAGTAAAAACATGACCTGCATGCTTATAATTATGGAGCCATTGTTTCACAGCAAAACTTTTAATATCATTTCCAAGTGATAATAAATCCAACAAATCCATGGTCTGGTAAAAATGTGAAAAAAAGACGGTATTATTATACTCTAAGTTTTCAGAAAAACGCCAACGAAAGTTCAAAGGGATCACTCGATTTCCCCAAGCCACATCTAGCGGATCAAAAACAAGATGATCTCCTCCCCAATATGTACTCCATTTAAACTCCATATCGTCACTAAATTGGTACACAAAAGAAGACTGCAAATCTGTAAACTTATAATCTAAATCCAGATCCATTAAACCTATCTTATTAAACAAACTGATCATAGGCCCAATATAAGTACTCCTACCTGCCAACACCCAAAAAGCTTTCCCTCGGTGCCCCTCAGTGTGCACTTGTGCAGCAAAAGTACTGACTTTCACACTAGATTTAGCAAAATACTCTTCTTTCTCTGAAGAAGCCTTTCGACTCTGCATATCCAAAACAGAACTCAAACGGTTCCCATAGGGTGCAGGAAACCCACTCTTATAAAACTTCACATCATCAATAGCTTCCACCAAAAAAGTACTAAACAAACCAAAAAAATGAGTCGGGGAATACACCACCGCATTGTCTAATAAAAACAAATTTTGATCTGCAGCACCACCTCGAACATATATTTTGGTACTAAAATCTGAACTAGCCACCACTCCGGGCAAAGCTTGAATACTTCGAATCACATCTGCTTCTGCAAGGCCTGGCATTCTTTTAATAGACTTTGCAGACACCACAGAAGACCCCAGCGTTCGCTTAGGCTTTCGACGAATTTGAACCAAAACTTTCTTTAACTCTGTATGGCTTTCTAACTTGGACTCCAAAAAATCTTCAATATCTAAATCTGTATTTTCTTGAAGCTCAAAAATAGGCTCAGGAATTTTTTCTACAGAATCATCATCGTAGTGTGTCACCATCAAATTATCGGTAATCTCGGCCGCAAAAACGCTCTCCTCTCCCAAATACAAAAGCTCAAAACACTTCTCTTTTTTAGAAGCATAAACGCATAAATTCCACAAAGTATCCTTTGGCAAAATCATTTCAAAAGGATCTCCCCAACGCACCTCTTGAATTTCTCCCGTCTCCAGCAATTCCACAGTACACAAATCATCCACAAACAAAGAATCTTTTAAAACCCCTTTAAAATGCACCAACGAAGACTCTTCCACAGCAAAAGAAAGCGTAAAAAAACACAAAAACAACAACAAAAAGGGCATGAACTAAATCTAGCAATAAAACTCAAACGCATTAAAAAAACAAACAAAATAATACTAAATCACTTCATTATATTCTTTCACAAAAACACCTTCTAAAACACAAAAGAAAGCTCTTTTATAATAAAGTCTCACACACGCCTGGCTTTTTTAATTCAAAGATGGAAGGTTTTAGTATTTAGAGATGGACTACATTTTCTGGCACGCACTTCGACAGGCTCAATGTAGAACTTTTTGCACCACATCCTCCCAATTTTCTGGCACGCATCCCCCCGATTTTTAGGCACGCATCCTCCCAATTTTCTGACACGCATCTCCCCGATTTTCAAACACGCATCCCCCGTCATTGTAAGTGAAACGAGAGACGCTGTGCTCTTTATTTGATATTTACCCTACGAGTCTGACTTCCAATTTTAATTAAATAATGTCCCGATTGGGGTATCGTAATATTGAAACTCGAAGAGCCTACTAGACCTTTTTTGACAACACAGCCTTGTACATCAAGGATGGTGTACAAAGAGCCGACTTTTGCATTATTAATTTGAATGTATCTAGAATGCTCTTTTACTGAGACTCCAAAACTAGCAAATGGATTGTCTTTTATCCCTAGCAAAGTAGAGCTATCAAATACAGCAATATAATTTATATCTTTTGTAGTAGGGCCTATTTCTGGAGACCATCCTACAAATTCATAATTATGAGTTGCCGAAGATTTCTTTGTTGGTGCATTTCCTGTGTATATGGGTGTTACACCGTAATCAAGTTGTTGAAGCTGTAATAAATTATTTTTAGTCATAAAATAAACATAGAATTTTTTTAAAGTCTCATTAAATTGAGCATGATAAACTACATCACTTGAAACTGGCGTAAATTCCTGGTTCCATCCTATAAAACTAAAAGTCGATGAATCTGTTGGAACTCTAGTAGGTGTACCAGCAGAGTAAATTGGAGTTGATCCATAGTCAAGTGTGCTAATCTGGAGTCTCAAATCATTATTCATAAAAGAAATTACAAAAGTTTTTATTTCATATTTTGCTTTTATAACTGTACTTTTATTGATCAAAATTTGATCTCCTGGATGCCCTACATTCGTTTCATTGATAAAAAAACCTATGAAATTA
>JAAYJH010000105.1 GCA_012523035.1 Fibrobacter sp.
ACATTGAAATATTTTACAATCGGAAGCGCATTCATAGTAGCCTTGGCTACAAGACTCCAGTTGCTTATAGATTGGAAAAATTTTGTGCATAATCTTTGCTTATCAATACGAAAATGATAGTATATTTAAACAATCAATAAATGAGTATGATTTCAGAAAAGCTATCTATTAAAAAGTCACTAGGTCCAAAAGACTATTGAAGAGGATTTATTAAGTCAGCAGGAGAAGCGAAAAGAAATTTTTGGTGAAAAAAGAGTGGAGATTGATCGCCAAGAAGTAGAGATCAAGAGAAAGAATTTAGATGAACAATTGAAGCAAGTGACAAACCAAAAACAAGAAAAAGAAAAAGCGAGGTTTTCTTCAGAGGCTTTAATCACATCATTAGAACAAGAAATAAAAAACTTGCATGAAGAAAAAAAAGAGCAAGAAGAAGATTTTAATGCTCATTTAAGAAAAGCGGAATTTGAAACGCCAGAAGATTTTTTAAGTGCGAGAATGGATTCAGAAGAATGCCGTCAAATAGAGAAACAGATACAAGATAATCAAAAAGAATTGAATAAGAAAAATGGCGAGTATGATTACAATCAAAAGACGCTGCAAGCAGAAAAAGAGAAGAAGCTAACGGAAAAATCTTTAGATGAATTAAATACAGGGAGCATAGAATTAACTCAAAAAAATAAAGTATTTAACGAAGAAATCATTGGATTAAGATTAAGGCTTGAAAAGCAAAAAGAAAATGAAAAAACAAAGAGTTCGTTACAAAATTCTTTAGAAAAGCAACGCCATCATCATCGTATTTGGGAAAATTTGAATAAACTGATTGGATCAGCCCAAGGGGATAGATTCTCAAGATTTGTACAGGGAATCACGCTGAAAATGCTGACACGCAATGCGAATCAGCACTTGAAGAAGCTGAATCCTAGATATAGCTTAACACCTCAAGAGACCGAACTCACTTTTCAATTGCATGACAGCGATTTTGGAGAAATTCGAACTACAAGTAATATCTCTGGCGGTGAAACCTTTCAAATTAGCCTTTCTCTGGCACTCGGCTTATCATCGATGGCAAGCAATCGTGTTCGTTTAGATACGTTATTTTTAGATGAAGGGTTTGGAACATTAGATTCTAAAACATTGCAAATGGCCGTCAGTTTGCTTTCTAATTTGCGTCAAGAAGAAGGGAAATTAATCGGCGTGATTACTCATGTGGAATCATTAAAAGAAGAAATTGAGACTCAAATTAATGTGCTACCAATTGGAAATGGACATAGCCGTATCCAAGGGCCAGGAGTCAAGAAATGGTAGAAGTCTTTATTTATTATTTTTCTGGAACAGGAAACGCAAAAAAAATCGCTTTTTGGTTTTCTGAATTTGCAAAGAAAAAAGGACTTGAACCAAAGTTATTTGATATCGCTAAAAAGGATGTTTTGAGCTTAAAAGAGATTCCCTCTAGTGCGCTCATAATGTTTATTTCTCCCATTCATGGTTTTAATTTTCCTGAGATTACACTCCGATTTATTAAAAATTTTCCTAAAGGGAAAAATCGTGTCGTTTTAATGAATACAAGGGCTGGTTTAAAGCTTGGTCGTATTGTAACGCCTGGGTTAACAGGGATCGCCTTTTATTTATCGACTTTGCTCTTAAAAATAAAAGGGTATAAAATTTCTGGAATGATTCCTTTTGATATGCCCTCGAACTGGATTAGTTTGCATCCTGCATTAAAACAAAATGCAAAAGATTATTTGGCTCAAGTGAATTATCAACGTGTAGAAAAACATGCCGAGAAAATTTATTCAGGTAAAAGCGATTTCTATGCTTGTCGAGAGATTATTATTGATTTGCTGATTTCACCTATCGCACTCGCCTACTTTATTCTTGGTCGCTTTATCATAGCGAAATCTTTTTATGCAAATGATCAATGTAATGTTTGTGGTTTGTGTGTTCGAGAATGTCCCGTACAAGCTATTAGAATGGTAAATCAAAGACCCTTTTGGACTTTGCATTGTCAGAATTGCATGAAGTGTTTCAATCGGTGTCCTCAAAAAGCGATTGAAGCGGCTCATGGTCTATTTTTAATCACTAGTATTGTGTATAGCGTTCTCGCGAGTTTGTTATTCAATTCATTCATAAAAATAAAGTCACCATTCATGGATTGGATGGTGACTTCTATTCTTTTTTTAATGCTGTTACTTTCTTTTTATCAAGTGCAACACTTGCTACTGAAAAATAAAACCATTGCGAAAATCATTTCTAAAACTTCATTAACGCATTATCAGTTTTGGCGTCATTAACCCTTATTATGGAAGGGTGAATTCCTTTAAGAATGGCCAACCGACGTTTGCATCACCGTAATCGTGACCACCTCCTTGTTTTGTGCAAAGGGTGACTTTAACGCCATCAGCACAATTGGAGTAAGTGGAGCAACCATTTTTTTCTATGGTAGGGCTTCCTGTGCATTTATTGATTTCTGCCCATTTTTTATGAGTCCCTTCTGCTCCTAAGAAATTAATCGGCATTCCTTGGACTACGCTGGAAAGACCTCCATTGTAATTCACTACAAAATCCCCTGTGCTGCGGAAAGAAATAACAGAAATGGGGCGAACAGGTTTGCAAGCACCTTCGTTTTCTTTTAGTAAGTCAAAAGCAGCAGGAGCCACAGCAGCGAAAATATCTGCTAAATGGCAGGCAGTATAATGAGACATGCCTCCACCCATAGAGAACCCAGTGGCATAAACTCGTTTGGGATCAATGCAAGCTAGTTTTTTAACTTCTTCAACAATTTTTCTTGTAAATAAAGTATCATTGGCGTCTGAACAACAGGGGCCTACATCCCAAGCGTTGCCCATAGGTCCTGATAAGCCGTTTGGATAAACGGTGATAACGCCTTCAGGATCAGTTTTTGCTTTGTAAGGGGAAGAACTAAATTCTCCTGAAGCAGAACCACCAATAGGATGGAAATCAACGACTAGAGGAACAGGGGCATCGCCTTTGTATGCGTTTGGAACGTGTAAAATATATTGACGTGATTTTCCATCAATAGTAATAGTCTTATCTTGATCACCTGGAGCAAGAACAGAAGAAGGGCAAGCTAGCACTTCAGTAGTGGTATCTCTCATGACAATAGAAACGTTGGTTTCGTTTTCAGAAGACATCGTATAAGTGGTATCTTGATAGCCTGTCTTTTTGAAGAGAACGGTTGGCAATAATACCTCAGATTTAGTAGAAACAGCTTCTTTTGATAAAAGAAGAGTGGATTTTTTGTTGGAGTCTTTAATTCTTAAAAAAGAAACCTTATAAGCAGAAATTGTAGAAACGTCTAATGTATAATGACCGTTTGATCCAGAAAAGCGATCCTCCCAAACTACTTTTCCTAGAGCGTCCATTAAAGACAATTGAAATGAGCCAGAATGAATATTTTCAATTTCAAGAAATTGACGATTCCATTTTACCTTCCAGCTCTTCAAACCAGATTGATTTGGCTGAATAGAAGTGGTGTGTTCTAAACTGAAATTGCCATTTATATCTGTTTGCACAGAAGAAATAGAGGGAATATTTAGAACAGAAACGGCCGCGCCTTCAATAGGCCCTCCTTTACTAGAGGAAACGTTCCCGCTTATACTTAAGCCAAACAGAGCAGAAGCTGTAAAAGCTATGCCTGCAAAAACTAATGGAAATAATCGAATACTACCCATAACATCTCCTTTGAAATATGGATTTTCCCTTGGTCCCTACACTAAAGAAAATAATACATTTTTATTTATAAATGTGGATGTAAAAAATCGTTTTACAACTTAAAAGTATTGTAAAGTTTTACAACAGATTTATAATGCTTTACAACAGAAATTTGATTGTATTTCAATTTTTATTGTAAAAAGCTGTTTTTAATGATTTTCGCACAAAATGATTGGGCAGAGAAGAAAGGCTGTGTCAAGCCGAAACGTACGGTCGGGACTTGCTAGCAAACTTTCTGGATTTTGTAAGCCCCTTCAAAACTGCATTTTTACTGTAGAAACGCAATTTTTTGGCTGAAACCGGCTTTGGCGCCGCAGCTTTCTAATAGCAACTAAACAATCTTTTTTCAGCAATACAACTTGACTTGACACAGCCTGGCCAGGAACCGCATTCATAAAACAGACTTTAAATAGTGTCTTTGCAGCAGGCGTAGCCGCGGCCGCCAAGCACGAAGCTGGGGCGAACGAGAACAGGGGAGCCAATCTTTTCTACAATGGCGAGAGCTTCTTCAACGTTATGTGCAATGCCGGAAACGGCCTGCTTGATGCCCACCTTGTCAACCAGCTGCTTGAAGAAGTCGCGGTCTTCGGCAAGGTCGATATCCTCGGGGCTTGTACCCACCACATTGGCGCCGGCCTTCTTGAGGCGCATTGCAAGGTTCAGCGGAGTCTGGCCACCGAACTGAACGATAACGCCGTAGCAGTTTTCGCGTTCGTAGATGCCCATCACATCTTCGAGGGTCAGCGGTTCAAAGTAAAGCTTGTCGGAAGTATCGTAGTCCGTAGAAACGGTTGGAGGCTTCGCCTCTATCCCCTGGCTCGCCAAATGAAAATAAACAAGTTTATGTTCGCTTGGCTCGCTGCGTGGCTATCCGGGTTGCTCTCGACTTTTGGGCGTGGAGCAAGCGCACTCCCGGGCGTCTCGGCCCATACGGGTAACTATTCCTAACGCGAAATGCGTAATAAAAATGTTTAGCTGTTTTGAATCGTCAAAAAAGGAAAAAATAAATGAGTCCGCCTACAATAGCCAATACCGTGATGCAGCCACAAGTAATGGGACCCGCGTTATTCATTAGCGCTGTAGCTGCCTCCGCCGCTTACTTATTGGCTTTGGCTTGAGCAGCTTTAGCTTCCTTGTATTCACGAGCTAAATTTGGGTCGCAGGGTACAATCTCGGTATCTTCGGGATAGCGGCAATTGCATTTATAGCAGCTACCAATACCGTTTATACTGACAACACCCCACGTCTGTTTTTCTACATTGCCGCAATTTGGACATTTGTAACGCACATAGTCCGTAAACTGCAATTCCATTTTTCACCTCATAGAATTTTTCATGAGCCTTACTGCTTCTTTGCCTCGCAAATAGCCTTGTACGCCTCCTGTAGTTTGGAAAACTTTTCTTGGGCGACTTTTATAATCCATTCGGGAGTATTAGCAGGCAATTTGTCCGGATGGGATTCCTTTATCTTTTTCATGTAGGCTTGCTTGATATCTTCGTCTGAGGAGTCCTTGGATACTTCTAGGATTTCGTAAGCCCAATCTGGATCATGGTGTGATTTAATAAGAGGGTAAATAAAGCAATCATATTCATTGTTAAATTCCAAACAAAAAAGGAAAAAACAATGTCAAGAGTCCATTATAATGATGAAATGCGGCTACAGACGGTAAAACTCGTCCTTAAAGGTGAGAAATCCGCTACTAAAATAGCCAAAGATATCGGAGTTAACCCAAACACGATATGTAGGTGGGTACAGGAATACAGAAAACAGAACAATCTTCCAACCTACGA
>JAAYJH010000106.1 GCA_012523035.1 Fibrobacter sp.
GAGTCAAACCAGGCTTGATTTTGGACTATGAAACACACGATCATTTTTACACCTTAAAAGTGAGCGTTTCTGATGGTGCCTTGTTCGACACCACCACAGTACTCATAGAATTGATCGATATCAACGAGGCTCCAATTGTAAAAAATGTCGAGTTTACAATCAATGAGAATAATGAAGCAAACGACACACTTGGAACTATAAAAGCATCAGATGTAGATGCTGGTACAGTGCTCACTTACTCAATTAGTGGTGAAGGCAGTGAATACTTTGTGATAGACGCCACAACCGGACAATTGTCTGTAAACAATACCGTATTTGATTATGAAGACTCAAAACCCAATGTGTTTACATTCACTGTAACCGTAACTGACAACGGTTTGCAAGGCGAGGGAGATTTCCTTTCGACTTCGGCTATCGTTAAAGTGACTGTTAAAGATGTGAATGAAGCCCCCGAATTAGCCGATGTCACTTTTGATGTAGATGAAAATAGCCCTGCTGGTACTGTGGTCGGTCTTTTAGAAGCTTTTGATCCAGATGCAAATGATGTGCTGAAGTACTCTATATTAGAGGGTAATACCGGGAGCATTTTTGTCTTGAATGCAACCACTGGCCTTATCACCGTTCGAAACTCCAATTCCTTAAATTACGAAGAAATGGAAAACCATAAATTTGAACTCATCGTACGCGTTGTAGATAAGGGAGGCCTTGCAGACACAGCCAAAGTGACTATCGTGGTCAACGATATTAACGATGCCCCAGTCATTGCAGCGGGTCAAAAGTTTGAAATTTTTGAAAACAATAAAAATGAAGCTATTGTTGGAGAAATTCATGTCTCCGACGAAGACGGCGATGTATTGACCTTTGATTTTTTAAGTCTCAATGCGGGTACCAAGGCTGTAGATTACTTTGATTTGTACACCGATGGCACTATTAGAGTAAAATCGGGGCTCCAATTGGATTACGAAACCATGCCTCATGTTTATGAGTTAAAGTTCTCCGTATCCGATGGAGATACGACTATCACTGGTTCGGTAGCCATTCATTTACTAGACCTAAATGAAGCTCCAGTAGTGGATGATCAAAACTTTGGGATCGAAGAAAATAGCCCTGCCGGTGCACTTGTAGGTGTCATTCAAGCGAGTGACCCAGATAAAGTGGCTTCTTTCAATACCCTTAGTTACAAAGTTCTCAGCGGCAACGAAGCAGAATTATTTGTGATAGATTCTAAAACAGGGAAAATCACAGTCCGCAAGTCTAATAGCTTGGACTATGAAACCATGCCTCACCTATACTTGCTCACTGTAGAAGTTTCTGATGGAGAACTTCAAGACACAGCGACCATTAGCATTGACTTGCTCGATGTCAACGACCCTCCTACTGTAGAAGACTTAGAAACCAACATCGACGAAAATGTACCTTATGGAACAGTCATCGATACCGTCATTGCTCACGACGAAGACACTCCTGATTTGGAATATAGTTTTGTAAAAGATCCTGCATCAGAAAGCTTTTCTATCGACAATAATGGAGTGATCACAGTCAACGGACCCTTAGACTACGAAACTCGCAATGAATATATTGTAAAAGTAGTGGTTTTTGATGGCGATAGCCGAGACACAGCTTTGGTGATTATTCGAATCAACAATGTCAATGAAGCACCTGTTATTGAAAATCAAGCCTTTAGTGCAAAAGAAGATATTAGCTCCAAGCATCGCATAGGTGTGGTACAATACAAAGATCCAGAAAACGATCCTTTAGTATTCACCATTATCCAAGACACCAGTTCTTTGTTTAGAATCACTCCTTCTGGAGAAATTTACCTCAAAGATGGGGCCTCTTTGGACTATGAAAAAACCACAGAGTATGTGATCCAAGTCAAAGGAGTAGATCCAGGCGGACTCATGGATTCAGCTTATGTGACTATCAATGTCCTTGATGTTTTTGAAAAAACAGAAGTAGAAATTGTGGTGGTAGTCACTACAGATTCTATACACTCATATCCAGACACAGTATACACTAACTCCTCGTATGTAGAGTTAGAATGGGATGTAGATGGTAATCGATTCTATGGAGACACTCTATTAGAAAAAGGGAAAAATGTTATCATTAAGAAATATTGTGACCTAAGCAAAAATGAATGTGGTCTAGACACCGTAGTGATTTTTTATAGCAATGAATCTCCAAAAGTCGATCTCAGTTTGAAAGTAGGAGAAAAAGAAAAAGTCTCTGGAGTGACCATTGTCGAAGAGAAAGACAAAAAAGATTCTTTAAACTATATCAACAAAGAAAAGAATCAGCTTGTAGTGACTGTAAAAGATCCAAGTCCCGATGGAGGCACTACAGTGAATCGTTTCGAAATAGAGGCTCAATTAAAGACTATCAATGTCCCAAGTTCTGTGTTCGATGATTTATCTGTCATTTCTAAAAACTGGCAATTTGAACCCAAAAAGGAAAAAGTTGAGATTACAGTGGATGGAAGAACAAAGCTCAAATACGAAACCAAAGTGAAGGGCTATTCTGTAACTGTAGTTTATGATCCAGCTAAAGACAGTAGCACCGCCAAGGTGATTTACACAGCAATCGTCAATGGTGAAAAGGTAGAAGTATCCTTTAAAGCTGATAGAGATACCGGCAAACTCATTAAAGACGATGGTGGTTCTTATGCAGTGACCTACTCATACAAAGACAAAAGAAACAACACTATGTTGATATCTTATCCTGTAAACTCTTCTGGTAAAGTGGTTAAAACTAAAGAAGAAGGTGGGGTAATCTATACGGTCGGTTATTCTTATACCAACGCCTATGGAAACACCGCCATCCAAAGCACAAAGATTCTATTAGATACGATCCCTCCAGTCGTTCAAATCATAGATCCAGTCGAAGGTGTGACTATCTCTTCGGTCTCTGTAGATGTAAAATGGACGGTAGATGGAATAGTTCAAGATACTTTGAATTTGCAAGGTTTAGAAAAAGGTGTGAATAGAATTATTCGTGCTTATCGAGACAAAGCCGGGAACGAAACAGCCGACACTGTTTATGTGATCATGAAAGGTGCCAAAGATATTGTAGTAAAAATTGAAAACCCTATGATTGAAATCACCAAAAAGAAATTGGATCAGTTCAAAGATGGTCTAGATGACGATGCTCTTTATAGAGTCTCTATCTTAAACCCAAGCACTAACTTAGAACAAGAGTTAATAGTGGGCACTAAAGGTGGAAACAAAAAAGGAAGTAACGATGAACCTTATCCATATTTGAGCGGTTCTCATTTAGGACCAACTTTAGAAATCGATGTTAAAATGCCTTCTTTGAACCCCACTGGTGGATTAGCTTCACTCGCAGATTTAATAGAGTCTGATGGTATGATTGCCTTAGAATCCGGTGGAGGCTGGGACCGTAAAAAAGTGACAGTACAAGAATATGTGTCTAGTTATTGCAGTGCAGAATTTCAAAAAGACTTTGACATCAACGATCCATCTGCCACACCTCTTTACAAGGTCGATTTTGGAATGAGCGTTTGGGTCTATACCTCTTTGGGCTCTTTTGTAGAAAAGTACACTGTGAATCCTAAGATCAATTCCAGAGAATTGGTGAATGTAGCAGGAGTTGCAAAACTCTTCTTCGAAGTGGTGCCTAATCGAGATGGAGTCTTAATAGACAAACGCGGTCGCTTGTGGGGCACAGGAGCATATTTATATAAAACTGATATAAAAATGCATTTTGAACAACAATGTGCACTCCCTTCTTCTAAAATGGGAAGCAAAAGAAAAACCGAAGACCAAACACTATCATCATTTGGCTACAAAAGAATTCCAATAAAATAAAATAAAGCCTCCTTCGGGAGGTTTTTTCTTTTAAAGTTTTTGAGGAAGTTTCAAAATAAGGACCTTTTTAAGGATCCTTTGATTTTTATTATTCAAAAAAAGTATTTTTAAAGAGTGAATAGGTTTAGCTAAAGCAAAAGATTGTTTTAACAAAGCTTAAAGGAACTCAAAATGAATAAGATCAAAGGTTTTCTTCCTTTTTATATATTAATTTTTACTCAAATGGCAGCAACCACCGCTTTAATGGTGCTTTTACAATTTAGCCTCTTTCAAATCCATCCAGAAACAGGGGCTTCACTGAATATTTATTTGTTTCACCTTTTGCTTTTATTGCCCTTTGTGCTTGTATTGACTCCAGCAGGTCATTTCTCCGATAAATATCCCAAAGAGCGAGTCATATTGGTTAGCTTATTATTCTCATTTTTAATTTCAATATTAGCCAGTTTTTCGTTCTTTTACGGCAATTTAAGATTAGCCTATATCGCTACGATTTTGTTTTTTATGGCAAGTGCCTTTTTTTCTCCAGCCAAATTTGGCTTTTTAAAAGAGTTAGTAGGAGTAAGATATTTATCTTCTGGAGTCACTTTATTTATGGTTTTTTCTGTACTAAGCATTGCTCTCAGTGCTTTGTTCGTAGGGAATTCGTATAGCTATTTTGTTCCCGAAGATTTACAGAGTGCGAGTCTTATATTAAAAGCCGCCTTTCCAATTTCTTTGAGTGTGGTCTTATTTTCTGCTATAGCTCTTTTCTTTTCAAGATTTTTACCAGAAATCGGCAGTCACGCTGTAGACTTAAAATTCCCTTGGAAAAGGTATTTCAATACATCTTATTCCAGACGAAAAACACAAAAGGTCTGGAGAAATTTAGCCCTTAGACAATCTATTATTGGGCTTTCCATGTTTTGGCTCATCGTTTTATTGTTAGTGTTTATATTTCAAGAACAATTACAACCAAGCACTTTTAATCTAAGCTCTATTTTTCAAATGGGCATCTTTTATGCCGTTTTAGGTTTAATTGCAGGCTGTATTTATGCCGGTAAAATGTCAAAAGCTTTTATTGAAACAGGTTTGGTTCCTTTGGGGACGGCAGGAGTTTCCATCAGTATTTTTTTGATCTCGGTGCTTCCTAGCCCTTATTCTTTTACACTTTATTTTGCCCTTGGATTTTTTGGAGGGGTGTTTGTAATCCCCATGACTTCCATACTTTTGTATAATAGCAAACCTAGATCAGCAGGTCATGTGGTGTCTATTAACAATGCTATCCAACATATAGTAATGCTTGCCTTTTTTGGGCTTTCTTTATTGTTGGTGAACACTTTTTCACTTTCCTTAAACAAGCTGTTTTTCTTTTTGGGGATCCTTTGTTTGTTTGGGACTATTTGGGCCATACTGGCTCTTCCACATTCTCTTTTAAGGCAAATTTTAAGGGGTGTTTTTTCGGTGCGTTATAAAATGTCTGTGAAAGGGGTGCATCACATACCGTGGGAGGGTCCAGTTTTATTAGTAGGGAATCACATTTCGTTTTTGGATTGGGCTTTTTTACAAATGGCATCTCCACGGCCACTTCGATTTGTGATCAGACGACAATCTTTTGAAAAATGGTACATTCGTTTGATTTTAAAACAAATGAATGTGATCGAATTAGATTTTAGAAAACCAGAAGAAGCGATGGCTCTAGCCAATGAAGCTTTAAAGAAAAAAGAAGCGGTGGTACTATTTCCAGAAATAGCAATTTCTAGAACAGGGAATGTCAATCGATTTCGTTTAGATTATTCTTTGGCTCTAAAAGATCTCTCCAATATTAAAGTGCTTCCTTTTTACATTCAAGGTTTATGGGGAAGTTCATACTCTATGTCTTCTGCAGGCTACAGAGAAAAGATTCACAAAGCGGGAGAGCGTTCTGTATCGGTGGCTTTTGGAGAACTTTTAGAAGCAGAAACTCCTATCATAGAAGTCAAAAACAAAGTACAAGAACTCTCAATCACTGCTTGGGAGGCTTATATCCAAAAACTTCGCCCCATGGCTTCGAGTTGGCTCAGGAGTGCAAAACGAGTCGGCAGTGCTCCTTCTGTATTTAGTCCCGATGGCAATCATTTTTCTGGGACATCCATGTCGGCAGCCGTCCTTAGCTTTGGAAAAATAATAGAATCAAAAACTCAGAACGAAAATCATGTTGGAATTTTGATCCCTCCCTCTGCTCCGTGTCTCATTGCAAATCTAGCTTGTTTAATCAAAGGCAAAACCGTTATCAATTTAAACTACACTAGTCCTGTATCCATCATGCAGTATTGTGCTGACGAAGCCAATGTGAAAACCATTTTTACGGCTCGAGCATTTGTGCAAAAACTGACAGAACGCGGTTTAGATTTAAGCCCTTTATTAAATTCTTATCAAATTTATTACATGGAAGACCTCAAAGAAGAAATTTCAAAGTTCACTTTGATTCGCAACTTTATTCGAAGTAAATTATTGCCAGTGTGGTGGATAGAACACTTTGATGTTAAAAAAGTTTCATTAAACGATGTGGCTTCCATTTTATTTAGTTCTGGATCCGAAGGCAAACCAAAAGGGGTGGAACTCACTCATTTTAATTTAATGGGTAATATCAAACAATGCATGAGTGTATTGAACCCTGGCTCAGATGATGTATTGCTGGGCGTTTTACCTTTGTTTCATGCCTTTGGATTTTCTATTACTTCTATGATGTGTTTGGTAGAAGGAGTGCCCGTAGTTGCTTATCCAGACCCCACTGATTCTAAAATGATAGGTCGCATATGTGCAGAATTTAAGGTCACTATTATAGTAGGCACAGGGACTTTTTTAAGGATGTGGGGCACCAGTCGATCGGTGCACCCATTGATGTTCGAAAGCATCAGGGCAGTGTGGGCGGGAGCAGAAAAAATTCGAGAAGATGTGCGTATTTTATATAGAACTAAATTTCAAAAAGAAATTTATGAAGGTTTTGGGACCACAGAAACCACACCTGTAGCCGCTGTGAACACTTTTGACACCCTTTTAGAAGACTACCAAACAGTACAACAAGGCAACAAACCAGGAACAGTGGGGGCACCACTCCCTGGCACTCAATTCAAAATTGTAGATCCAGAAAACATGGAAGAACTCCCCATAGGAGAAGATGGTTTAATACTCATAGGTGGAGCACAAATCATGCGTGGTTATTTGAACGACCCCGATCGCACGGCTCAAGTCATAGCGGTGATCGATGGCAAAAGGTGGTATAAAACAGGTGACAAAGGGCATGTCGATGAAGATGGATTTTTGACCATTGTCGATAGATGCAGTCGTTTTGCAAAATTGGGCGGAGAAATGGTAAGCCTTGGAGCCATAGAATTAAAAATATCTGAATCCATGGTACTCGATGGTACAGATTTTTGCACAGTAGCTGTGCCAGACAAAATAAAAGGAGAAAAAGTAGCCCTTTTATTCAGTTCCGAAGATTTAGACGAAGCTCAAGTTAAAGAAAAAATAAGGCAAATAAAATTAAGCCCACTCATGCAACCCGGTCTTTATTTAAAGTTAGAAGAACTCCCCAAACTAGGTTCAGGGAAATCTGATTATGTGAAATCCAAACAAATAGCGATGAATTTATTAAAATAAAAGCTTAGACCTCTAGCTTAAAATAAACTGCAGCCAAAGGAGGCAATTGAATCTCAATGGACCAATTTTTATTTTGCCAAGAAATATCTTCAGTGTGTACTTGGCCTAAATTCCCCATATTACTCCCTCCAAAAAGATCGGCATCAGAGTTAAACACTTCTTTCCACAATCCAGGAGAAGGGGCTCCTAAACGGTAATCATTTCTAGGCACAGGGGTAAAATTAAACACACAAAGCACTTGATTCCCTTTGGCATCTCGGCGTACAAAACTCACTATAGAGTGGTCGGCGTCGTCGCACCAAATCCATTCAAAACCGTCAGAATGGTGATCCACCTCCCAAAAAGTAGACTCTTCTCTATATAGTTTATTCAAGACTCGCATCATATGGTGGATTTTAGCATGGGGTTCCCAGCTGAGCAAGTGCCAATCCAGAGACTGTTTTTCGTTCCATTCTCTAAACTGTCCAAACTCATTCCCCATAAAGTTCAATTTTTTACCGGGGTGGGCGTACATAAAAGCATAAGTCAAACGCAAATTAGCGAACTTTTGCCAATCATCGCCGGGCATTTTCCCAAGCATACTCCCTTTACCGTGCACCACTTCGTCGTGGCTAAACACTTGGATAAAATTCTCCGAATATGCATAAATCATACTAAAAGTAAGCTTATTATGGTGGTATTTACGGTGAATAGGCTCTTGTTTTATATAACTCAAAAAATCGTTCATCCAGCCCATATTCCACTTATAGTGAAACCCTAGTCCTCCTTGCTCGGGGGGGCGAGTGATGCTAGGGTAGCTAGTGGATTCCTCTGCAATCAACACCGCGTGGGGGGTGAGTTTACCCATAATACTGTTCAAATGTTTTAAAAATTCTAGAGCATCGTAGTTGATATTTCCACCGTCTCTATTTGGTACCCAATTCCCTTCTTCTTTACCATAGTCCAAATAAATCATAC
Organism: Fibrobacter sp.; assembly: GCA_012523035.1. Taxonomy (GTDB): domain Bacteria; phylum Fibrobacterota; class Fibrobacteria; order Fibrobacterales; family Fibrobacteraceae; genus JAAYJH01. The sequence goes on from JAAYJH010000106.1 coordinate 8,400, forward strand.
TAGCCACCGCATCGACTCGAAGTCCATCGCAATGAAACTCTCGGAGCCAATACATAGCATTAGAAATCAAAAAATTAGAAACCTCTTTTCGACCATAGTTAAAAATATAAGTGCCCCAGTGGGGGTGTTCTCCTTGTCTGGGGTCTGCATGTTCATAGCAAGCGGTCCCATCAAAGCATCCCAAAGCGTGAGCGTCTTTTGGAAAGTGAGCGGGCACCCAATCCAAAATCACTCCGATATTATTTTGGTGACACAGATCCACAAAACGGCGAAACTGGTTTGGAGTCCCGTAGCGGCTAGTAGGTGCAAAATACCCAGTCACTTGATAGCCCCAAGATTCATCTAAGGGGTGTTCTGCCACGGGCATAAACTCGACATGAGTATAATTCATCTCGATTAAATAGGGAATCAACTGTTCACTAAGCTCATCCCAATTTAAAAAACGGTCTGGATTATGAGGATCTCGTTTCCAAGAACCGGGGTGCACCTCATAGATATTCATAGGAGAACCAAAAACCTTAGTAGCGTGGTGGCTTTTCATATACTCCTCATCGTTCCACTCATAGCCCTCTAAGGCGATAGACACAGAAGCTGTAGCTGGTCTATACTCACTAAATTTAGCCAAAGGGTCTATTTTAGTATGGCAAGCCCCATCGGGTCCGTGTATTTCAAAGCGATACAGCTCATATTCACCGAGTTCGGGCACAAAAATCTCCCAAAAACCAGAATCACCGAGCATTCTCATTGGGTGTCGTCTACCGTCCCAACTATTAAAATTTCCAATCACTGCCACGCTTTTAGCATTGGGAGCCCACACCGCAAAGTGAATCCCTTTCACTCCTTGATGTTCTACAATATTGGCTCCTAACTTTTTATAAAGCTCATAGTGTCTCCCGGCCGACATCAAATGGATATCATACTCAGAAATAACCGGAGAAAAAGCATAAGGATCCACCAAAGAATAAGAATTCCCACCATGATGAGTCACATGCAATCGATACAAAAACGGCTCAAACTCTACATCTAAAGCAGCCTCAAAAAAACCTGTGTTTCCAATTTTGACAAAATCAAAATCTAGTTTTTGGTCTAAAGATTCTCCTCTCAAAAAATCAGCCTGTGGCTGGTAGGCCCTAATCACTGTTTTGATTCCTTTATCTGTTTCAAAAGGGTGGATACCCAAGATAGAGAAAGGGTCTTTACAATCAAAGCTCCAAATAGAGTGTAGTTGAGCTTCAGTAAGAGTCACATATTTAAAAAAATCCATAAAAAACCTGGGTAAAGGAGTAAAAAAGGAAAATCCTTAACCTAAAATATAATTTAATAGAAAGGCTTAAAGCAAAAACAATCTAAAAAAATTGATAGAGAGCTTTTTTTAATGACAAAAGAGCAGCTTCACATAAAACCAATTGCAATTTGAACAAGAAAGCAAATGATTTATCAAACACATCTAACTTACTTCAACTTTTCTCACAAAAAATCTTCATGCTCATTATCAAAGAATGGAGAAAAAAACAAAGTCAAAACAAAAAAAATATTTGGCACTCCATTTAAGCATAAATTCAGCCAAGTCAAACAAGATGAAACCCCACTGAACTATAAATTCAGTGAGCTAGGGCAATTTTCTTCTTTATAATTTTTAGAAAAATGAAGTTTCAGAAACGCCTGGCTCCAAAACTCACAGCATTATTCACTCACTCCAAAAGTCCAAGTAAATCTTTGAGTTTTGCATTATCTAAAGACGAGGCCAGAGCTCGCTCCTCTGGAGCCACATAGGCTAACTTTCTCTCATCGGGAGGCAAATCGCCACGATATCGAAGTGAAAACTTTGTTTGTTGATTAGAATAAAAGAAAAACCCAGTTTTTACAAATACCTTTGCTTTAATTGCCTGTTTTAGAGCATTATTCAGCACTTTATCTACAGATAAATCTTTACTTTCAACGCGATGCAGCTGGAGTAATCGTTTCTTTAGAGCATCGATATGGATTGGGCTTTCTTTATTCACAAAAAATAAAAACTGTGAAACAATCGATTGGAGCGGGAGCTCTAAGATTGGCTTTTGATGCACCGTGCCCTCTATTTTTGGGATTTTAATCACATAAGGCACAACATTCATCAGTTTTTCTGTGCGTTTTAAGTTTTCTGCCTGTTTATCTTTAGAGATAATAGGTGAAATACTTTGCTCTATCGAAAGTGTGGCCAAAAGGTGGTTAGTTTCGTCGTTAGTACTAGTGATCCAAGAAGGACTCCAGGTTCGAATATGTTTCCACCCCAATTGAGCCAGAGTGATTGGCCTGATATACTCCAACTCTTCTACACTTGACTTAAAATACTCGTGATAAGAATCATCTTCGATCAGAGCCAAAAAATGTTCATCATTATTGGCATTATAAACACAAAGCTCCAAAGAAGCATTATAATATGAAAATCCTGCTTGATATTGAATTGTATTTTGCTTTAAAATAGATTCAATATATGGCAAAAGCACGCCGTTCCTTTGTTTTTGCGTATAAAAGGATTTTTGATTTTGACTTTGTAAATACTCAAACCAATTTTTTAGCGGAGGCACCAAGGCGGTATTTTTAGAATAAAACACAAAAAGCTCTTGTTTAGCCAAAGAAGCGGTCACTTTAATTTTAGCATCCGAAAGATTTTTCAAGGCTTCCAAAGAATCATCGGCACACACTAAAAGAGTATCTCTATAAAGTTCGGGGGCTCGTTCTGGAGTTTTCACAAAACAGTATCGTTCCAAATCACTTTCGTACAACAAAGAGTTTTTAAGGTCTTCTTTTTTCAAAAGTTTTTTAATCTCGGTGCATTGTTTTTCAGAAAAGGCTATGATACCAATACTTTGAGTGGGCTTTGTCTTAAGGTGTTTTGTGGCATAATCGACCAAGTTTTGTAGAGAGTCCTTGGACGCTTTAAGAAAAATTTTGGATGTGTTAGCAATATGTGGTGGTGGTAATTGAAGGATATTGGATTTATAAAACTTTTGATTCACAAACTGAAAAAAAGCAGGATGCTTGTATTGCTTAGAAAAACATAAAGTCCTAAAAGCAGCGCCTTTTTGGAGGGCCAACTCTAAAACACTAATTTGTCTAGAAACCTGAAGCTTTTGTGAGACAGCGGGCTCTTCAAAGCCATCTTTTTCTAACAGCTCCAAAGGAGGGTTTTGTATGTCTCCCATCAAAATTAATTTTTTTGCCGAGCTTATAGCAGGAAGAGCCTCAGGCGAAGCAATGATTTCGGAATCTAAAATCAAAACAAGATCAAAAAGCTCTTGGTGGAGTTCTAGTCTGGCATGAAACTCTAGGGGGTGTAAAATCCTAAGATTTTCTGGATGAGTCTTTTTATTTTCATCTAAAAAGTGAAAATTAGAATTACAAAATTCATCTAATAAAACACGAAAGTCAGAGCCCTTTTGCATGCGTTGTTTAGAATTCGTCTTAAATAAATCGGACTTTTTCTTAACAAACTCTTGGATTTGAAATTGATACCAGTAATCGCTCAGAGCAGGAAGGAGTTGAGGGTAAGATTCAGGGTGTTTTAAGAGGTAATCGACTAACAATATTAAATTTTTATCTTGAAGCTCGTGGATTAACTTGTTGGCTGAAATTTGTTCATCTAAGCACTCGTAATTCTTTTTCCATAATTTTAGGCGTTTAGACAAACTTGCTATGGAGCCATTTTCTAAAGGATCTTGGACTTGCATCTCTTGGCTTAGATTTGCTGTTTCTTGTTGTAACTCATAGAGTTTATTCAAAGTCACATTAGAGTCAAAATTCAGTTTTTTTAAGAGGTGAAATTGCTCCAAAATTTTAATAATTAAATCTAAGTCAGAGCTTTCTTTGAGAGAATCTTTTAGAGCATAAAAAAACTTTTGCTTTACATGCAGCAATACCCAGTTTGTTTTTTCGAACTTCCAATCTTTACCAAAAAGTTTGTTGGCCATAGCCATAGAATTTCGATAAAAGTTACGATGAGACTGTATAGAAATCAAATCATCCACTAATAAAATGAGCTCTTCATCGTTAGCAATACTTTTGGGGTCTTTAAAAATAGACAAGAGTTTTTTTCTTAGAGAACGATATGAATCAGAAAAAGATTTCAAAGAAGCTTTACTAGCATCTACAAAATCGTTTCGAATGGCAAACAAGTTTTCGTCAATAGCGGTGTCGGTATAGAGTGCAGAGCCATTTCGACGGTACCTCGCCCAAATACTACCTGATTCTGGAATTTGTAAAATAGTGTCTCGATAGTGATCCCAATCCGAAGAAGAAAGACGCCAATCTTCAAAAGAATGAGTGTCTTTATTAAAATGCAGATGGATTAATTTTAAAACTGTTTTTAGTTCTTTAAAATCAAAGTCTTTGCGAATAGAGGAGAATACTTTAAGAAAAGGATTAAAGTAATCTAAGAGTTTTATGTTTTTAAGAATTGAGTTTTTAAGGAGTTTTTTTTGAGAATCATGGATTTCAGTCAAAGACACATTAGAAAACAAACCCAAAGACTCTTTTTGTTCGAGCTTCTCTAAATTTAAAATCAAACTTTTTAAAATTTCTTGAGTCTTATTGTACTCTGAAAAAGAAAGTTTCTCTATCCCTTTAAATGCATCGTTTGGGATATTGTGTTTCACAGTAGGTTTTAAAAGCCTTTCTTTGAACACTTGTCCCAATGAAATATTACCCGAATCAGTGGTAGAGTTTACCGCATCGTAATAAGATATTAATTCGTTCCTGGCTTCTTTGAGCTGATTTTTTATGTTAGAACGAGAACTAAGGTTTTTTTTAAGGTACTTTGGATACAGGTGCTTGAACAATTTGTCTTTAGAACCAGCTCTTTTGCTGAGCACCAGTACTTTTTGATGATAGAACAGAGAATCTGCAATAATATTAGAAGCGGTCTCAAACAGAAGAGTTCCAGGAGGGGTTAATATAACATAAGTGTCATTTTCAGGGCTTAGTGCATCTATGGTTGCTTTGGTCGTGTTTAGATCTGTTGGATAAACAAAAGCATGATCGGTAGGAACATAAGCTTCGTGGATGTTTTTTTGATCAAACACAGAAGTTTTTAATCTAAAACCCTCATCTTGATACAAATTAGAAACAATAGGGTTGTTTAAATTTTGCAGATCTAGATTTTCTAAATAACGATACAAATATAAATGTGCAGAACTAAAAAAAGACAAACACACACCTAAATGTGAAAACTTAAAATGGGGTTTATCAGAAATAGCAACTTCCACCAAATTAAAAAACTTTTCAAACTCAAAACGCCCCTCAAAAATAGCGTCGGTCACTTTGGGCAGTTGCACTTCTTTTTGCAGTTCTTTGATCAAGAAAACATTTTCAATAGGGGGTAAATCAGACAAGTGAATCACATTAGTTTTTAAATCAATAGTCAAAGGGATCAAAAGAAGGGGGGCTGTTTGATTGGCACCCCACTTAAAAAAACCTGTAGCCAAAAACAAATCAAAATGTCCAAAATCTTGCTGTTTATTTTGTAAGACCTCTTCAAAAAAAGAAAAAGATTCTTTTTCAAAAAAACTTTTAAGACTAAAAGAATCTTTGTTTTTTTGCCATTTTTGCAAAAAAGACAAGTAGTTTTTTTTAAGGATAGGAGATTGAAAGGGGCTTTTCTCTGGGAAATTTAAAAGTCTAGATGCAGCCGAAGTTGACAATATTTCAAGCTGGATATCGGAACGCAATCTCATTGTTGTGGGTTTAACCATACAGAAAATATAGCTTTTTTTACAAAAAATGAAATAAAAGCCTTTTTATTATGATATAAATATAAAAAAACTTAGAACGATCACGAGGCCTTTTTTTTAGGTATATTAAAAAAAACACCTTATTCCTAAACCACATGAGGGAGTTTATATGCAGTTTATCTTATTTTTCTTGAGCATGAGCGTTTACGCCTCTCAAATGGCCACTACTTATAAAGGTGCCACCGTTATATTACACGATGACGGTCGTTGGGAATACTATCAAAACAACACAAAAGTAAGAGATGTTAGGCCATCTTCATTACCAGAACAAGCCAAAGTGCATATTTATGCCACTCACGAAAGCTATGAAAAACTCAGAAAAAACAAAAGATTAGAACTCGAAGCCGATTATGCTCCCGAAGAAGAAATACTCGACAGCCTTCGCAAAATCCCAAAAGGAGGCCTCCTTCATTTTTGCGTAAAAACCGAACAACTCACACCACATGCCGTCCAAACCTACACATATTCAGTATGGACAGGGACCAAAAAACCAATATACGAGCGAAGCATTGCAGACTCCGAAGCCGTTCCTAGTGACGAATCGGGGGTCTCTTACTTGGTCTCGGTGCCATTATACGCCAGACTAAAAGTCAAAAAGATAAAAGCCAGAGTAGAAAACAAAAACTCAAAACAAAGTCTAGATTATGAAATCCCCGTCAATCCATAAATATTGATGATGAAGTCTCACACACGCCTGGTTTTTATCTTAAACTTAAAAGCTTAAAATCAACACTTATTCGTTCAAAAACTTCAAAAATAAACACCTTCAAAAACACTCTCATAAACCTCAAAATAAAGGCTTAAAACTTATTTTAAAACAAAAAAATGCAAAAACGAGCAAAAAACAGTGATAAATATCACGAGAAAGCGTAAAAAAATAAAAATCAAGCCCAAATATCATAAAAACAAGTATTAAAAAATAAAGTCCATTCACCAAAAACTTTTCAAAGATTTAAAGCCATAGTTCTGGTTTTTATCTAAAAAACATTCTACTTTAATTAGAGTCGTTTTTCAAAGGCACAAACGCATATTAAAATATTTTAAAAAGTCCTATTCATTCTTAAAATTTTTACCCATTTTTTAAGAATACACTCAAAGGATTCTAGAATGAGCGAACTGATTAACAATAACCTGTTAAAGCGAAAGCAAAAGTTAAAAGAACTGATTTTAAGCTTACACCATGGAACGCCCGAACACCAAGTGCGTCAAGAACTCATAGAAACTCTAAGTCAAATCCCTTATAATGATGTGGTCGAAGTCGAACAAGAGCTAATCAGTGAGGGGCTCCCAGTCGAAGAAGTGCTCCGTCTTTGCGATGTTCACGCAGCTGTTTTAGAAGGAAATGTGGACCTTTCGGCGGTGGCACCCATCCCCGAAAATCATCCCATCGATGTGATGGTTCGTGAAAACTTAGAGCTAAAGAAAGTGGCAAAACAAGCCAAAGAAAGCTTAGAATCCATAATACTTTTAAAAACCGACGATATCCAAGGAGAAATCCTAAAGCTCCGTGCACATTTCAACGCCTTGTACGATGTAGACAAGCATTATTTGAGAAAAGAGTATTTATTATTTCCGTTTATGGAGCAACACGGCATCACAGGCCCTCCAAAAGTCATGTGGGGCAAACACGACCAAATCCGTGAGCTCATCAAAGGGGCCATTGAGATTTTAGCCATTCCAGAAGTCTCTGTAGATGAACTGTCGGCCTCGGCAGATCTAGTCATAATCCCTGCAATCCAACAAGTCGTGGATATGACTAGCAAAGAAGAAGAAATTTTATTCCCCATGGCTTTAGAGGTTTTAACCGAAAAACAATGGTACGATATACAAAGGCAAGCTTTAGAGTTTGGCTATTGCTTGTACGACCCACCAGGGCTTTGGAAACCCTCTTTTGTCACCGAAGAAGAAATTTCAGAAGCTAGCCTTCACAAAGGCAACATTCAATTGCCTTCCGGTCAATTCACTGTCGAAGAACTGCTGGCTATTTTAAACCATTTGCCCATAGATATGACTTTTGTCGATAAAAACGACAAAGTGAAGTATTTTTCTCAAGGCAAAGAGAGGGTTTTTCACCGCAACCGAGCCATATTGAATAGAGATGTTCGTTTTTGTCATCCACCTTCTAGTGCCCACATAGTCGATAAAATCATCGAAGACTTTAAATCGGGTAAAGAAGACAGTGCTCCATTTTGGATCAATATGCGCGGTCAAATGGTTCACATAGATTATTTTGCCCTACGCAACGAAAAAGGAGAATATTTAGGGACTTTAGAAGTTTCTCATAATGTTCAAAAATACCGTAACTTAGAAGGTGAGCAAAGGATCCTTTCTTACGAAAAAAAGGAGAAAAAATGACTCAATTGCTGATTACTCCTAAAACAAAAGTTTTCAATTTACTTGAGGCTTATCCAGAATTAGAAAAAGTTTTAATTGAATATGTCCCTCCTTTTAAAAAACTTCAAAATCCTCTTTTAAGAAAAACAGTGGGGAAAATTACAAGTTTACAGCAAGCAGCCACAGTCGGTGGTGTTCAAGTCGATGCCCTTGTCAATATGCTTCGAGAAAAAGTAGGCCAAAAAGTAGAAATTTTCACAGAAACAAATTCTTTTAATATGGTAGAGCCAACTTGGTTTTCATCGGCTCCACCAGTAAAAGAATTAGATGTTCGCCCTTTAATCAATGCCGGAGAACAGCCTGTCACTCAAGTGATGTCTGATCTCAACGAGCTTGCTCCAAGCCAAACTTATAAAGTGATTTCTTCTTTTATACCCGCTCCTTTGATAGACAAAGCAACTAGTATAGGTATGGAACACTTTATCCAAAAGAATGCTGCCGAAGAGTATTTTGTGTTTTTTCACAAAAAAAGCCTAAGCATCCGCTAAAAAAAAACAGCAAAAACAATTGCTGTTTTTTTTGAAGCACGCACTTCGACAGGCTCAATGTAGCACATTTCGCAACCCCTCCATCCCACTCTCCAGACTCGCATCTCCGCATTTTTCGCCAAGTAATCATCCTTCTTTTCTGGCACGATTTTCGCACCGCTTCTCTGTCACGCATCCCGAATTTGCATAAAATCTCTAACACTAAGCACTTCCCACTTCTAACTTTCCACTAGTTTGGCACGCACTTCGACAGGCTCAGTGTAGCACATTTCGACAAACTCAATGAAGCACTTTTCGCACCGTCTCCCCCCGAATTTAAAATAGTCTCTTCCCAAATTTCAAACACGCATCCCAGCGTCACTGTCCCATTCCATAGGAGATGGATGGGTGAAGAGTAAAGCCAGGCGTTTCTGAAACTTCAATCCTTTTAAAATAAATGTGTAAATTGCATAAATGTTAAGGTTTTTTCTTTAAAACTTGCTTTTTTGTAAAATTAGAGTCTTTGATGGTGTGTTTTTTGAAGTTTTAGGCTACTTTGTTTTTCTTGCTAGCTTTTTTCTCCTTTTGTGTTTAATAAGTTATATTTTTGTTCAATGGAAAAATTATCTTTTGTGATCCCTTGTTATGGGAGTGAAGCGACTATTGCACGCGTGGTAGCCGAGATTCGGGCGACTATGGCGACGCGGTCTTTTTTGGATTACGAGGTTTTGCTTGTCAACGATGCTTCGCCAGATCAAGTGTGGGAGCAAATCGAGCTTTTGACTCAAGAAGATTTTAGAGTGAAAGGGGTGAATTTAGCGAAAAACTTTGGGCAACATAGTGCTTTGATGGCTGGCTACGCCCAGGCTTCTGGTGACTATGTGGTTTCTTTGGACGACGATGGCCAAACCCCAGCCTCAGAGGTTTTTAAACTTCTGGATAAGCTCAAAGAAGGTCACGATGTGGTTTATGGGTATTATACTCACGCTAAAGAGCATTGGTTTAGACGATTAGGGAGTTATTTTAACAAAAAAATGGCCGAGTCTATTATTGGACAGCCCAAAACTTTGCGTACCACTAGTTTTTTTATTGCAAAACGCTTTATTATAGAAGAAATTGTTAAATACCCCAATCCTTTTCCTTATATTAGTGGCCTCGTTTTTAGAGTGACCCATAATTTGGCAAATGTTGAGGTTTTGCATAGACACCGTTTAGAAGGTCGTTCCGGTTATACTTTTTTAGGTTTGATATCGCTTTGGGCCAATGGTTTTACGGCTTTTTCGGTGAAACCCCTTCGCTTAGCGACTTTAATCGGAGTTTTTTGTGCTTTTTTGGGGCTGATTTCTGGTCTTTATTTAGTGATTCAGAAAATTTTAAATCCAGAAATTTTGTTGGGTTATACTTCTATTATGGCGGTACTTTTGTTTGTAGGTGGCATGTTGATGCTGCTTTTGGGCTTGATTGGGGAATATGTGGGGCGAATTTACATATGTATCAATCAGTCTCCGCAATATGTGGTAAAACAGCTTTTGAACTTTGAGAAAACAGATGCCAGCTAAACCTAGAGTATGTCAAGTCTTGCATGGGGTGGTGGGCGGAGGCTCTGAGCAAGTGGTGCTGAACTATGCTGGCCAAATGCTTCAAGACTTTGACTTCGATATGATTTATCAATACCAAGCCAATGAGGATATTTTAAAACGATTCGAATCTTTGGGCTTTAAATCGATGCAAATTCCAGGAAAAATAAGGCGGCCATTTTCACACTTATGGAGTCTCTATCGATTGCTAAAAAAAGGGAATTATAGTGTGGTGCATAGCCATTTAGATTGGTATTTAAATTTTTATGTGCTCGCGATTGCTCGCTTCTGTGGTGTGAAAGTCCGTGTGGCTCACCATCATCAAAATTATCGTCCTCAAAACAGATGGCTTTTGTTTTTACAGTTTTTTTTGCAAAAGCTAAATTGTGTTTTTGCCACCAGTTTATTGGCTTGTGGAGAAGAAGCGGCCATCTCTGGTTATGGTAAAAAAGCCTACCTTAGAGCTAAAGTTTTGGTCTTGAACAATGCGATAGATCCACAGCGATTTGCTTTTGATGAAAACCAAAGGCTTGGGATTCGAAAGGCATTAAAAATTCCAGAAAACTCCTTGTGTATTGGTCATGTGGGGCGTTTTTACCCTGAAAAAAACCATAAGTTTCTAATAGAAGCTTTTTCAAGATTTCACAGCCAAAATCCAGACTCAGTGCTCCTTTTATTGGGAGAAGGGCCTTTGCAAAAATCCATTCAACAACAAGTTCAAAGCCTGGACATTCAGTCCTCTGTGATTTTTGCAGGGCTTCAAAAAGACACCGCTCCTTATTATTCGGCAATGGATTGTTTTTGCCTCCCTTCTAAAAGAGAGGCTTTGCCTTTGGTCTTGGTCGAGGCACAATACAATGCCTTGCCCGTTTTTATCTCTGATGTGGTGACCAAAGAACTAAAGATAACAGATACTTTACAGCACTTGCCTATCGACAATCCAAGCGTGTGGTCTCAAGCGTTGAGCCAAGTAAAAGTCAGAAAGACGGCTAAGCTCAAAATAAACTCTAAAAAATTCGATATCCATCACACTTACCCAGATCTAAAAAATATATACCAAGAGCCTTAGAGCTTATTTTTTAAACAGTCTCCATATATATTCAAAAACTTTATCTCCAAAGAGATACCTTATGCTGTTCATCCATCGTTGTTTTTTGGACATCCAAGAACCAGCGTAATGGTGTATGGTATAAGTGTTAGGGCTTAGTTTAATTTTTGCTTTTTCATAGATTTTAGGGCAAAAATATTCTGGAGGGTATATGTGGATGCCTTTAAATTCAATAATCCCCCTTTTTAGTTCTAAGCCTTGCTTTAACATTAATTCCGAGGTGTGTTCCACCACAGTCTTTAAGTTTTTAGGATCGAATTCCAATGAGTGATACATATCCAAGACATCTTTGTAAAAAGGGTGTTGAGCAGGAGCTCCCATGCCTAATCCAGGGTTACATGCAAAAGTTTCTGAGGTGTTTTTTTCTAAACCCATAAATGCTCCCTTTTCTATGATTTTATCCATGTTTTGAATCACTTCTACATCGGTGTCAAAATAAAGACCTCCATGATTGTATAAAATCTTAAAGCGAGCGTAATCACTCACAAAGGCGTACTTTCTTGCTTGATATGCCTTGCTTGTGTAGGGGATTTGGTGCACATCGAAGTGACTTTCATTCCATTCTATAATTTGATAGTCGGGCAAAAACAAACGCCAAGAATCAATGCATTTTTTGGCTAAGTCAGGCAGTTCAGAGTTTCCAAACCAGCAATAGTGGATTTTTTTTGGAATCATAGGCTTTTTTCTTTTAATTGATAAAATAAATGGAGGATCTTTGAATTTTGTAACTGTGGAGAGTAGTCTTTTTGAAACTGCTTCGAGATAGCGTTAAGTTTTTCTTTTGAAGGTGGGTTTTGTAGGGAGTAGAGCAAGGCTTGGGATAATGCCAAGTAATCATCTGTGGGCTCATAATATTCTAATAAAGATTGAGTGGTGTCTGGTAGAGCTTCTGACTTTGAGCAAAGCACAGGAGTTTTTGCCATAGCAGCCTCGATGGGCGTGTATCCAAAACCTTCTCTTTTAGAGGGACTTACAAATAAAGAAGCCTTATCATAAGCGTAATGTAATTCTTCTGGAGATAAGTTCTCTAAATGATGCACGCGATTTTGCAAGTTTAGCTTATGGATTGTTTTTAATAGCACCTTATTCCAATACCTGTTCTTTTTTCCGATAAAGATTAAATGGTGCTGGCATTCGTTTTGTATTTTAGAGAATGCTTTGATTAAAACTAATGGGTTTTTGTAGGGCAATAAGGTGTTTACAAAAAGAATATAAGGCTGTTGAGTGGGCCAATTTAGGACTTTTGTTTTTTGGGAGGCAAGGGTGACGCTATTGTAAATAACATGGATTTTGGATGCCTTTATTTGAAAGTGTTTCAGGATATCTTGTTGAGTGAATGTAGAGATGGCTATAATTTTTGTTGCAGATTGCATCAGCTTGCGATAATAGTAGAAGTTTCTTATTTTATAGGCAATAGACCCATCTTTAAGGCCTTTTAAATCATGAATGACCACTATTCTTTTTTTATTGGTTTTCATGGGGATACTTCTATCCAAGTCACTGGCAATCCATTCATAGTCATATTCAATTTTTGAAAGTGCTTTTTTGTAGGTGAATCGACCATAAAAACTGTGGATAAAAGGGAAACGATAAAACAAATAATTCCGATAAAGAAAATGCTGCTCAAAATGAGGGTATCGTTTTTTCATGTAAAACTTTAACTCCAAATTCACTAATAAAATAATCTGTAGATTTTCTGTGGAAGGGATATGATCCAGAAAACGCATTATATAAATAGGAATACTAGAAAAAAGGTTTTTGGAGTGGACGCTAGACATGTCTATTAAAATTCGCATACTTTAAATTTAATTTTTTTATGAAAATAAAGTGATATTAAAAAAGGAATACGATTTTTAAGAATAGCTAGAACTTTTTAAAGTTTGATGAATCCTTTAAGTGTCAAAAGCATTCAATAATCCTTCAAAAACGAATGCATTAGAAGTTTTTTAATTAAATTACAATAGAATATGGCTAGATTAAAGCTTGAGTTTTTGTGTAGGAGATAAAACGCTGTGGCCTAAAAAGCTCTTTCTAGTGATTTTACAAAAGGTTTAAGATGAAAATTCTTTATGTTTTAGTGAGTAGTGATAAAGACTTTTATGCAGAGCAAGCTCTAGTTTCTATGATGTCTGCAAGAAAACTTATGGCAGAGTGTTATATTTCTTTGTTGCTAGATTCAGATACAGCTAAAACTTTAATTGGGCAAAGGGCTTTGATCCGTGACTATGTGAATGAATTTAAAGAACTTGACATAGATTCCTCTTACACTCCCATGCAAAAGTCTAGGTATTTAAAAACCTCTATGCGCTCGC
>JAAYJH010000107.1 GCA_012523035.1 Fibrobacter sp.
AGATTCCCTCGCAATGACGATAAGGAGTTAGCATTCCTAAAAAAAAGAAGTTTTCACTTCATCTTTGGCACAATTTTCGCAAAGCACATCCATCACAAATTCCAGCATCTTTGGCACAATTTTCGCAAAGCATTTTAAGCACGCATTTTACATAACATCTCTAACTCGCATCCCAGCATTTTCACACAGTCAACTTCCCACTAATCTGGCACGCATCCCATACGAGAAGGAGTTTTGACATGAAAATACTAAGTTGGGAGTGAGAAGCGGGAAGTTTCCTAGAAAAACAGCCTTTTGGGGAGCCAAATGGCTTATTTGACATGCATTTTGCAGTATAGAAATTTAGGCTAGGTCGCAAACTTAGAGGGCGAATGTGTTTTTAAAAGCAGTATCTTTTAAGGCAGATTGGTGCGTATTTTACAGTGGTTAAACCTAGAACTGACTCCAGCTTTTATGGAGTGTTTTGCCTAGGTAAGTATTTATACTCTAAATATGGAGGTTTTTTTCATAAAATCAAATTGTAAAGTTTATGTTTACAATTAATAATATATATTAATAGAGATGAGAGAAGTTTTCAAACATATTAAAAAAGGCTTTACTTTGGTGGAAGTGCTTGCTGTGGTTGCCATTCTAGGGATTTTGTCGGCAGCTGGCTATTCTTCTTTGAATAATGCTATTGCAAATAGTCGCCTTAAAGACGCTATTGTGAATACGCGTGCTTTTGTGGAGTCTATGTCTTTGGAGTCCAAAAGGCTCCATGATTCTCTGTGTATTGTTTTTGTGGCTAATCAAATGCAAACAAAGCGATTTGCAAATGATGTGTGTGAGGGAGATGCTATTTCGACTCTAGAGTTAGTGGCTCCAGTGAGTTTTTATACTTCTACTCCTCAAAACATTGTCTCTCAAGAGTCTTTTGTGGCTACTCCTGTGATTTGGACCAGTGCGGATAAATTTTTGGTATTGAGCCCTAAATTGGGTTTGAACGAAATCACCGAAGAAGGGGTCATTGCACTTCGTTATGGAAATTCCAGTCGTTATGGAGCCGTTTTAAAATCAGCCAAGAAAAATCGTTTACAAGCCTATTTTTCAGTGGATGGAGGTGCTTCATGGGTAATTCCTTAAACAAAAAAGGCTTTGGCATCATGGAGATTTTAGTGTCTATTGTGGTGCTTGGTTTTTTAATGATGGCTCTTTTGAATTTGCAACTTGGCAATCGCGAGGTGTTTTTGCGTATCCGTGCCAGAGATGGAGCTGTGAATGTGGCTCAAAATGCTATTGATTCTTTGTCTTTGATGGGGGCGGCAGCTCTTTCGAAGCATGCCATCGATTCTCAAGTGATTGAGTTTGAAAAGTCTAGGTCTTGGCCGCGTACGGTGGGCTTTCCTATGGAAGTGGTCTATTCTGTGCGTATCGAGATTTCCGATGATTCCACTTATTTGGCCACCGAAACTTCGGCGTATCAAAGCTTAAACCACACTTATGCCAAGCGACTCGATGTGACTGTGAGTTGGCCATACAAAAATTCTGTGCAATCGATCAATTATTCGGGAGTAGTGCGATGAAAAGAGGCTTTACCTTAATTGAACTGATGGTGTATATTGCTCTTTTGTCGATTGTGATTTTGATTGCAGGTCGAGTTTATAGCGATAGTACAGCTTTTAGGCTTAAAACTCAAGGCATGCTGATGGCCACCGAAGAAGCGACCAAAGTGGGAGTTTTACTCCAAGAAGACTTGGCCAGTATGGGCACTAAGTCTTGGAAAGTCCAAAGCGTGAGTGTAGATTCTTTTGTGGTCGAAAACTTAGTGTATATGGACCCAGACAATAGCGTTGAAGCTTCTATAGATTCTTCTTCTTTTTATTTAAGGCATCTGGATGATAGAGATAGTATCGCTTTTAGACGCATAGAGTATAATCCCGATGGGACTTTTCTTGCCGTTCAAGAGATCGAGTGGGTGCTCAAAACCGACTCTAGCCTTTGGCGTGCTTGCCGCACGCTTCATGGCACAGCTTCTAGCACTTGCCCCTCAGGAGACTCTCCTTTTGCTGTTTTAATGGCCAATGGCGTGGCACAATTTTCTTTGACTCCAGGGCAGTTCGAGGCAGAACCAGACACTTTGTTCCCTGCCGATCCAAGCGATGGATTTAGATTGATCTCTCGTTTAGATGCTTCTAACCTTGTGAATTTACATGTGAGCCCTTCAGAGGGTGCCCCTACTGTGACGCTATCTAATTTTGCTCGAAACTTTGACCCTATTACAGGCTCACCTGATTTGTCTAGTAGATTTGCTAACGAAGTTTATGTGGCCGATGCTTCTAGCAATTCTGGAAATTGGAGCAGCCTTTGTAAAGAATTTCATTTTGAAGCGGGTGAAACTTATTCTATTCGCTTTAATTTACCCTATCAAAACAATCCCATTCAAATGTTCAGACCCGAATTAGACCATATGGCCATAGGAATTAGGAGCAAAGACGAGGGCAACCCAATCGAGACCATGACAGATTTTTTATTTTACCCCCCTCAATCTGATTCTGCAAAGTCTAGGCAAAAGTTGGACTTGTATTTTAATGAAGATGTCAGTGCTTGCGTCGCTTTTACTTTTGCCTTTTATTCTCCTGTGGCACACATGGGTGCTATGGCCATACACAATCTGTATGTGATCCACGAAAAACAAGGAGAATACGAGTTTCACGATATGTATAGTGAGTCTTCTTTTGCCAAAACACAAAAGAAAAAGATCAAGGCCTTTAAGTTGGACTTGCGAGTTTCAAAAAGAGGCGAAACAGGGATGACCGAGGTCACCATACCAGTTAAGAACAACGGGCAAAAAGCAAGCTCTACATTGGGGTCTTAATGGAGGTTTTATGTTGAAGCAAAAATCTAAACAAGGTATCTCTTTAATCACGGTATTGTTATTTATGCTGGTGGCCACCATCGCTGCTACCGGTGTTTACAAATGGTTGAGCAGTGAAAATAAAGCCTCGGCAAGTCGATTGATGCAAAGTGAGGTGTATCAAGCTTCTGCCGCTGGTATAGAAACTGCCCGTTCTTGGATGGTGCACCATGCTGCCGATGTGGGGGCTGTGATCAAGCAATACCAAAGCAATGGCAGAAAACCCATATTATTGGACTCTGTTTTGCACCCCTTGGCGAGCAATAAAGATCAAAAATTTAGCGTTTATTTGGTGGGAGTGGATACCAAAAGCTACCCTTACAAAGTGAAACTAGCATCAACTGGTTATGCTAGGGGCAGCTCTAAATATAGCCAAATCAGTATTTTAAGTGTGGATGGACTTTACAAGGTGAATGTACCAAGCAAAGCAACTTCTGTAGACTTTACTTATGCGTATTTTGGGGGAAGTATTACATACCAAGGTAAAACTGAAATTTCTTCGGTAGCTATTAATGGGAATTGGGATAAAAACCCTCCTGTGACTCATGGGGATTTTATAGTCACAGGAAACGCTGACTTGAGTGGTAACAAAGTGAGAGTGTATGGAAACACTTGTATTGGTGGAAACGCAGAATTTAATAATGGATTTAGGGGGGATGGAGACCTTTATGTGGGTGGAAACGCTTCTGCTTTTAATGGAACTGTGGGTAAAAATGCTTATTTTGAAGGGAATTTAGCCTTTGGAAGTACAAGTAGCGAGGCTTTTACTGTTTTAGGGAACATGAGCTTGGTAGGGCAAATGACTACAAAGCAAAATGACTTCAAGCATAGCATTATGGGGAATTTGTGTTTAGAAAACTCTGGCAAAATTCATTTTACCGGGACTAATAATGATTTTGAATTGGTAGGCAGTTCTTGGATCCCTACGCCCAATGCGTTGAGTGGCAATACAAGTGCAGCTAATGCACAAAAAGTGAACCTAAGCACAGATCCAAGTGCTTCTATGAATATAGCGGGGGCTCAATATGTGAGTGCAGGTGCTGGAGCCTCTACGAATTATAAGCAAAATAACACTCATTTTAATACAAGTGCAAACACTCAAAATACGAGTGCTTCGGGAGTGGCACCTTTTGAATGTGGTCATTCGGCAAAAGAGTATTGTGATGCTATTTGGTCAAAAGAACCTGGTTGCGATAATTCTAACTATAAAATTAAAGATCCTTTGAGTACCGCTTATAACACCTTTAGAACCTATGCTAACAATGCCTCATGTTCTCAAAATATCAAAAAATTGGGGGCGAATAATCAAGCTGATCAAACAATAGATTCATTGAACAATTGTTATCATTCTTTAAAAGACAATGATCCAGATAAGCTTTACAATGGTTTTTTAGTTTTGAATATGACCCACGAATCAAACTCACATCCAAAAACGAAAATCTCAGGAAAGGTTATTTTAATTTATGAGAATTATGTGAATGGTAATTTTAGAATCCCACCCACTACTGACGATGCTGTTGTGGTAGTTTATTTGAAAAACGGTGCCAATAACATCATGCCTCCTGATGGCCATAACAAGTTTAATTATTTTATTTATTCAGAAGCTGATATCGAACAACTTATTAATTTTAGAGAAAATGGAGCTCAGATTAGCGGTTCTGTTTATGCAAGTGCCGAAAACTGTGCCAAAGTGAAAAGTGCCAATGGTAATGACGGTTTGTTTTTAGATTTCAACCAAGATTTGATGGATGAGCTTTCTTCTGCTAATATTATTTGTGCCAACGATGGTTCGACTTGCGGTTCTGCTGGAGGTACAGAAACAGGTTCTACGGTGCCAGGGGGTAGTGGAGCTTTAGATGCATATTATATACCCACTTCGCCTCGTTTGAGATTGGCTTTGGAGTCTCAATATGTAAATAAAGAGTTAGACCCCGATACTTTGTCGGCAAGTTCTTTTGAGTCTGTTCAAGCTTCTCTATTGGTGCTCCCTAGGACCATTTATTTGCCCCTAAATGCTAAGTCTTCTTTGGACCAGTATTTTACGGTGCTCAACCTCAATGGGGCCACAGAAAACCCAGAAAATGGAAGCATTTCTTGCACTCCAAGTGGTTTGAATAGTTCCGGAGACTTGAGCGGTTCTAGCCCAAATATTTATACTTGTCAATACTTGCCGTCGAGCAATGCTTACGAAGCGGTGCCTTTTTATGTGGTAGTGGCGGGAGAGTCAGATAACATGGCCAAAATAAGCTTTACAGAGTCTCCAAAAGAAGTAGAAGGAGGCTCCATTTCTCAAGTGAATCTAAATGTAGTGGGTGGGGCTGGAAGCATTGTGGCTGATGTCAAAGTCTCTATGGCTACAGGGTGGACTTTAACACCACTAGCAGGGGTCACCAATTTGGGGGGAGGCGTTTATTCTATAGAAATTTCGGTGAATGGAAATGCGACAATCCCTATTTTTGAATTGCAAGCCGGGCCTTCTAATTCGACTACCTTTGTGTTGGTTTCTCCGACAGTGGGGGCAGAGCTTACCAGTCCTAATCTTTTAAATGTCTATGTGAATGGGGCGAGCACAGTGCGTCGAAACGGAGACTTAAACAGCTATTTAAATGAAAATCGAAGCGATTTGAGTGCCGAAGCGATCACTTATTTAGAAAAGGTGGTGCAATACCCCTCTTGTGGAGATTTTACACCAGATATTTGGGTGAACCCTGTGGGCTCTTCTTGTGTGTCAGAAGTCGACAATGAACAATGGACTTGTAATCTTAGTGAGTCTTCTATCCGTTTGGGAGCTGCTAGTGCAGTGAATTTGGAGGCTTGTTTTTTTGTGGATATCCCTTATAACAATAGTGTAGAAGAACCCGAAGACGGCGGGGATTACACTTTGTACGCCAGCCTCAAGCGAAAGCCTTTGCGCCTGACCATCAAAACCATAGCTGGTTCTGGAGATTTTAGCCTTATAGATGCTGCAGAGAGCACCCTAATCGATGAGCTGAGTTTGAATGCTAATGCTTCTAATTCTTTTGAAGTATTTTATGGAGAAGAATACCGTGTTCAAGTGAGCGCCAAAGGGGAACACCAATTTTCTTATTGGAAATGCGTGAGTGCTTCTGGAACTGCTTGTGCAATCCCTTCTTTGACCGGGAACACATACACTATCACCCCAACTTCTACAGATACCCTTTATGCCTATTTCAATCAACCTAGCAGTTGTTTCACAGATGATTTTGATGATTTACAAAGCACATGCCCTGCCCCTCTAGGGAATTGTATCGATGAGTGTAATGCAGGCTTGGGAGCGGGGGCTTCTTGTTCTGTAAAAGAAGGGAAAAATGGAAATTCCAATTGG
>JAAYJH010000108.1 GCA_012523035.1 Fibrobacter sp.
ACTTTAAATATTTTTAAAGATAGTCAAAAAAAAGTTATTCCTATTGTTTTATCTCTCACACAATTCAATTCTGAAGATGACAAGGCAAAATTGGAGGAAAGTTGTTTTGTAAATATTACTTATAACGAGTTTTATACAAAACTTAAAAAAAATCTAAAAGAAGTTAATGGTAATAGCAAATATAAAGGGTTCTTAAATGACTATATGTCTTCTTTATTAAAATTAACAGAAACTTCTGAAAGTACTTCTTCTCAATCGTATCTTTCTAAATTAGAGAAGTTGCAGGAGATTTTTACAAAGTATAAACCAAAGATATATCAAAATAAGGTTTTATATTTTGATTTTGAG
Organism: Fibrobacter sp.; assembly: GCA_012523035.1. Classification (GTDB taxonomy): domain Bacteria; phylum Fibrobacterota; class Fibrobacteria; order Fibrobacterales; family Fibrobacteraceae; genus JAAYJH01. The sequence continues at coordinate 349 of JAAYJH010000108.1, forward strand.
ACAAAGAATTATACAAAGAATTATACATGGTCTATTGACGCTTTAATCAATGAAAATGGGTGGACTATAGAACTTTTTGGTCGTAATCCTCAATCCACACTTAAGCTATTTAAAAAATATATAGAATATGTTAAAAATAACTCTTTAGGGAATGTAGTATTCAATGACACTTGTGAAAGGATTGTTTACAAAACCTTGGATCAAAATACAGAAATCTCTGATGTTCAAGAATCTATAAAAAAACTTATTGACATTGTTAAAGACTTAATATAAAACTTGAACTCAAGTGACTAATGCAATCTAAAAGCATATACATTATTACTTAATGTCCATATCGCTATTAGATGTTTTTGCTGTCTCAAAAAGCCAGGCGTGTGTGAGACTTTATTAAACAGTTTTAGTTTTTGTTTTGTGTTTTTTCTTTGATTTATTAGTATTATAAGGGTGATGTTTTTTTTATGAAGGCTTTGTATGATTCAAGATTTGTTCCGTAGTTTGAATAAGGTTTTGTTGGGTAAAGAAAGGGCGGTTCGTTTGCTTTTGGATGCTCTTTTGGCAGGAGGGCATGTCTTGATAGAAGATGTGCCTGGTACAGGCAAGACTTCTTTGGCTAAGTCTCTGGCTGTGGGGCTTGGGGCCGATTTTTCTAGGGTGCAGTTCACTCCCGATTTGTTGCCTGGAGATATTACTGGTGGTGCTATTTATAAGGCGAACACCGGTGATTTTGAGCTTCGAAAGGGGCCCGTTTTTACAGAGATTCTTTTGGCAGATGAGATCAATAGGGCCTCTCCGCGTACCCAGAGTGCTCTTTTAGAGGCTATGGAAGAGAAGCAGGTGTCTTTGGAGGGGAGTGCCCACGCTCTTTCGCCACTTTTTATGGTCATTGCGACACAGAATCCGGTGGAGTTTCATGGAGTTTATCCTTTGCCCGAGGCTCAAATGGATCGCTTTTTGATTCGATTTTCTATTGGGTATCCTAGCGAGCAGACGGAGTTAGATATTTTACGATTTAAAGCTTCGATGCTTTCTGATTCTATTTTAGTTCCAAAAATGGTGTTGCAGATGCAAGAAGAGGTTTTGAAAGTTCATGTGGATGAGGCTTTGGAGTTGTATATTGTGAATTTGGTGATGGCTACCAGGTCTCATAAGGCTTTGAGGCTCGCTGCAAGCCCTAGGGCGGGAGTTTCTATTTTAAAGATGGCAAAAGCAAATGCCTATTTGGATCAAAGGAATTATGTGACTCCAGAAGATATTCAATATGTTTTGGTGCCTAGTTTGGCACATCGAATTTTTGCTGTAGAGTCTGGTTTGGGCCTTAGTGAGGCGATTGTAGAAGAAATCCGTAAAAGTGTGAAAATTCCTGTTTGATTTTGCTTTTATGAGAAATTATTGGTCTGTTTTGTTTGATTCTATTTTCAAGATGCCCTATCGAGAGGGTGTTTTGGTGCGTTTGTATTATTTTTGGCAAGAAACTTTTACTTCGGCTGCTAAATCTTGTATTGCGGCTGCTTGGTTTGCTTTGCTTTTGTATATGGTTCCCGGGGCTTTTTTGGCTCGGTATTTTTTGTTTTTTTTGATTTCTTTGTTGTTTGTGGCAGTTTTGCTTCGGCCTAAAACGAAGTTTTTGACTTTGAAAAATGCTGTGATTGCTCCGGTGACTGCAGGCGAAGAGGCTGTTTTGAGTGTGGATGTGTTTTCTGAAAAAGCTTATGCTGCTTTGAGTCTTGAGGTTTTTAGGTTAGATGATTCTTTGAAAAGATCAAATCCTTTGGATTCTTTTTTTTCTATAGGCGCTTCTGATTATCAACAATTTTCTATTAAGATTAAAACTGAAAAGAGAGGGCTTTTTTTGCTGAAGAAAACAGCGGTGCTTTTGAAGGATCCGATTGGTTTGGTGAATAGTGCGGTGATTTATCAGGATGTTTTGGAGCTGGTGGTGTATCCCAAAGCAGTGCGAATTGGATCTTTTTCGTTTTTGTTGAATGGTGTTTCGGGTAGAGATTTTTCACTTTTACTGCGGCCTTTTATGGAGAGGGGGATGGATTTTAAAGGGGTGAGGCCCTACCGTGAAGGGGATTCTTTGAGGGATGTGGATTACCGTGCTTTTGCTCGACATTTAAAGCCTTTTACCAAAGAATTTGGGGTGGAAATGGGGGGAGGCCTTGTGCTTGTTTTGGACCTTCGTTTTGATAGATGGCGTGATAAAGTTTATTTTGAGTCTGCAATTTCTTTGACGGCAGGGATTGCTTTTTGGTTGTTAGAGAGACAAGTGCTAGACCGCTTTTTTATTAATGATCAAGAGATTGATTTGAAAGGCAGAGAGAAAAGATTTTTGATTTTGCAAGCTTTGGCTAAAATTGAGACCCCGCGCTTAAAATCCAAAGAAGCTCCAAAAAAATGGGAGCCAGCGGCTATTCCTATGGGGCCTGTTTTTGCGGTTTGTCTTAAAAAAAATCACTCCAAGTGGATTAAAAAACAAATTGTGCTGCATAGTGAAACTATTGAACACGATTCGGTGATGTATTGGAATCCAAGCCCAGATGACGAGGTGTTTTTGTGAGGTTTTGGAACACTTTTTTCTTGCTTTTGGGAGCCCTTGTTTTTGTGACTTTTCAGTCCAAAGTTTATGTTTTAGGGTTGGTGGCGGGTTTGCTGCTTGTGTTTATAGCCAGGAATTTGAAAAAAAATAAGGTGATTTTGTATAGAAAACTGCCTGTTTATTTGGCAATACTCCCTTTTTCTTTGTGGTGGTTTTTGTCGCCCAGTGTGGAGAGTGGGATTTCTCCTTGGATCTTTTTTATACCATCTTGGTATTTATTTTTTTTGGCTCTGGTGCAGTGGCGAAGTCTAGGAAGGGGAGGGGCATTTGTTTTTATTCGATTCAATGCCCTGGCGGCTGTTTTGCTTTCGATTCGAGATCCAGATTGGTTTTCTGGTGTTTTGCTTGTGTTCTTTTTCTTGACTTTATTATTTCATATCCGCCCCTCGACTCCTTTTTGGAGGTGGTTTATGGCGATTGTGTTGTCGGTGTTGGGTTTGTTTGCATTGATTTTTAGTGTTTCTTTTTTGCAAAAAAAGACGGCTAAATCTTGGAATAAAAATTGGGGAGATGATTATTATTGGAGCCGTCATATGATGGGCTTTGATCCTGTGGCTTCACTAGGTTCTTTTACTAAAAATTATGAGTCTAAATACGACCACCAAATAGTGCTTCGATTGTGGACACAAGAGCCTCCAGTGTTTTTAAAGGCTGTGGCTTACGAACGATTTTTGCAAGGTTTATGGAAAAGTTCTGATAAAGATTCTGTTTTGCAGGCTATGGATTATTTTGCGGATTATGCTTTGTTTCAAAAAGATTCTTCGAGTATTTCTAATAAAGTCTGGGTGCAGTCCGATATTAAGACTTTTCAGTATTTATTTGCTCCTGCAAATGCTGTGGGTGTGGGGCTAAAATCAGATTCTATTCGATCTTTTGTGGGTGGACATTTGCAAAATATAGCTTCTGAAGTGAAGGATTGGTATTATTTAGAGGCCGATGAAATTTTGGATTCTTTGAATGCATTGGATTTTTTGTCTTGGTCTTTGAGTGATAGCCTTTTGCTTCAAGTTGCTTCTTTAGAAATGGGATTGGATGCTTCTATGAGTCCTTCTCAGCTAGCGATTCAAATCCAAAAGTATTTTTCTATGAATTTTGAGTACTCGCTAGTGGTGAATGCAAAGAAAAAGTCAGAGGCTTTGTGGCAGTTTTGGGATTCTAAAAAAGGCTATTGTGAATATTTTGCAACTTTAGCGGTGCTTTTGATGCGTTACCACGGTGTTCCTGCAAGGTATGTGGTGGGCTTTGCTTATCCAGAGTTTTCTGCCGATAGATCTTATTCGTTTTTTAGAAGAAAGCATTCTCATGCTTGGGTAGAGTTTTTTGAAGGCCATTGGAAATCTACAGACCCCACTCCTTTGAGGCTTCAAGAAGAAAACCCGCAGTCTTGGCTTGCTCTAAAACAAGAAGCTTTTAAAGCAAAATGGAATTATTACCTTCATGCACTTAAAGAGGGTTCGTGGCGTCAGAGTCTCGATTCTTGGCAGGTTTTTGTGGAGTCTTTATTGGCTCGTTTTGAAACTTATGCGGTGTTATTTTTGTTGCTTTTATGCTATGTGTTTTATAAAAGAAAAAAGAAGAAGAGTGCTTTTGATGCAGTGCATTTTAAACAAGAAGAGTGGGCTTTAACTTTGAACAATGCTTTGAAAACTTTAAGTAAACTGGGCTATTCTCTGGAAACTGGCGAAACGATTGGCTTTTTTATATTAAGATTAGAGTCACTAGAAGAGGTTCCTGTAGCAAGGCCATGGAAGAGAGCTTTGAAGAGTTTAAAAGATTACCAAACGCATCGATGGTGTCCATAATAGAGTGCTTTTTGCTATCTTGTGTGTATGTTAAGTTATTTATATCAAGTTTTGACCGCTGTTCCTCTTTGGGAAGTACTTTTAATCTTTTTTGCAAAAATGGTCGAGGTGGCATTTAGCACTTTGAGACATATTTTGATCAATAAGGGTTACCGAAAACAAGGTTCTTTTTTGTCTTTTTTCGAAATAATTATTTGGACTTTTGTGGCCTCTAGGGTGATCATGGGTCTTTCTGAAGCCCCAATTAAAGCATTGGTTTATAGCCTTGGCTTTTCGGTGGGAGTTTATGTGGGCTCTTTATTAGAAGCTAGAATCGCTGTAGGACGCGTGCTAGTCCAGGTAATTGCTAGTGAAGCTTTGGCTCCTTTGATGGTGGATTCGCTTAGAAATTTGGGCTATGGTGTGACTACTATTGACGCTCAAGGTAAAGAAAATAACAAGACGGTTTTGATGATTTTTGCCCAGCGACTCAAGAAAGAAAAAATTTTAGAGGTGGTGCAAAAAATAGATGAAAAGGCCTTGGTGGTGATCAGTGTGGTCGATGATTTAAAAGGGGGCTTTTATCCTTCTTGGAGGCGTTTTAGGCCATAACAAAATGCTTATGAGCATGCTTCGATAGTGTAAAAAAAAAGACCTAGCTTTTCAAAATAAAATTCAAGAAAAACCGGGTCAAATATTTATATTCGTAAATAATCGTTTAAGAAAACGAATGGTGTTAATTTAACTCATATATATTCTTTCTAGAAAGATTTTAAGTGATGCAACTTCAAATTATAAATGTGAACTGCAGTAAAAAATAATTCAAATCACTAAATCCCAAAACAATCGTTCAAGAAAAATCGGGTCAAATATTTATATTCGCAAATAATCGTTTAAGAAAACGAATGGTGTTAATTTAACTCATATATATTCTTTCTAGAAAGATTTTAAGTGATGCAACTTCAAATTATGAATGTGAAGTGTAGTAAAAAATAATTCAAATCACTAAATCCCAAAACAATCGTTCAAGAAAAATCGCTTCAAATATTTATATTCGTAAATAATAAATAGTGCTTTTTATTTATTAGTTTTATAAAGTATGGGTTTAAAAGGTTTTGAAAATATTTGGAGTGTTATGTTTCGAAGTGTTTCTTTTTTGTGGCTTTGTGCGGCTTTTCTTTTTGCTGCACCTCCTTCTGGTCCAGAGGCGTGGGATCTGATTTTTGAAGATGAGTTCGAGGGTACAGCTTTGGACTCTAAAAAATGGAATTCAACTTACAATTGGGGGAACACCCACAACCACAGAGCTTATTGTGCTCCAGAAAATATTTTGGTAGAAAATGGTTTTTTGCGTATAAAAGGAGAAGCCAAAAGACACCCCAAAGCCCCTCCTACAGCCTCTAACGGTGGAAAAACCTATTCTTTGGATTACACCTCGGGAGCCATAGACACTAAAAATAAATTTAGCACTCAATACGGTTATATAGAGGGGCGTTTCAAGGCTCCCAAACAATTAGGAACTTGGCCTGCATTTTGGACTTTACAAGATGGCTGGCCTCCAGAAATTGATATTTTAGAAATCCCTCACGAACGAAACAAGCATCATTATTACATGCACTACACAGAGCCTTCTTGGTATGCTTCTCATGGCGATGCTTGGGATCACGAAGCCTCGTTTGGAGGCACTCATACAGGACCAAATAAAGCAGAAGCCTTTTACAATTATGGCGTAGAATGGGATAGCGAGAGCATGAAGTTTTATTTTGATGACAAACAAATCGCATCTTATAATCGAGTTTCAGAAATCAGCCAAGCAAAAGAAATGTATATAATCATCAACTTGGCCATTGGTGGTTGGGCCGGAGATAATATAGAAGTCAAAGAAAATAACCCAGCGTATTTTGAGGCAGATTGGGTACGAGTTTGGAAATTAAAGTCTATCTTTCCCGATACGGTTCGGATTCGATCTTTAGATGAAAACAAATGCATCCTTTTTGAAGATAAAAAACTTTATTTAGGGGATTGTCAAGATGAAAAAGCTTTGCTTCGTTTAAAACAACTGAGTAGCAACACCTATGCATTATATTTTGGATCTAAAGTTTTTGAAATCCCCAATGAATCAAAAGACGCTGGAGCTGCAGTGGGTTTGTGGGATTGGAACGGCAAAGACCATCAAAAAGTAGTCTTTGAAAAGCAAAAAGATTTTGAATCCTATGTGGTACGAATGAAAATGAAGCATAGTGGGCACTATATTCGTTCTAAAGAGGGATCGATAATCCAAGATTGGAATGATTCTTGGCCTTGGAATCAGAATTGGGAGATTATCTTGGACAAAGAAAGTGAAGTCCCTATCGCTTTGAAGCAGACAAAGGCGGCTTTAATTGAAAGTTTTCAGATCTTCAATAATCACTTGCACCTCCATTTCACTTTGAATGGTGTCGAAATGAAAATAGTGGATTTACAAGGTCGTTTGTTTTATCATCAAAAACCCTTGGCTCAAAAAAGCATCTCTTTAGAAACTTTTCCGCAGGGAGTCTATCAAGTGATTTTACAAAAAAATCAATACAGACAAGAATTTAGACTCTTCAAAAGGAATTGACGAACGCAGAATCAGACTCTAAAATAGTAGAATTGCGGCAAAATAAGCTTCATTTTTAATCACACTTGATTCCTGCCAAAACCATGCCTAATATCATTAAGAAACATCGAACTAAACATTCCCGAATTTTGCCAAAACCATGCCTAATATCATTAAGCTCTAGAAACATCGAACTAAACATACCCGAACTCTGCCAAAACCATACCTAATATCATTAAGCTCTAAAACCATCGAACTAAACATACCCGAACTCTGCCAAAACCATGCCAAAACTCCATATATTCCTTTTATTTTATGAAGTCTCACACACGCCTGGTTTATTTTCTCAAAGCACTATCCTTTAATCGCATCAAAAAGTGACTCGAAAGCAAATAATCCCCTCATATTATGAGGCGAATGAGTTGTTGTCGTTGCTTTACATAAAAAAATGCTAAATAATGCATCAAAATTAGAAAGTTTCTCCAATGCATTTAGACTGATATTCCATTTATCAAAAACTTTTCAAATTTCAAAAATAGAAGTCTTTCATCTATTGATTATAGAAAAGTCTCCATTAAAGATTAAAGTCCGCTGCTTCATCAAGCGTGATGGCAATGACAGTATTTCAAAATATTTTTTTGAGTGTTTCTGGTATTGAATCTACCTTCATTAATTCCTTTAGTTTTATTGATTTATGCCTGGTTTTTATCTAAAAAACTCCCTTCGATTTACTATGTTTAACGGTACTTTTTTTACTATGTTTAACGGTACTTTTAAAAGGTGAGGTTTTATGTCATCGATTGTTGTGATAAGCCTTCTTGCTTATTTACTTTTTTTAGCTTTGATTTCTTTTTTAACCACTCGAAATAAAACCGACAATGAATCCTTTTTCATGGGGTCCAAAAAATCTCCATGGTATATTGTATCTGTGGGGATGATCAGTGCTTCTATTTCTGGAATTTCTGTGGTCTCTGTGCCCGGAATGGTTCGCTCATTAAACTTCACTTACATGCAAATGGTTATAGGTTTCTTTTTTGGATATTGGGTGGTGGCCGCTCTTTTATTGCCAATTTACTATAAGCTCAATCTCACCAGTATTTACGGATATTTAGGCAATCGCTTTGGTCTATACACGCACAAAACAGGGGCATTATTTTTCTTGCTTGGAAAGGCGGTGGGGGCATCGGCAAGGCTTTATGTGGTGGTACTAGTGCTTCAGGAGTTTGTTTTCAAAGCCTTAGGTTTTCCTTTTGAAGCCACCATCTTCTTTACGCTTTTAGTGATTTACCTCTATACTTTTAAAGGTGGCATCAAAACCATAGTATGGACGGATTTTTTTCAAACGATCGCATTATTGGTCGCCGTATCTCTAATTTTACTTAAAACCATACAGTTGATGGATTTGAATGTTTTTTCTGCTGCGTCCACTGTGTTTCACAGTTCCTACTCTAATATTTTTGTATGGGGAGATTGGTCTAGCAAAAGTCATTTTTTCAAACAGTTCTTCAATGGAATCTTTGTGGTTATTGTGATGACCGGATTAGATCAAGATGTGATGCAAAAAAATTTAAGTTGCCGTACTTTAAAAGAGTCCAAAAAAAATATGCTATGGTATGGATTTTCTTTTATTCCCGTAAATTTGTTGTTTTTATCTTTGGGTGCGTTATTGCTTTTATATGCTTCTCAAAACTCAATAGTTTTGCCAGAAGTCAATGATTCTATTTTGCCTTTTTTTGTACCGCAATTTGGAACTTTGATCTTGGTGTGTTTTGTCATAGGTATTGTTGCGGCAGCCTTTTCTAGTGTAGACTCGGCTTTAGCTTCTTTGACGACTTCGTTTATGGTGGACATTTTGCAAAGCAAAAAACACAATACTTTTAAGAACAGAGTTTTTGTACACTTGGCTTTTACACTTCTATTTTTCTTTTTGGTGCTTTTATTTAGAGCCTGGAACAGTAAAAGTGCTTTAGATGCTATATACACTATTGTTTCATATACTTATGGGCCAATTTTAGGGCTTTTTGCCTTTGGGCTATTCACTTCGTATTCCATTCGAGAAAAATGGGTGCCTTTAGTGGCTTTAGCCTCTCCATTCTTAGCTTTTTTAATCAAATTTTTAATCGAAACGCATTTTACTTATCGTTTTGGTTATGAGATTCTAATGTTAAATGGAGCCTTGTGCTTTTTGGGGCTTTGGATTTTATCTTACCCAAGAGTCCGTTTAAGGTGATTTCTTTAGTTCTTCTTTTTGTCGGATTCTCGCTTTTTCGCGAGCTGTTTTTCCAAAGATATTCATGTTTTTGAAAGGAAACAGTTTAATTTTTTTCCCATTATCGTCATACATAGCAAGACCGTCTTTATGAATAGCTCCACTCAAAGCATTTAACTTTGAAAGTAGTTCATTGATCTTTTCAATTTTTTCTGTAGTAGTGAGAAGATTTTGAATCTCTTCATGATTTTGTACTTTTAAAATATACTCATCGACTTTTTGGGTGGATTTTGACACAGAAGCCAAAACTTGCATGGCTTCTTGTATTTTTGCTTCGCTTTGTTCACTAATCTCTTGGATCAAAGTATCTGCTTGAAAGGCGGCTTCTAAAATTTGTTGTGATGCATTTTCTGTGCTTTGGAGCAATACATCAATTTGTTGGCTAGCCATTTTACTGGTTTTATCCAAATGAACTAATAGGCTTTCAATTTCTAACATTTTTTGATTATAAACTTCAATAATTGAAGGGGAGCTGGAGTCCCCATGCATTAAAAGTAAAGTCAATTCTCGTATTGTTTCCATTTGTTCTTTTAGATTTTCTATCAAATGTAGGGCTTCGGCTGTACCAGGTTGAAACTCGCCTTCAAACACATGTTTTGGAGGCAAGACTTTTCCTGTTTTAGATCGAATGATTTCGATTCGTCTTTGACCCATGAGAGAATAATTGCTATTGAGTATTCGAGTGCCCTCTCGAAGCACCACAGGGCTATTGAATTTTAGTGAAAGCCTGGCTTTATTGCCTAGCCACTGTATAGAACCAATTTGCCCCACATTAAAACCATCGATAGTCACAGCATCTTGGGGTTGTATAGAACCTAACTCTGTAAAATCTACAAAGACCTCGGGAGTATTAATTTGGTGTGCCATAAACATTTTGATAGCAATAAATGCCAATAAGAAGAGTAAAAAAATTAAAGAAAGGGCACCAATGGCTTTATCAGAGATTTTCATAGATTATCTAATATAATTAATTATATGGGGCTCTATGCCTTTTGACTCTTTTTTCTCACAAAATTAACTATATTTTATCCAATTCAAAATAGATCAAAGGATTTTTATGAGTGCTGATTCTAATAACACAAAGAAGAAAGTTGTTTTAGCTTATAGTGGTGGGCTAGACACATCAATAATCATTCCATGGCTAAAAGAAAACTATGACTGCGAGGTGATAGCCTTTGCCGCAGACCTAGGTCAAGGTGATATTAATGCCAAAGAACTCACCGAAAAAGCTTTAGCCACAGGAGCTTCTAAGTGCTTTGTTTTGGACTTGAGAAAAGAATTTTTAGAAGATTATGTATGGCCCACACTCAGAGCAGGTGCAAAATACGAATCTACTTATTTGTTGGGCACTTCTTTTGCTCGCCCTTTAATTGCAAAATATCAAGTAAAAATAGCCGAAGCTGAAGGAGCATACGCTGTAGCTCACGGAGCCACTGGTAAAGGAAACGATCAGGTTCGTTTCGAACTCACTTATGCCGCCCTCAACCCTTCTTTAGAGCTCATAGCTCCATGGAAAGATCCAAAATGGACTATCTCCAGTCGTGAAGAAGCCATTGATTATGCCAAATCCAGAAACATCCCTTTGGGTGGCATCAGCAAAGAAAAAATTTATTCCGAAGACGGCAATCTGTGGCATCTATCTCACGAAGGCGGGATCTTAGAAGACCCGGCAGTAGAGCACTCTTACGACATGCTTCAAATCACCAACACTTTAGAAGCGGCTCCACCTGTACCAGAGCATGTGACCATTACTTTCAAAAATGGAACACCGGTTTCTGTGAACGGCATGGAAAAAGACAGTGTTTCTTTGCTCACCTATCTCAATCGTGTAGCAGGAAAAAACGGCTGTGGAGTACTAGATATTGTCGAAAATCGCTTAGTAGGCCTCAAAAGTCGTGGTGTCTATGAAACTCCAGGTGGCTCTTTATTATACAAAGCCCACGAAAGTTTAGAACAATTAGTATTAGACAAAGAAACTTTATTCGAAAAGCAAAAACTATCCATGACCTACGCTAATTTAGTGTACAATGGCCAGTGGTTCACTCCTTTAAGACAAGCCTTAGACGCTTTTGTCACAGAAACTCAAAAAGTAGTGACTGGAGAAGTAAAATTAAAGCTTTACAAAGGAAACATTATCCCTGTAGAAGTCAAAAGCCCCTATAGTTTATACGACATGGAATTGGGAGGCTTCTCCGATGTAGAAATGTACGATCAAAAAGATGCCACAGGCTTCATTCGTTGCTTTGGACTACCCATGAAGACCAGAGCACTCCTCTTAGGAGACAAAACCAATATCGACTTTGGAAAAACTCAAGAGTTTTAAACCACTTTAAAATAAAACCAATAAATACAATCAAGACAAGTTCCCCTGAGCTTGTCTTTTTTTATAAAGCACTATCAATAATAGCAGAACCAAGCACCGTATCTTCTTGGTACAAACAAACAATTTGCCCAGGAGTGACAGAAGCTTGTGGACTATCAAAAACTAACGATAAAGATCCAGAATCAGTCCAAGAGTATTCAGCATCGGCCAAATTTTTACCATGCCTAATTTTCACCTTTGCCTTTCCATTTTTTTGATCCAAAGGTATAGCCAAATTATTAAACTCACTCGCCAACAGCGTCTTAGAAAAAAGCTCTGGATGTGTCCCAAGCACCACTTGATTCTTCACAGGATCCAATCGAATCACATACAAAGCCTCTTTTAAACCACCAATGCCAAGCCCTTTTCGCATACCGATAGTATAGTGGATAATCCCCTTGTGTCTTCCAAGCACTTCGCCTTTAGTATTCACAAAATCACCTGGCAAAAGGTCTTTTTCCTCAAAAAGCAAAGAATAATCACCGCATTGAATAAAATCTTGGCTCTCTCCTTTTTGAACCAACTCCTCAAAACCTTTTTCAACCGCCAGTTTTTTAACATCCTCTTTAAGAAAATTTCCAAGAGGAAACAACACCTTTTTCAACTGTTCTTTTTTTAATCTCGACAAAAAATAAGTCTGGTCTTTGGAAGGATCTTTAGCACACTTCAAAAACTCTTCATTTTCTATAACCGCATAGTGTCCAGTCGCAAAATAATCAAAATCTACACCCAATTCTCTAGCACTATCCAATAAAAAACCAAACTTCATCAACTGATTGCATTTCACACAAGGATTTGGAGTACGCCCCACCTTATACTCATCTCTAAAATAGTCAATCACCGCCTTACGGTATTGCTTGGCCAGCGGAACAATCACATGCTCAATACCCAATTTTTGAGCTGTCTTCTGTGTTTGCTCCAAAGTAAACACCTCTTGTGGACCAAAACACCCCTTAGCCCCAAGAGGAATATTAAAAGACGGATCCCACAAACTCATCGTAATCCCTACCACATCGTGCCCTTGCTCCTTGAGCATCAAAGCCACCATAGCAGAATCCACACCGCCACTAAAACCAACTGCAACTTTCATTTTTCACCATATACTCTAAAACAGAGTCAAAAACAGGAGCATAAACCTGTCAAAAACAATATAGAAAATAAACCAAACCCTTGAATCCGCACTCAACAAAAAATGAAAAAAACAAACACGCAAAATATCGCAAGAAAAAAAATAACGCAAAATCAAATAAATTCTTTATGGATGAAGTCTCACACACGCCTGGCTTTTATTAAGTAGGAAGTTAAAAGCTGTAAGTTGAAAGTGTTTACAGATAAACAGCATTTTCTAACACGAATTTCGCACCGTATTCCTCCGAATTTCGAAGAGTCCATCCCAAATCTCAACTCGCATCCCCGCATTTCTGGCACGATTTTCGCACCATATTCCTCCGAATTTGCATAACATCTCTAACACTAAGCACTTCTCACTATTCTAACCCGAATCCCCACATTTCAAGAATTTAGAGAGTAGGAGTGATGTAACAAAAAGAAAAAAAAAGACCGTGACAGAATCCCCTAATCCATCACGGTCTTTCCACCACTAAACAAGATTACATAAAACATAGTAAAGAAGTTTGACAAAAAATGTCAATCAACTAAAAACAAAGATTTTCTTCAAAAACAACTTATACTCGTACATAAACACTTTATTATCGACATTTCGATAAATTCAATACACCATCATGGCGAGGATTTTGCATTTTTACAGGCTTTGCTCGTGGCAATCCATACGATATAGAAGTAGGAAGTGAGAAGTTGTAAGTGTTCGCAGATGAACTATTTTCTTGCAAACAAATCCCTTATTTCAAAGCCGCATCTCTCGTTTCTAATTCACATCCTCGCATTTCTGGCATGGTTTTTGCATTATACCCATCCAAAAAACAATTCATATAATTTATTTTCTGGCACGGTTTTTGCACCGTCCCCTCCGAATTTCGCACCGTCCTCTTCCGATTTTCCATAACATCTCTAATACTAAGTACTTTCCACTTCCAGCTTCCCACTATTCGGTACACATTCCAGAATCTTTTTCATTTTACAAAAAAAAATGCTATTTTTACTATATGAATATCTCTGATTGGCGTAAAAACATAGATGCATTAGAAGATGATTTGGTTGAACTTCTGAACAAAAGAGCTTCTTATGCAATTGAAATTGGAAACATTAAAAAGAAAGAAGGCCTTCCTGTTTTGGACCAGGCTCGAGAAGAAGAGATTTTAGATCGTGTATCCAAAAAAACAAAAGGTCCTTTTTCTTCGATGGCAATTCGTGAAATCTTCAAAAAAGTGATAGAAGAAACTAGAAAAATAGAGGAATAGGTGAAAAAACAAAGAATAACTTTGGTTGGATTTGGACTTTTAGCATCTTCTATAGCAGCGGCACTCAAACAATCCAAAAAAGATGTGATCGTGCGGGCAGTGAGTTCAAAAGACACCTTAGAAAGAGCAAAAGCACTTGATTTAGCAGATGAGTTTTATGAATACAGTGACCTTTTGCACTGGGTGAGTGGTTCTGATCTTATATTTCTTTGCACTCCTATTTCTCGTATTTTTACTTTATTGCACGAATTATTGATGGTCAAACCGATTGAAAAAATAATAGTTTGCGATATTGGTAGCACCAAGGAAGAAATTTGTAAATTAGGTTTTATTTTAAAAGACCCTTTCTTGTTTGTGGGCACACATCCCATGTCTGGCTCAGAGAAGTCCTCTTTAGAGTACAATGACCCCTCTATTTTTGAAAATGCTTATTGGTTTTTATGCCCTCCTCCTGGAGTAGACCCCAAAGACTACCAAATCCTTAAAGATTGTATTTGTTTTTTAGGTTCCCATCCGATTTCTATAGCCCCCAAAGAACACGATTTTATAATGGCGTGGCTGAGTCATATGCCGCAAATTTTAAGCTCTACTTTGGCCGCTTCGCTTCCTACCGATTTACTCGAAAAAGAGCAGCAACATTATGCCGGTCGTGGATTTAAAGACATGACACGCATTGCGGGTTCTTCTTGGAATATTTGGAAAGATATTTACGCCACTAACAGCGAATATACTTCTTTGGCTTTGAAGAGCTTAATTCAAGAGCTCCATCAAGTAGATTCATCTTTAGATTCTTTAAAAGAGACAATTAAACCCCTAGAAAAATTATTTTTAAGGGGAAACGAGGGGAGGGCTTCTCTTTTTGCACCAGGTCGTAATGTATCGGGACGGTTTTTTGAATTGACAGTCCCTTTAAAAGACGAGCCAGGGGCACTATTAAGTGTTTTATCTCCTTTGGCTGAGCATAAAATCAATGTTCGAGACATAGAGTTGATGAAGGTGAGAGAAAACATCGCAGGTACTTTACTTTTAGCATTTAAAAATGAAAGCGAAGCTATTCAGGCAGAAGCTATTCTTAAAAATCTAGCTTACAAGGTTAAAAAGCGTTAATGACGGAATTTGTCTTAAATCCAGATTCAGAAATGCTCGAGCAGTGCTTGGTTTTATCGCTTTTGGTCAAAGGTCGAACAACAATAGAAGATTTTTCTTGGACAAAAAATGCCAAAAACTTAGTTCAAGTCCTTCAAGATTATGGACTCTCTTATACAGAAAAAGGTTCGCAATTGATTTTAGAAGGGGTGGGTTTCCAATATAAAATACCTCCTTTTTTAGCTTATAATTTATCGGAACAAGCATTGATTTTTTTATGGACTTTGGCCTCTAAGGATTTTGAAACTCTTTTTTCTTTTTCAGGCCCAGAAGAAGATCTCGAATTTATAAAAGCGGCTACCCTTTTGTTAAAGAAGTATTTTGTGATTCAGGTGCATACAGAAGAGAGCTTGTTGTTTCGATTTACATTTTTAGAATCAAAACCTACCCTTAAAAAAAACACTTTAGGAGAAGTCCCTTTTTTATTAAAAAATCGTCTGATTTTAGGAGCCATCCTTCAAAAAGAAAGCCTTGAATTTCAAGAGAAAATCTCTACTAAAGATTCTTGGACCCGCATGCTTATTTATTTTGGAGCCAATATTGTTTTTGAAAATAGAGGAATGGAGTTGGATGAATTGGCCAGGAGAATGGCCAAAGCTCGAGGGATCAAACTAGAAAGGACATGGCACACACAAATACAAGAAACACTTCTTTTGACTACCAGAGATTATTTTGTGCCAGGAGATGTGACTGAATGTACTGCTATTGTGGTCGCTACGCTTTTCTCTAAAGCTCAAAAAAAATCTGTGAAGATTAAAAATGTATGCATCAATCCTGGTCGAGTGGGTGTGTTCAATGCTTTAAGACGAATGGGAGCTTCTATAGAAATTTTAAGTCGTCGAGAACGCTATGGTGATTTATTTGGAGATATAGAGGTGAAGCCCCTTCAAGGCAAAAGACTCCAGGCCAGGCGTTTCTCAGAAGAACAAATGGCTTCTTCTGGTTCCGAATGGCCTTTTTTGGCTTTGGCGGCATGTTTTGCAGAAGGAGAAAGTATTTTAAGGATTCCTTCTGAAAATCAAGAGGTCTTTAAACAAGAATTAGAAGATTTTGCGATTAATTTTAGAAAAACAGGTGCCGAAATTGGGGTTTATGATTATGGGATAGTCCTTCGAGGCAAAGAGGAGTTAGATGGAGGAGATTTCGAGGCTTTTTCTAAACCTGTGCTTGGCTTGACTTTATTTGTATTTTCTTTTTTAGGTCGTGGGCATTCTTCTATAAATAACATAGAGTCATTAGAAACAGAGTTTAGCGGTTTAACGCAAAAATTAAAGCAACTTTTAAAAGGTGAACCAGATGAAGTTTCGTAAAATTGCAATTATAGCATGGAAACACCAAAGCTCTGAGTTGGCTTTGGCACTCCAAAAAATCAGTGAGTGGGCATTATTGCACCCAGAAATTGAATATATTGCTTCTGAGTCCTTAAAAATACTTTGCCCGCCCCCTATTCAAGTTGTATCTACAGAAAATTTAAGCAAAGTGCATTTAATTATTGCTATCGGTGGAGATGGTACCATGCTTTCTACGGCTCGATTTGCTCTTCAAAATTCTACTCCTATTTTGGGAGTGAATGTGGGTCGAGTGGGTTTTTTGGCCGAAACTCAAGTAGAAGATCTACAAGATACTTTGGATTTACTCATTTTAGGAAAATTTTCTACTAGTACACGGTTAATGTTAGATATCCAAGTTTATTCTGGTGAAAAAAAAGTGTTTTCTGAAGTCGTTTTAAATGAACTGCATATTCGATCTTCTAAGCCCGGTAAAATGGTGAATTTAGAGGTGGATTACAATAAAAAACACTTGACTGAATATTGGGCTGATTCTTTATTGATTTCTACACCAACAGGTTCTACAGCTTATAATTTATCTGCAAATGGACCTATCATTTACCCTTCTACATTGGCTTTCGTGCTCACTCCTTTGGCTCCAAGCAGCCTTTCGGTGCGTCCTTTGATTTTGCCAGCCACCGCAGAGTGTGAAATCCGTTTTGCCTCCAAAGGAGTTGGACTCAGCCTTGTGTTCGATGGCAATTCCTCTTATGAATTAAAACCTGGAGAGCGGATTGTTATTTCTAAAAGTCAATCGGTCACTACTTTTATTCGAGTGAAATCTTCTGCTTTTGTCGATGCATTGCGAGAAAAGTTAGGATGGACGGGAAAACCTAAGTTAAAAACTGAGCCTTTTTCAAAGTAAGTCTTAGAAAAAGCCAGGCGTGTGTGAGACTTCATAAAATAAAGGATTTGAATTGTTAAGGGTTTTGTTTGTAGATTTTAGTTTACCCTAATCGGGTGGTAAATGTTCAATGGAGTGTCCATCTTTTAAAAGTAAAAATAGAGTTTGTATCATGGCCTCAATTGGGTGTTTTTGTTGATATTGCCGTTTTGTACAATTTATCCTTTAAATGTCTCTATAAAAAGAATGTGTTTCGACAAGAGTTTTTAGCGTTTTGAATGACTCGACCACTTGAATCTAAAAAATAGAAGTTGAAACTTTGTTTTATATTGAAGCCACTTTGTGTAGCAAGTTCTTGCGGTTTAATGAAAATGATTCAAAAAATCAACGGAATCCTTCTTTTATTATAATTTAAAGAAAAACTTGGAGTTTCATCACTTCAAGTTTTCATGGGTAATGCTTTAATCTTTTATATTTTTTGTGAGTTTTTTTTATTTGTAAATCTCAAATGGAGTCCTTTTTGAAGGGCTGTCGAGTCAGTTTTTTTTTGAAAATCTTTGTGTAAGAGTTCATGCTATTCAAATAAATCAACGGAATCCTTCTCTTCTTCCATTTCAAAATGTGTGGTTTCATCTGTGTCTATGTTTTCTTCGCTTTCTTTTTGAATGATTTCTTCTATTTTAGAAGTGTTTATGATTTTTTTAGCGGTGAATTTGCTTCCTAAAGCTTTGTAGCCCCGAATGTCAGAGATTTCATTGAGTGAAAGTGTTTCTTTTTCGATCTTTTTCCCTATTTGAAACTCTACAAGGACCTGAGGGTTTGGATTTGAAAGAAATTCCATGAGTTTGGTGTCGGGGTGTTCAGAAAGTAAAGAAAACTCTGTGGTAGTGGGGCAGTTGTCTAGTTTAAATCGTTTGACCATATAACTAAAGTTAGCCCCTTCAAAATATAAAATAGAATATATTTGATCGGGATTGTACTTTTGTACATGGAGTATTCCGGAGCCTATTAAAAGTGGGTCAGCTATGTCGTGGACTCTGGCGATGCCATTTTCTTTGACCACTAATATCTTGTCGTCGTTTTCAAATTCTCCCAGGCTTTCACCTTTTTTTTGACTGCTGATCACACCGCTTGGAGCGTCAAAATATAAGATTTTTGCCCCTAGCGTGCTAGTCCCTTTGCGAACTCTTTTGATGGTGCGTATAGGGTATTTGGTCACTTGATTTCCTATTGCATTTCGGCCTTTTATTTCTGTTTGACTAAAGTCCACTTCAAAATTCAACTTGATTCTAGGCCTTGGTTTCAAAAGGACTTCTACGACTTCGGCTTCACCATTTGGATTGCTCGAAAAGTATAATATTTTTGAACCTGGTTTTCCACGGCCCATTTGATAATCACGATCACGAGTGATACCACCTACATTGAATCGTTTGATATAAGCGGTGCCATTTTTTCCTTCTTGATATATTACATTGTAAATTAATCTTTCGTTGTCTTTATTGAATTTTTCGATATGTATTATGTTTTTTCCTACGAAAACTTTGTCAGAAACTCGAACTACTTTGTAAGAGCCATCATTTTTGAATATGATAATATCATCGTAATCAGAAACATCAAATAGATATTCTTCTCGTCGAAGCCCTGTCCCCAAAAAGCCTTCTTTTCGGTTCACATATAGCTTTTGATTGTTCATAGCGACATGGACCACATTGACTTTGCCAAGCTCTGTGATTTCTGTTTTTCGTTCTAAACCTTTTCCATATTTTTTAAGTATGTTTTTAAAATGTTGAATAGCATATTCGGTCAAGTGCGTTAAATGATGGTGAGTCTCGGCTATTTGTGTGTCTAAGTTTTCTAAAAGTTCATCGGCTTTTTTTCGATCAAATCGACTGATACGACGAATTGGAATTTCTGCAAGTTTTTGAATTTCTTCTGTGCTTACAGGCTTTCTGAGGTTATGAATATAAGGAGAAAGGCCTTTTTCAATAAACTGGATCATTTCTTCTTTGTTTTGAGACTTTTTGATGACTTCGTAAACTTCTTTTTCTATGAAGATTTTTTCGAGACTGGTCATGTGCCATCGTTGCTCTAGTGCTGCTAGTTTGTTTTCTAGTTCCCACTTTAAAAGCCTCACCGTGTGATCTGTATTGAGTTTGAGTATCTCACTCACCCCAATAAATTTTGGCTTTTTATTGACAATAATACACGAGTTAGGTGCCAAAGATTTTTCACAATCTGTAAAAGCGTATAAAGCATCGATGACCATTTGCGAATCCACACCAGCGTGTAAATGAACGACAATCTCGACCTCACTAGAAGTGTTGTCATCGACATGTTTGATTTTGATACGACCACGCTCATTGGCTTTGATGATACTATCGATTAAAGATCCTGTGGTAGTGCCAAAAGGAATTTCTTTGATCACCAGTCTGCGTGCGTCTAGTTTTTCGATTTTAGCTCGAACCTTGATGCGGCCGCCTCGAAGTCCATCGTTATAATCACTTACATCTACAGAGCCACCTGTAAAAAAATCAGGAAAGAGATCGAATTTTTTGCCACGAAGGTGGGCGATAGAGGCTTCACAGAGTTCACAAAAGTTGTGAGGTAAAATAGTGGTGGATAGACCCACAGCTATCCCTTCTACACCCTGAGCGAGTAATAGTGGGAATTTTACGGGGAGTGTGACTGGTTCGTTGTTTCGACCGTCATAACTAGGAATCCAATGGGTGGTTTCTGGATTGAACAGCACCTCTAGGGCAAAGGGAGTCAAGCGACCTTCGATATAGCGAGAAGCTGCTGCTCTATCCCCTGTAAAAGGATTTCCCCAGTTTCCTTGAGTGTCAATCAATAGGTCTTTTTGCCCCATATTGACCAGTGCATCTCCAATAGATTGGTCTCCATGAGGGTGGAGCTGCATGGTCCTACCCACAATATTGGCCACTTTATGGTAACGACCATCGTGCATATCAAAAAGGGTATGCAAAATTCGTCTTTGCACCGGTTTTAGACCATCTTCAAAATAAGGGACTGCTCGCTCTAAAATCACATAACTGGCATAGTCCAAATACCATCCATCATAAAGTTTTTCTAAATAACTAGCGTTAGAAAGTCCAAGTGTTTTATCTTCTTTATTTTCCATAATTTTACTATAAGTTTTCCAGTGCATCAGTGCGGAGATTGGTGACTATATGATTTTGTCTGTCCATGGTGTTTTTACCCATATAATACTCTAACATTTTTCCAAGGGAAGCGTCGGTAGGCATAATCACAGACTCTAAACGCATGTCTTCTCCTATAAATTGACCAAATTCAGAAGGGCTTATCTCGCCCAAACCTTTAAAACGGGTGATTTCTAAGCCATCTTTACCCAATGAGGCACTGGCTTTATCTCTTTCTTGCTCGTCATAACAATAAATGGTCTCCTTTTTGTTTCGAACTCTGAAAAGGGGAGTTTGCAAGATATACAAATGTTTTTGCTCCACAAGTTCTGGAAAAAACTTCAAGAAAAATGTCATTAACAAAAGACGAATATGCATACCGTCCACATCGGCATCGGTGGCGATAATCACTTTATTATAACGCAAGTTTTCAAGTCCATTTTCTATATCTAAAGCGTGCTGGAGCAAGTTAAACTCTTCGTTTTCATAGACTACTTTTTTGGTATGCTCAAAAGTGTTTAAAGGCTTGCCTCTTAAACTAAAAACAGCTTGAGTTTGCACTTGTCTGGCTTTGGTAATAGAACCAGAAGCAGAATCACCTTCTGTGATAAAAATCATAGTCTCTTTATGGAGTGGGTTTTTGAGATTATTAAAATGAACCTTACAATCTCTCAATTTTTTGTTGTGAAGGTTTGCTTTTTTAGCCCTTTCGTTGGCGAGTTTTTTTATACCTGCAATCTCTTTTCTTTCTCTTTCATTTTGTTGGATTCTATCCAAAAGTTGCTTGGCTAATTCGGGTTTTTTATGTAAAACATTATCGAACTCTTTAGCCACAAAATCCACCACCCATCCTCTAAGAGCGGGGCCGTTGGGGGCAACACTGGTGCTCCCTAATTTGGTTTTAGTTTGAGATTCAAAAACAGGCTCTTGAATACGCACAGAAATAGAGCCAATGATACAGTTTCGAACATCAGAAGCGTCATAATCTTTTTTAAAATGATCTCGAACTCCTTTGACAAGCCCTTCTCTAAATGCGGCTTGATGAGTACCTCCTTGGGTGGTGTATTGCCCGTTTACAAAACTATAATAATGCTCACCATATTGATTTCCATGAGTAAAAGCCACTTCAATATCTTTATCTTTGAGATGGATAATATCGTATCGAATAGACTCATCCACTCTTTTTTGCAGTAAATCTAATAAACCATTTTCACTTGTATAGGACTTGCCGTTCATTATCAAATGAAGTCCTGTGTTGAGGTAGGCATAGTTCCAGATTTTCTCTTCCATATAAGCTGGCAAATAGCGGAAGTTTTTAAAAATTTCTGGATCGGGGGTAAAATTAATTTCTGTCCCGTTCCTTTGAGTACTAGCTTCTACTGGATACTCTTTTTGTAAAATTCCACGGCTAAATTCTGCTTTTTTCACCTTTCCATCTCTAAAGCTTTGCACTTTAAAATAATCAGAGAGGGCGTTGACTGCTTTGGTCCCCACACCATTGAGCCCCACCGACTTTTGGAAGGCATCGGAATCGTATTTTCCACCGGTATTGATTTTACTCACACAGTCAATCACCTTTCCCAAAGGAATGCCTCGACCATAATCACGGATCCGAACAGAGTGGTCTTTGATATCAATTTCTATTCTTTTACCTGCTCCCATCACAAACTCATCAATAGAGTTATCGATAATTTCTTTGGCTAAAACATAAATACCATCATCAGGGCTTTGTCCATCTCCAAGTTTACCAATATACATACCGGGCCTCAAGCGAATGTGCTCGTGCCACTCTAAAGACTTAATACTATCTTCGTTATATTTAACAGTCATAAAAACCAAAAAAAGTTAAAATCAATTTATTCATATCAAAATCCACTAGCAATTGAACTTTGAATCCCATTTGCAAATATAATAAAAAAAAACTACTGCACAAATGCACAACAGATTAAAAGTCAAATCAAGAATTAAAGATGGCTTTATGCAACGATAAATACTATTTTACTTTAAAGTATTAAAATATACCGACACTTATTCCTCTGCAGGTGATATGCTTTTTACAAAAAAGACTTTCTTTTGTTTTTTTTTAATGTTTTCTCTTTTGTTTTCAGAAGAAGTCTTTCAATATGGAAACAAATTAGAGTTTTTCGTGCGCATCGACACAGAAGACGCCGAAATCACAGCATACATGCCAACACATAAAAAACTCTTTAGCATTGGAGGGAATGCATCTTTATCTGTTTACGATTTTTCTAAGCCACAAGCCCCTCAAATCATTCAAAAAATAAAACTCCAAGGAGAAGCCTCCAGTATTTCTGTATACAATGATTTAGTAGCCTTGGCACTGATTTCAGAAAGGCACACAGATCCTGGAAAAGTCCTTTTATATCGATACCAAGATTCTTTAGAACTCTACAAAAGCATCGAAGTGTGTGCAGAACCAGACATGTTAAGCTTTGGCCCACACGGCGATTTCATCTTAGTCGCTTGTGAAGCCTCTCCCTCTAAAGACGGCAGTATAGACCCAGAAGGCCAGGTTGCCTATATCGATTTAAGTCAAAAACCACAAGTTCAAACTCATATTTTAGACTTTAGGCATTTAGACAGCACTTCGTTACTAAAAAAAGGGGTACGGGTGAGTGGTCCAGCCAATTTTTATCAAAATTTAGAACCAGAATATATTGCCATAGATTCCAGTGGGCAATATGCATGGGTGAGCCTTCAAGAAAACAATGCCATTGCTTTAATAGACATCCATCAAAAAAAAATAACAGAAGTCTTTCCTTTGGGCACTTTAGATCACAGCTTGGCCTCTAACTCTTTTGACGCACAAAAAGACAAAAAAGCAAAACTCATTCAAGCTCCAGTCCTAGGGATGCGTCAACCCGATGGCATTGCGGTTCACTCCAAAAACAACAAACACTATGTATTCACAGCCAACGAAGGCGCTTCAAAAAAAGAATCTTATTTCACCGATGAAACCAACATCCAAAAATTAGTTGCCAACAACGCTTTATCTTTAAAAAGCTTCACTCCTAGTATCATAGAATCACTAGAAAAACTCATAGTCTCTAAAATGGACACCTGCAAAAATCAATCCTGCGAAAAAGTCTATAGTTTTGGCTCTCGCTCCATGAGTGTATTGGATGGAAAAACGGGTAAAATCCTCTTTGACAGTCAAAATCAAATCGAAACTTTACTAGCCAAAATAGCCCCCTCTTATTTTAATTGGAACGCCAAAAAGGGCAAAAAAAAGACTGACACTCGAAGCCACTACAAAGGCCCTGAACCCGAAAACATCACCATAGGGACAGTCAAAGGTAAAAACTACGCTTTTTTAGGCTTAGAACGCATGTCGGGAATCTTAGTCTGGGACATAGAAAACCCTGAAAACCCAAGCATAATCGATTATTATTTGAATCCCAAAGACAGAGGCCCCGAAGGAATCCTTTTCATCCCCGAAAAATCCAGTCCCATCCCTGGCACCCCTTTACTGGTCGTAGCCTATGAATACAGTGAAAGCATAGTCGTTTACACTTTTAAAAAATGAAGTCTCACACACGCCTGGTTTTGAATCACTAGAAATTCAATCCCTCTCTCACCAGACACACCCTTCTCCATTTTCAAGCTAGTACCCTGCAAAAAAATCAAGCCATAGTACTTTACAAAAACAATCTATCTCTACAAAAGATGCTAAATATAGGCATCAATATCCACCTCCTATGAATAGGTGTTTTTATTTACACCATCAAAAAAACTGTTAAAAAGCATTTCTCCTAAAGATTCAAAAAAAACAAGTGAAATGCTACAATCTATATTAGGTTGTATTGAAAATGTAATTCTAATCATTTTTTATATTTTTTTAAAATAAAAGATTGTGTATTAGTAGTTTTTATTCTATTATAAAAGCATTATAAAGTAGTTTTACATTTTTCTTTAATTTTATCCAACAAGGAGGATAAATGCTTAAACGATTACTTTCCTGTGCTGCATGTGCGGTGTTGTTTTTTGCATGCGGTGACGATTCTGTTACAAATATAAACAAAGAAGCCAAAGAAAAAGCAAGTATTTCTTACCTTCTGGTTGATTATTACACGGGCGAACCCGTAGATTCAGTAACGATATACAATTCTAAGCTCAAAACCTCAAAACTGACAGACTCTCTTGGTATTTCGATCTGGAAAAGTAATCAAATAGGCAGTCATGACATAGAAGTTTCCAAAGAAGGCTATGCCACCCTTAGAAAATCTGTGGAAGTTGAAGAAGAAGGCCTAGGCGATGTGGCTCGCGTTCCAGATGTGTATAGTAAAATTTATATGTATCGACTAGGTGTTGAAGTGAATGGAATTCTTCTCTACACCGATAAAAAAACCGGAAACAAAATACCTGCTTCTGGTGTCACAGTGGTCCTCACCAATCAAAACGCGTCTGTGATTCCAAGAGAATATTCAGTCAAAACAGACAAAGAAGGTAATTACAGTTTCACTAACTTGCCAGAAGCTTTAGGTTTTTTGATCAGCGTCCCTCAGGCAGAGATTGATGGTAACAAATATGTTGTTTCTTCTGGTATTAGTGTAGCCGCTAGCCGCGTGGGTTCAACCCATGATCTTGGCGTTCAAAATCTAAGCATCCTCACCGAAGAACTGAGTCTAGTAAACTCTAATTTATCCGAAGTAGACAGCAATACTACACTGACACTTAATTTCTCAGCTCCTTTAGATGCTGATTCTGTGAAGAAGAACCTTTTAGTTAAATTAGGGAGCAAGAATGTCCTTGTAGAAACCAAACTTTCATCCGATGCTAAAACCATTAATATCAAACCGTTTTCTGAATCTTGGAATAACAATTTTATATATAGTATTTCGGGCACGATTTCTTCAAAATCAGGTTCTAAATTGACTCTCAACAGCTCTTTTACTGTAGGAGCCAAAAAGTTCACTTCACCACCAAGTCATGTCAGTGATCTCAAAATTGAAGAGGATGGCAGTTTTATAAAACTCTCATGGACTACTAAAGACACTCTTATTACCGGTCTTTCTGTTTATTACAAAACCGATAGCATGCCTCATTATTTGATATACGATGATGATCTTAGTCGTTATGCCGAAGATTTGAGAATCAGTTACTCCAGTCTCTTGCCAAAAAATGTAGACTCCAGTAAAATTAGCTTCATAGTCCTCCCTTACAACAATGTGGGTGAAGCCGATGCCAAAACAGCCAAGTCTGTGTCTTATACATTCAGAGCCCCAACAGCTCAAGTTTCTGATTTGAATGTGTCATTGAGTGGTTCTTATGTTTATCTCACTTGGAATGCTCCAAGTAGCGGATCTTATGATTATGAAATTTTCTATAAAACGCCTTCTATGGATGACTATGAATCTCTAGCTAATGTTTCTTACACCGACTATGAAACCTTTAATCCTGTTAGCTATTATATGAATCCAGGAGACCAATCGATTTCATTCAAAGTGGTACCTATGAATAGCTTTGGACAATCGAATCTTTCTAAAGCCGAAGCCGTGACTCTCTCCTTCGATGTAGATATAGTCGCAGGTGTAAAGGCAGAGATATTTGGAGATTATTTTGTAGTCAGCTGGTCAAAAATAGAAAATGCCTCTAATTACACCGTCTATTACAAGACTTCTTCTATGCCAAGCTACTCCTCCACTCCATCTGTAAATTCTACAAGTAAAAATTTTTCTATACTAACCTACTCTCATATGGGGAGCACGGCAGACACATCGATTTCTTTTAAGGTGGTGCCAAACAACTTCGTCAGTTCTGGAGATTTAGAAGATGCAGCAGAAGTTACAATCATATATCCACTGCCAGAAGATGTCGAAGGCTTGACTGCCAGTTTTGCAGATGGAATTTTTGAACTGGAGTGGACGGCTTCTACAGACACAGATATTGAATATATTGTTTATTATTACACACCATCTACTATGTCAGATTATGTGAAATTAATTTCTACAAAATCCAATAGTACATCTTACAACGCAGTCGATTTAATTGATCCAGCCGATACAGAAATTAGCTTTAAAGTGATTACTCAAAACCGTTATTTAAGAGAATCTTCACTAGAAGATGCTACTCCTGTTACTCTACCTGCCCCTTCCATTGATGATTTGGATTAACCCAATTTAGGAGAATTTTAAAATGAAAATGAATTTCAAATACCTCGTATTATTTTCTGCTATACTTGCTTTATTTGCTTGTGGTGATAATTCGATCACCAATATCAACGACGAAGCCAAAGAAAAAGGCGATATCTCCTTTTTAGTTTTAGATAGAACGGGAGAAGCTCTTGATTCTGTAAAGATTCAGCGTATTACAGATGGTAAAACCCTCGTGACCGATGAATTTGGCTATTCAATTTGGAAAAAAATGGAAATAGGCACACATCTTTATTTGCTTTCCAAAGAAGGTTATGCGCCTATTCGATATACTGTGAACCTAAAAGACGAAGGCAAGGGGAGTGTTGCTCGTGTCCCTGATATCACTCAAAAAGTGGTGATGCAGAAATTAGGAGCAACTATCCAGGGAACTGTCATGTATCGCGATCCCTCTTCAAATAACCTTGTAGCTGCTTCAAATATTCCTGTGATTTTAAGTTTTGTAAACGGAAACTTTTCAGTCACAGAAGTAGTGGTAAAAACCGACAAAAATGGCGAATATGTCTTCAAAGACCTTCCAGAAAACTCATCGGCAAGCATTAGCATCCCACAGACCAGCATCGAGAAGCAGTTTTACGCGCTAAGTACAGATATCCAAGCAACCATTGACCGTGCGAATGAAGTTCAGAATATGAGTATCAGTGTGCTCAGCTTGATAGCAAAAAACCTAAGCCTCATCAAAAGCAACTTGTCCGAAATCGATGCCTCAACTCCTCTCTCTTTGAGTTTTTCTAGCGAATTAGATAAAGATTCCATTCATTCTAAATGGACCGTTTTAACATCTTCTGGTATCCCTGTCCTTACGAGTGTTTCTCTCGAGGATTCCAAAGAGATTAGCATTGAACCTGTATCTGGCAAGTGGGAAAAAGGTGAAATCTACACTGTGACTGGCACGGCTTATAACCTTGAAGGTGGCACCGTATCTGTGGCTCAAAACTTTAGCGTTGGCAAAAGTGCTACTTCTGCTCCTGGCCAAGTTAAAGGCTTAGAGGTGATAGATGATTATCCTTATGTAGAGATCACTTGGGAAGCTCCCGAAGGCGATGTCACAGGTTATGATATCTACTATATGACCAACTCTATGAAGGATTATCTTCGTTTAACTAGCACCGCCAACACTACTTTTAGAGTCTTAGAAACTAATTTGATCGATTTTATTACAGACACTAGTGTGAAGATCATTGTGCTTCCTTATAACAATCACGGGTATCCCGATATCACTGAGGCAAAAGCTGTCAAATACTCATTCAATTGATTTGAAGTAGCTCTAAATTTATAAAGCATCGAAACATCGGTGCTTTTTTTATTTAAACCATAAAATCATTTTAGAATTGAATTTATAAATCTCATTAAAAAAGATTCCATTTGAAATACGCTACATCGAGACTATCAAAGCAGTAGATTTTGTTAAAATTAAAAAAAGAAAACAGCCCCAGAAGAGCTGTTTTTTTGGTTTATGAGGTGATTATATGGAAATTTATTTTAACCAATTTAGTTTGTTCAAGTTACTGTCTGCCAAGTCTTTGATCGAAATATTATCAAAATAGTCTCGAACCATTTTAGCAAACCGTTCCCACATAGGGAGAGTTTTACAAGTAGTGTTTCTATCACAAACCGGGGCTTTACATTCTAAACAAGTGACCGGAGCCAAAGAAACCTCGGTCACACAGAGTATATCGCTTATCTTATATTTTTCTGCATCTTTGGTGAGTTTATAACCACCACCTTTACCTTGTAAACCTTGAACTAACTGATGTTTAGTAAGCAAAGACATGATGCTTTCTAGGTATTTTAATGAAATATTTTGACTTTTAGCAAGCTCTTTTAATGGCACATAAGCGTCATTCCTTTCTGCAAGTTCAATCATTACACGCAAAGCGTATCTGCTTTTTGTAGAAAACTTCATAATTTACCTCTTTATATCATAAGCATACTGTAAGACTGTATATTTTATGTTTTTACCTCGTTAAAAAGTGGAGTGGACAAGTAGCGTTCTCCAGTATCTGGAAAAATCGTGACTATATTTTTACCTTCGTTTTCGGGCTTTTTAGCTAGTTTTATGGCAGCAAAAAGAGATGCACCAGAAGAAATCCCCACCACAAAGCCTTCGTGAGTTCCTACTAACTTTGCATATTCAAAAGCCTCGTCATTTGTAACGGTAATGACTTGCTGATAAATTTGGGTATCCAATGTTTCTGGAATAAAACCAGCACCAATCCCTTGAATTTTATGTAGACCAGCGACTCCTGTAGTCAAAACAGCAGAATCGGTGGGTTCCACAGCGACTATTTCAATCGCAGGAATTTTTTCTTTTAAAAATTTCCCAGCACCAGAGATAGTACCGCCTGTACCCACTCCAGCGACAAAAATATCAATAGAAGCTTTAGTATCGTTAAAGAGCTCTGGTCCAGTGGTTTCGTAGTGTATTCTGGGGTTAGCAGGGTTTACAAACTGTCCTGGAACAAAGCTATTCGGAATAGTTTCGGCGAGTTCTTTTACTTTTTCAAGAGCTCCTTTCATACCTTTAGTTCCGTCGGTCAAATAAAGTTCTGCACCGTGTGCTTTGATAAGCTGTCTTCTTTCTATAGACATGGTCTCTGGCATCACTATGATCACCTTATAACCTTTTGCTGTGCCCACAGAAGCAAGTGCAATACCCGTATTTCCCGAAGAAGCTTCAATAATTACAGAATTTGGTTTTAATACTGAGTTTTTTTCTGCATCTTCTATCATGGCTTTAGCTATGCGATCTTTCACAGAACCACAAGGGTTAAAAGCCTCTACTTTTGCAAAGATATTTGCCTTTAAAGAGTAAAGCTCTTGGATATGTTGGAGTTCTATTACAGGAGTGTTTCCTATTGTTTGATCACTAGAAGTGTATATTTTAGACATAAAATCCTCTATTTTACAGCATTAAAACCGTTTTCTAAATCCGTTAATAGATCGTCGATATGCTCTGTGCCTATGGACAATCGAATAGTGTTAGGTGTAATCCCAGAAGCTTTTAATGCCTCTGCAGACAATTGTGAGTGAGTCGTAGAAGCAGGGTGAATCACCAATGATTTCACATCTGCCACATTTGCAAGTAAAGAAAATAGCTTTAAACTCTCAGTGAATTTTTGAGCTTTCTCTTGATTTCCCTTGATTTCAAAAGAAAATATAGATGCCCCTCCTTTTGGGAAGTAACGATCATACAATTCTTTTTGTTTTCCAGTAGAAAGAGCGGGGTGGTTCACTTTTTCTACATCGGGGTGTTTATTCAAAAATTCTACAACTTTTAGAGCATTCTCCACATGCCTTTCTACTCGTAAAGATAAAGTTTCAAGACCTTGAAGCAGTAAAAAAGAGTTGAATGGAGAAATAGCAGCCCCTTGGTCTCTCATCAAGGTAGTCCGTAGTTTAATAATATAAGCTAAAGAACCTACAACTTCACCAAAAACTACTCCATGATACGAGGGATTTGGCTTAGAGATACCTGGAAACTTATCGTTAGCAAGCCAATCAAATCGACCAGCATCGATCACCACACCTCCAATAACCGTCCCGTGTCCACCAATGAATTTGGTAGCAGAATGTATCACAATATCTGCACCGTGTTCAATAGGACGAAACAGGTAAGGAGTAGCAAAAGTGTTATCAACTAAAAGTGGAATACCATGTTTATGAGCTATTTTTGAAAGGGCATCGATATCTGTTAAATCAGAATTGGGATTTCCTAGAGCTTCCACATAAATCAGCTTGGTATTTTTTTGAATAGCCTTTTCAAAAGCGTCAGTATTTTGTGGATCCACAAAAGTAACAGACAAACCTTGCTCACGAAGCGTATTTTCAAAAAGATTATGTGTGCCGCCGTAGAGATTTGAAGCAGAAATAAAATGATCTCCAGATACCGCAATATTTTGAATAGCATAAGAAATAGCGGCAGAACCAGAAGCGGTAGCCAAAGCCGCAGCTCCACCCTCTAAAGCAGCGATGCGTTTCTCAAAAACATCCGAAGTAGGGTTCATTAAACGAGAGTATATATTTCCACCTTCTGTCAAGCTAAAACGACCTTGTGCCTGTTTTGAATTTTCAAACACATAAGAAGTAGTAGCGTAAATAGGCACTGCTCGTGCACCCGTCGCCGGGTCTGGCTCCTCTTGACCTACATGCAACTGTAGAGTCTCAAATTTATAATTATTATTCATTATTCATCTTCCTAGTTAAACCTACTAACTCGGTAGGTATTAAATAATAATAGCAAGCAATACCTACTAAGTCAATAGGTTTTGA
The DNA here is from genome assembly GCA_012523035.1 of Fibrobacter sp. Taxonomy (GTDB): domain Bacteria; phylum Fibrobacterota; class Fibrobacteria; order Fibrobacterales; family Fibrobacteraceae; genus JAAYJH01. The sequence continues at coordinate 31,237 of JAAYJH010000108.1, forward strand.
TGTTTTTTTTTATAAAAAGTGATTTTTTTTAAGATATTAATGATTTTTTCGATAAAAAATATGATTATATTCCATTATTCCAAAAATTATTGTAGAAAAAATGGCTTTCAACTGATTTTTTGTGTTGGCATGATTAAACTATTTGTTCTCGCTGTAAACGATTTACATTAACTCATTTTATGCTTATTCAAAAGAACCAATACCATTTACTCATCTAGTAATTTTTATTTGAAAATATGTATCCAAAAATCTGCCTCGAAAATCACCATAGAATATAAGCAAGTGATATTGAAGTCTTAGAAACGCCTGGTTTTTATTTGAAGTTTTATTCTACTTCACAGTACGGAACATCATTGGGATTCATTTTTATATTTTCTTTAAAAAAATGATTCATTAATAAGTTATCATTTTTACTGTACTGATAACCTTCATTTGTCATAGAAATAACAACTTTACAAAAGCCTTTTTCTGGGATAATCAATGAAGGAAAATAATTAGTATCAAATTTAATAGTTGTTAATGTGTAAGCACATCTATACAAATAAGATTCTATTGACGCTTTTCCAGGTTTTAATTTTTTTGAAAATAAATTATCTTGGCGAGTTGTTCAAATTGGTTTCACAGTAACAGTAACCCCATTGATATCGATAAACTGAGCATAGCCTCCGCTGCAAAAACCTATGGGTTGACGAAAAACAGCTATAATTCCAGTAGCATTTTCTAAGGTTTTTTTATCTTTCACTTTAATTGTATTAGCACATGAAGATAAAAGAATAGATGCTATTAAGAGCATGAATAGTCGAGTTCTCATATATAATATCCCTTGAATACAATCGATTATGTAATTTAAACAAAGTTTAGCCGAAATGCACTCCTTTTATTGAGTTTACAAAAGCATAAATGGCTTGAAAGGACTAGACTCACAAGAAAGACAAGAAATTCACGCCATTATGCGCTGGGATGCGGGTGTGAAAAGTGGGATGCGATACGGTGCGAAAATTGCTACACTGAGCCTGTCGAAGTGCGTGCCAGAAACGATGTTTATCTCTACATACACAAGCCAGGCGTGTGTGAGACTTCATTTTTTTCTTCTAAAGAGTTTTTGTGATATTTCTTGGATTGTTGCTTCTGCGTCGCTAGAAGAGAGTAATTTTTGAAAATAAAGGTTAGAGAGAAATATAAAAAGTGCAAGGGCCATACTCAAAAGTAAAAGGCTTTCGATTTGGATACTTCTAAATAAATGCTCGAAATATAGTTGAAAGGGGCTTAAAATTAAAAAGGAAAGAAGCAATGCGATTAAACTTTTGAGAATGTTATGTATGGGTACTTTGATTTTATCTGTGCCATTGACTTGAATCCAAGCAAAGACCATCACTAAAACTTGTGTGAGTGCTCCCAAGGCCCCTACTAAAGGGATAGAATGGATGCCAAGTGATTTTGCTGTCAAAAGGTAAACTGGAATAGTCAATGCAAAAATACCGGTATTTATTAAGGTGGGTAGCCACATTCGTTCTGCTGCATAAAAACTGCGAACCAAGACTGCTTGCACGCACAAAGCGATGCTTGCTGGTAAATACCATCGCAAGAGGCTGGCGACAAATTCACTGGTTTCTCTAGTAAAGGCACCTCTTTCTAATAATATACGAACTATTGGAAATGCAAGAAGCCATACAGTAATCACGGCGGGGACTAGTATACTAAACATTCTCGAAATCGAAGTCCAAATTTTTGAATTTAATTCTTGATGTTTTTTTTCTTTTACCAACCGACTCATCTCTGGATAGCTAGCCACTCCTACAGAAAAACCAAACACAGCGACTAGGGTGTACATGATCCTATAAGCATAATTCAAGCCGGAAATAGAGTGGACACCAAATTGCCCTCCAAAACTTCGAATAATAAACTCTAAAGCAAACATACTCCCGACTCCAAAAGACATGGGGAGCATCATTTTTATATATCGAAACACATCGGGGTGTTTGGGGTTCAAATAAAATGAGTAACGCACGCCTCCTCGATAAGAGCCTAAAATTTGTAATGCAAAAAAACCTACAAAAGCCCCTATGGGAACGCCCCAAGCAAAACCTTCAAGCCCTAAATGAGCCATAGAGATACCACCTAATAATATAGCGGCATTATAAATCACTCCAGTGAGTGAAGGGATTAAAAATTGTTTTCTGGTGTGTTGCACTGCCACTAAAAAAGATCCAGCAAAAATAAAAAGTTGAGCTGGCAATATAATTCGTCCAAAATAAGTGGCTCTATCTAACAAAACGCTAGGGAGCTCTGCCGCACTAAACAAAACGATAAGCTCTCGCATCCAAATAAAAGAGGGTACAATCAGAATTAAAAGTAAAAGTCCAAGGCTATTTAAGATATTACTAAAAAACGCCCAGGCCTCTTTTTCTTTGTTTTGCACATAATACCCAGTAAAAATAGGGATAAAAATAATAGATAAAAACCCTGTACTTACCACATGATTCAATATATCTGGAATCATAAAAGCCAAATCCAGAGCATTTTTTTCTAAAGAAATCCCTGCATTTTTAGCCAAAAGCATTTCTCTAAAAATACCCAACACACGACTGACAAGCAAACTGACAGCAATAATAAAAGCAGAATAATTCATAGTTAAAATATAAAATAATACAAAAGCCTATTATTCATTCAATCTAAATTCAAATCAAAAAGTAGGTATTCACTATTCGCCACAACAAAAAATAAACACCCATTCGATTCGCATCATCATAAAAGCTGTGTGAAATATTTTTTAATCATCATTTTTGTAGTATTTTTATTGAAACCTTACAGAGAGCGAGGCCTTATGAAAATTCTATTAATAGGTGGCACTGGCACCATAAGCATGGCAATCTCAAAACTTTTATTACAAAAAGGGCACACACTATACCTTATCAACAGAGCCACACGGCACCAAGAACTACAAAACTTCCACGAAATACAGGGCAGTGGGGCTTTACACCACCTTGGATCTTTTGACGACGGAGAAGAATCCATAGCCAAAAGCATTCAAAACATAGAATTTGACGCCGTTGCAGATTTTTTTGCCTTTGAAGTCTCTGCATTAGAGCGAGATTATCGCTTATTCAAGCAAAAAACAAAACAATTCATCTTCATAAGCTCGGCCTCTGCTTATCAAAAACCCTTATCCAACTATAGAATCACCGAAGGCACACCACTTGCCAACCCCTATTGGAAATACTCACAAAACAAAATAGCCTGTGAAGAATATTTAACCGAATTATATCGAACGGAACAATTCCCCATCACTATAGTAAGGCCCAGCCACACCTATGATGAACGATCCATACCAGTAGGCTTACACGGAGGGCAGGGGAGCTATCAAGTCATAGCTAGAATTTTAGAAAACAAACCAGTCCTCATCCATGGAGACGGCACATCTTTATGGACACTCACTCACAACAGCGACTTTGCCAAAGCATTTATAGGCCTAATAGGAAACCCACACGCCATAGGTGAGTCCGTACAAATCACCAGCGACGAATCCTTAACATGGAATCAAATATACACCTGCATAGCAAACAAACTAAACAAAAAACTAAAAGCTTATTATGTCTCTTCCAAATTTTTGGCAGACATAGGACCCGTCGACACATTAGGAAACTTAATCGGAGACAAAGCAAACACAGTCGTCTTTGACAACACCAAATTAAAAAACTTAGTCCCTGGAATCAGCTTCACCAAACGCTTCGACCAAGGAGTCGAAGAATCCATTCGTCATGTCTTTTCTCATCCAGAACTACAAAAAAAAGACCCGAAATTTGACAAATGGTGTGATATCGTCATAGAAACTTTAGAAGAAGCCAAAACAAGCGTCCAAAACAAACTAAAAACCCCATAAAAGCTGCAAAAACGACCAAACAAATAAAAACACAAAACTAAAAAAGAGAAACACAGCAAACGACCACAGAAGAAATCATCATTCATAAAAGCCTCCTATTGATAATGATGAAGTCTCAGAAACGCCTGGTTTTTATGAATAGCTTGCGATTCTCTGTTATTTTAGAGTTTTTCTGTGGGTCTAAGTTTATGAAATTGAGCTTGTACTTTTTAATTAAAGTTTTGCTAAAAAGCTTGTTTTTTGCCTCACCAAGTCATTTTCTTCTAGATTTTAGATGTAAAAGTAAATTAAATTTCTATCTTTATATTAGAAATGCAAAAACCTGTTTTACCCCTAATTTTACTCACTAATGACGATGGGTTTGATAGCCCGTATTTGATGGCTCTGGCAAAAGCTTTGTGTAGCGTTTGTGATTTGTATATGCTTGCTCCCAATGGTGAGCAAAGTGGGGTAGGGCACGCTTTTACTCACCGCAAGGCCTTAAAGCTTTTTCGTTTGGATTATGATTTTGAGGCTTATTCTATTACAGGTACTCCTGCAGATTGTGTGAAGTTTGCTGTGACAGAGCTTTTTAAAGAGCAAAGTTTTGATCTTGTGATTTCTGGGGTGAATGTGGGTGAAAATGCAGGTGTTTCGTCGATTTATTCTGGTACTGTTGCAGCAGCAAGAGAGGCCGCACTTTGGAAGCTCCCTGCGGTGGCCATTTCTTTAGAGGCAAAGAACGATTTTATGCTTTCTATAGCTATTGATTTTGCTTTGAGTATGGTTCAAAATAAACTCTATCTCGAAATTCCAGAAAACACTTTTTGGAATTTAAATTTTCCAAACGCTTGTTCAAATACTTATCAAGGGATTGCTGTGACTTCGATGGGCCTTGATATGTTTATTGATTTTTATAAAAATAAAGACGATTTGTGGCACTTAGAAGGCTATAAGGATTATTCAAAAGCAAAAAAAGGTTCCGATGACCATGCTTTGCACCATTCTTTTGCCTCACTAACACCACTTTCTTTATGTTCGACCAATCATGTAGAGCTTTTGAGACTTCATTCTCTATTTGACTCTAGTTTAGCCAAAGGATAAAAAATGTCAGAACAAAAACTAGTTCCTGGTACTAATGTTTACTCGTTGATAGAAAAAGACATGCAAGATTCTTATCTTCGTTATTCAATGAGTGTGATAGTATCGCGTGCCTTACCAGATGTTCGAGACGGCTTAAAGCCTGTGCACCGAAGGGTTTTATTTGGAATGCACGATTTGGGCGTTTATCCTGGAAAGGCCTATAAAAAATCCGCTCGTATTGTGGGTGATGTTATTGGTAAGTATCACCCCCATGGTGACTCTGCTGTTTACGATACTCTGGTTCGTATGGCTCAAGATTTTTCTCTTCGCTACCCACTGGTAGATGGGCAAGGGAACTTTGGTTCTATCGATGGAGATTCTGCTGCTGCTATGCGTTACACCGAAGCAAGAATGACTCGTTTTGGTGAGATGATGCTTGAAGATTTAGATAAAGATACGGTGGATTTTGGGCTCAACTACGACGATTCGTTGAAAGAACCTTTGGTGATCCCTTCTTCTTTTCCAAATTTGATTGTGAATGGTTCTACTGGTATTGCTGTTGGAATGGCTACTTCTATGGCTCCTCATAATCTTAGAGAGGTGACTCAAGCTATTCATGCGGTTGCTAAAAATCCAGAAATTGCAGATGAAGAGCTGCTTGCCTTTGTCACAGGGCCAGACTTTCCTACGGGGGGCATTATTTGTGGCCGTGCTGGGATTCGTGATGCTTATCTAACAGGTAGAGGCAAGGTGCGTGTGCGTGCCAGAGTACATACAGAAGAGGCTAGCAAAGGTCGCGAACGAATTGTAATTACAGAAATTCCTTATATGGTGAATAAAGCTAAATTGGTCGAAAAAATAGCCGATTTAGTCAAAGAAAAAAAGGTCGAAGGGATTAGCGACATTAGAGATGAGTCGGATCGATCTGGAATGCGCGTAGTTTTAGAGTTAAGAAAAGACGCTATTGCAGAAGTGATTCTCAATAACTTGTATAAATACACGCAGCTCCAAGATACTTTTGGTATTTATAATTTGGCTTTAGTCAATAAACAACCTACTCTTTTGACATTAAAAAAGCTTATTGAACTTTACCTAGAACACCGTATAGAAGTCATACGACGACGCACTGAGTTTGAACTCAAAAAAGCTAAAGCTCGTATGCATATTTTGGAAGGACTTCGAATTGCTCAGCAAAATATCGACGAGGTCGTTCGTATTATTCGTGCCTCTCAAGATACCGACATAGCCAAAAAATCTTTGATTGAAAGATTTGACTTGTCAGAGATTCAAGCCCAATCTATTGTAGATATGAGGCTTAGACAGCTCACTAACCTAGAAATTGATAAAATCGAAAATGAATATCAAGAGTTAGTGATCACCGCCGCCGATTTAGAAGATATTTTGGCCAAAAGAGAAAGACAATTAGAGATTATATTGAATCGTCTCGATGAAATCAACGATAAATTTGGAGACGAAAGGCGTACTTCTATTGAAGAAGATGCCGAAGACTTTGAATATGAAGATTTAATTCCAGAAGAAGAACAAGTGATCACCTTGAGTCACGAAGGCTATGTGCGTAGATTGCCCATAGATACTTTTAAAGCCCAAAATCGAGGTGGAAAAGGCATTATTGGAGCAGGCCTCAAAGACGAAGATTTTGTAGAGCAAATTTTTACCGCTAGCACACATAGTTATTTGCTTATTTTTACCAATAAAGGTCGTGTGCATTGGACCAAAGTCTATAGACTCCCCGAAGGCTCTAGAAGTGGTAAAGGGCGACCCATTGTGAATTTCATTGAACTCGTAGAAGATGAAACTGTATCTGCCATTGTCCCTGTGAGAAACTTTGAAGATCATTTTTATTTGATTTTTGCCACCAAAAACGGTGTGGTCAATAAAATGAAGCTAGAGCTTTTTTCAAATGTTCGTCGAAAAGGGGTGAATGCCATCACATTAGATGAAAACGATGAACTTGTGAAAGTGCGTTTGGTTGAATTATTAACTGAAGACTCAGAAGAAGACAACACCGATGAATCGAATACCGAAGATGTTGTAGAAGAAGTCGTAGAAGAAGAAGGAGACGAAGAACTTGTAGAAGACATAGATTCAACTCCTATAGCCAATGATTTAATCATGATTTCGACTCGTTTAGGGCAATCGATCACTTTCCCTATGACTCGTTTACGAGCGATGGGGCGGGGCACTCGTGGTGTTCGAGGCATTTCCCTTGCAGAATCAGACGAAGTTATCTCTCTTTTATGGTTAAAACCAGGTAGCAAAGTGTTGACTATAACTGAAAATGGTTATGGCAAACGAAGCCTACCCAGCACCTATAGAGTCACCCACCGTGGAGGAAAAGGAGTTCGAAACTTAAATGTCACCGATAAAACTGGAAACGCTGTTTTTGTAGAAAGTGTGGCCGATGACTATGACTTAATGATTAGCAGTCGTGATGGTCAAGTGATTCGAATCCAAGCAGACAGTATCCGAGTGACGGGTCGATTCTCTCAAGGAGTCAAAGCAATAACTCTTCGAGAAGGCGACTTAGTTCAAGATGCTGCAGCACTTCCAAGAGTCGAAGACGACCAAGAAACTCTTCAAACTTCTGAACTGACTGACACAGAAACTCAAGAAATCCCCGAAAACCCAGCACCATCTGAATCCGACACAAGTACCGACTCAGAAAACTAACGCTCTATAAAACCAGAACCGAATCTTTCTAAACCAAAGCCTGATCTAACAAAGTCAGGCTTTTTTTATTGAAGTCTCACACACGCCTGGCTTTTAATGTGGGAAGTGAGAAGCTCTTAGAGTTTAGAGAAGAGCTGCATTTTCTGGCATGATTTTCGCAATACATTTCAACCACGCATCCCAGCCTTTTTGGCACGCATTTCGCAGTACATTTCAAGCACGCATCCAGCTTTTCTGGCACGCATTTCGCAGTACATTTCAAGCACGCATCCCAGCGTTTTTGGCACGCATTTCGCAGTACATTTCAAGCACGCATCCCAGCCTTTTTGGCACGCATTTCGCAGTACATTTCAAGCACGCATCCCAGCTTTTATGGCACGCACTTCGACAGGCTCAGTGTAGCACATTTCGCACCGTCCCCTCCGAATTTGCATAACATCTCTAACACTAACCACTTCCCACTATTCAAGCACGCATCCCTTTTAAAAACTAAGTTTTTTTTTACAATTTATTATATTATAATATAGGATTTATCGGTTACGGTTTTTAATGAAACGATTTTTTTTGCTTTTTTTGTTTTTGACTCTTTCTGTCTCTGCTAAAGAATCTATCGATTCTTTGGCTACTATAGAAAAAAGATTTAACGAAAAAGATGATTTTTACGCTGTAGTGCTACTAGACCGTTACTTACAAGATAGGGAAGATTTTCATCTGTCTTTATGGCGAGTCTGGGGAGAATTAAACATCGATGATTTAGAGAGTGCCAAGTCACACTTGCACCCTTTAATAAACATGGATTCCAATCATTTTAAACTCAATGAATGTGACCAGACAAGAGCACAACTCATCCACCTATACTCACTTTATTTTGAAAACCAAAAAGGCCATTTGTCAAAACAACTCCAAAGACGACGCAGCCGTATCATGCGAGAAATTTTTTCTCAAATACGAAATTCTCAATGTATTTATCAAGAAGATCGAGCTCTTTATGAATATTTAAGTCGTGTGGTACAACCCTCTTGGAATCAAGTCTTTTCTGGTAGAGTTTTATATGGCTTGGGTTACAGTCAAAATCCATTTTATGATAATAACACCATCAAAGATTCAGATTCCAAGTTTTTTCATAGGTGGGGGACTGGTTTTGGCGTTAAACCGTGGGTAGAGAATAAAACCATACAACCTCATGGCGATCTAATGCTTCAATCTTGGTACTATTTTCCTAATGCAAACCAAGAATACCACCGTTCCACTGCAAGGGTAAAGTTAGGTGCTTATGTTTTGAACCATTTATTTTCATTCAAAACTTATTTCACTGGTTTATTGCTGTTGCAAAAAGATTCTTTGTATCCAGAATATCCAATTTCTCAAGAACAGAAATCTCTAGATTTAGATTTTCTACTTTTAAATAAGCTAGGTTTTTCTTTTTTAGCAGGCTCTAGACTTTTTAGAGATTCCCCATTTTCTAGAAAAGAAATAGAAAGTTCAATTTATCTAAAACATTCTTTTACAACTTCTTTGCTTGTGCACGGTGCATATAAACGAGGCTCTTATTACACCAAAGATTCATGGAATCAATTTTCTAAAAATAGCTTTCAATTTTCGTTGTTATGGTGGATGCACCCTAAAATTGAATCTTGGAACACCATAGCTTATGAATCCAGAGTGTATAATGCCAAAAACAACCCTAGAAAAGATAGGCTTTATTTGTGGGAATCCTCTCTTGCTTATGCATTTTATAAAGATTTTCAATTGAATTTGACTTACACTTATTATTTCAAAAAAATGAATCGCTACAAAGAACACGAAAGTGCTATAAAGCAAAACACCAAAGTAAAAGACCAAACGATTGCTATCCATTTAGAATGGAATCCTCAATTTAGCATTCAAAAAATCCCTAGCCAAAAAAATCCAAGTCCATATTTGAGCCCTTGGGCCTCCTCTTTTAGTTTAAAAGAAAACATTGATATAGATTCTAAAATAGAGCAAGTCGAAGAAAAGTTTCAAGACAGAGAAACTCATATGCAAGGTGGAATGCGCTGTAAAGAATAAATTATAAAAACGCCTTCACTTAAAGTGCGTGAATGGCAAGCAAGGCAAGTAAAATTCCAGCATAAAATCCGCCTAACATGTCGTCGCTCATCACACCCCAAGCTCCAGGTAATTTTTCTAAACTTTGAATTCCTAAAGGTTTTATAATGTCAAAAAACCTAAACAAGATAAACCCAACTAAAAAAAGCCAAGGATGATCCAATAAAATTGCTATGGGAGTAAAAGCAAAACTCAACCACTGGCCAGCAACTTCGTCAATGACAATCCATCCGGGATCACTGGTTTTGGATTGCTTCATGGCTTTTTGGACAATGGGAATGCTGATGAAAAAAAGTATCACAGAGAAGATAAAGAAAAAGTTAATGATACTGAATAGGCTAATAAGATAAGCCACTAGCATTGCAGCCAAACTTCCATAAGTGCCGGGCATTTTAGGGAGCAAGCCGCTTCCAAAAAAAGTACAGTAAATTAAAGAAAGTTTGGATAATTTTTGATGTTCTTTCATGTCGATACCCAAGATTTTGACGATTTATGTGCTTTTTTCTCCTGATTTTTCCTTTTTTTGTAAAACTTTTTAGTTTCTTTTTGGATTTGTTTTTTTAAGATTTCTAGCCCAATGTTTTCTTTGGCACTAATCTGTATGATGTGCGGAAACTTTTGGAGTAATTGCTGTCGTATAGGCGCTTCTAAAACTTCCACCTTATTAAAGACATGAATTTTTGGAGTTTTGGGGTCTATAATTTGCTCTAAAACATTTTGGGTGACTTCTAGATGCTCCGAAAAGTCAGAGGCAGAGGCGTCGATGACTTCTAAAATACAGTCTGCATAGGCCACTACTCCAAGAGTGCTTTTAAAGGTTTCGATCAAATGGTGGGGGAGTTTTCGAATGAATCCAACGGTATCACTTAAAATAACTTCATGTTCATGGTCTATATATAATTTTCTTGTGGTGCTATCTAAAGTGGCAAAAAGTTTGTTTTCGGTATAAATATCTGCTTTGGTGAGTCGATTCATTAAAGTGCTTTTGCCTACATTGGTGTAGCCGACAATCCCTACATGAAATACATCGCTTCTGTTTTCTGCTTGTCGCTGTCGAATGCTTTCGATTTGTTTCAATTTATTATTTAAGAATTGTATGCGTTTTCTAATGAATCGCCGATCCGTTTCTAATTTAGTCTCTCCAGGTCCTTTGGTGCCTATCCCTCCATTGTGTTGCCGGCAAAGGTGAGTCCACCGACCAGTCAATCGAGGCATAAAATATTCCAGTTGAGCCACTTCTACCATTAAACGACTTTCCGAAGTTTGAGCTTGTTTGGCGAAAATGTCTAAAATAAGCCCAGTCCTGTCTAGAACTTTGATTCCAGGGAGCTTGTTTTCTAAGTTTTTGATTTGTGAACCCGAAAGTTCTTCATCAAAAATGACCATTTTAGCTTCGTGTGCTTCTAGAGCTTCTTTGATTTCTAACAGCTTGCCATCTCCAATTAAAGTCGCTGGGTTGAAGGCGACCAGTCTTTGGATAAATGTTTGCACTACTTCTGCTTTGGCTGTTTCTGCTAATCGAAAGAGTTCTTGGAGATGCTCTTCGGCTTGCCATAATTTTATTTTAGAAGTGGCGATGCCTACAAGGATTGTTTTTTCTAAACTTATTCCCACTCAATAGTTCCAGGTGGTTTATGAGTGATATCGTACCATAAAGCCCCCGCTCCAATAGATTTCATTTGCAGCCAAAATGGCTCTAATAGATTAAAGTCAATGGGTGCAAATTTTGCGGTGATAGCATCAGAACTGTGAATAGGCCTCATGACTATGCAGGCTTTGTTTTGAATCTGAAGGGGAACTTGTACCACGGGCATTTGCCAAATGTCTTGGTATAGATTGTTTTCTTCTAAAAACTGGGTGGCTTTGTCATCAAAAAGACGCAAAGAATCCAAAGTGTTTTTTGTGGTGTATTGCTCGATCAATACAGGTTCTTCTGCATTTATACTTCCTATTTGATAAACAATTCGATTTATTTCTTTAAATTCTTTTAATAAATTTGAAGCTAAAAGTTCTAGCTCGCTCCAATCTTGGTGTTTGCTAGTGATTAAAAAAGGCTGTGCATAGGTGCGTCCATGAGTTTGAACTCCAACACTTTGTATGGGGAGTAAATAACCTTGAATCTTATTTTCTTTTAAATAGCTGGATAGTTTTGGAATTTGTTCGGCACTTGGTAAATGGTTTTGACCAGTAGAACACAGCAAGCGAACCCCTAAACCAGGACCCGGGAATGGGTGACGCCAGACCAATGAATGGGGGATACCTAGTTCTTCGCCCAAAACTCGAACTTCGTCTTTGTATAAATCCATTAATGGCTCGATCAGAAGCCCTTGATCCATTAAATTTAATACTTCTTGCACTCTATTGTGATGGGTTTTGACTAAGTTGCTTTTGTCAGAGTCCCCACTTTCTAAAATGTCGGGATAAATGGTGCCCTGGGCTATGATCCATTGAGATGGGTCTAAGTGGAGTCGCTCCATTTCTCGATCTTTGATTTTTAAGAATGTGGCTCCAATAATTTTTCTTTTTTCTTCGGGGGCTGTGATTCCCTGTAAAGCTTCTAGAAACTCTTCACTGGCATCACAAACTTGAAGATTTTTCATGCCTTCGGCTTCTAAAAAATTCAAAACCTTTTGTGATTCTCCCAAACGCATCATTCCACTATCGATATGGAGGCCAAGGACTCTAGATGGACCTAGTATTTTGTTTAACAAGACAAACGCGACAGTGCTATCGACACCACCCGAGACTAATAAAAACACATTTTTATTTTGAGTTTGTGTTATTATTTTTTTAGAGATCAAATCGAGGTAATTTCTCATATTCCAAGATTTTTGAACCTTGCATATATCTAAAAAATTAGAGAATATTTGATTTCCAAAACTGGTGTGAGCCAATTCGGGGTGAAAGGCCACTCCATAAGTCTTAAGAGAGTCGTTGATTATAATAGCATGGGGAGTTTTGGAGGTGTGAGCAAAACTTTTTAAGTTTTCTGATAAAAGCACATTGTGACTGGTATCCATCCATACATTGGAATCTGTAATTCCCTTTAAAAGAGGATGGTCTGGATGAGTAATGCTTAATTTAGAAACACCGTAGTCTTTATTCCCTTCAAATTTCAATCCATCGATTTCAGAGGAATCTGTAGATTTTTGGACTATTTTTGCTCCTAATTCTTTTGCTAATAATTGGTAACCATAAGAAATGCCAAGTTTTGGAACAGGAATAGAAAAAATTTCTGGATTGTATTGAGGGATTTTTGAAGTATCGTCTGTGCTTCCGCTATAAATAATTCCTTGAACCTCACTCAAATTTTTGGCGTCGGTGCTAGGGGAGTGTATTTCGCTAAAAACACCTAGTTGTCGTAAACGATTGGCTATAAGATGGGTATAAGGACCACCAAAATCGAGAACCGCAATGGTATCGTTTTTTTTCAAGGATTATTCTCCTAATTGGCGTGCTAATTCAGTTAAAGTTTGAACTCCAATCCCTGTTGCTCCATAAGAAGTGTATTTCCACTCTTTGGTGGTAAACGCAGTCCCTGCAATATCCAAATGAGACCACGCTGTGTTTTCAGGTACAAATTCTTTTAGGAATAATGCTGCAGAAATAGCCCCGGCATCTGCTCCAATATTCTGGAGGTCAGCGAATTTTCCTTGAAGGCCATCGGCATATTCTTCTTCGAGAGGGAGTTGCCATAGCTTTTCACAAGAAGCTTCTCCTGCATCTTTTAATTTAGAGGCTAAATCCGAATCATTGCTAAAGAATCCAGTAATCGCATAGCCCAATGCTCGAACCATAGCTCCTGTCAAAGTGGCTAAATCTACAATATGAGTTGCTTTTAATAATTCAGCTTCGGCCAGTCCGTCACTCAAAGCCAATCGACCTTCTGCATCGGTGTTGTCCACCATCACAGTTTTTCCGTTTTTGGCTGTGAAAATATCCCCTGGCAATACAGCATTAGAGCCTATTTTGTTTTCTGCTAAACACAATACAGCACTCACGCGAATAGGGAGTTTCAATAAAGCGATGCTTCGAATGGCTCCAAGAACCGCGGCGGCACCAGACATATCACAACACATTTCCCACATTCCAGTCGCTGGTTTTAAACTCACTCCTCCTGTATCAAAAGTGAGCCCTTTCCCTACTAATACCAAATGAGTATTTGCCTTTGCATTTTCTGGTTTATATTCTAAAGTGACTAAGTATGGTTTAGAGGGGCTGCCTTTGCCCACAGTGACCAAACCATTGAATGATTCGGCTTTTAAAGCCTCAAAATCACGAACTTTAATATCTAATTCAGCTTCGTCTGCCACTTTATGAGCTTCTTGCATAAAAGTAAAGGGAGTGAAATCACCGCTCGGTGTATTGATCCAATTTTTAGTTAATACAATAGAGGACTGCTCGATTTCTACTTCTTTTGCAATCCTTATAAAGTCTTTTGTCTTATCTTTGGCATCAATTTGATACTGAATATCTATAGGAGTGCTTTTTTTACTTTTATATCGATCAAATTGATATTCTGCGGCATACAAGCCATGAAAAATAGACCTAGCTTCGGCGGCAGATGCTTTGGACAAATCAATCCCAATGGAATCTAATTTCCTTTGTTTTAACTTTTTCGCGAGTTTGTATGCAGCCACACGAAGTTTATCTAAAGGGCTTAAACCTCGGCCTTTCAACTGTACAAAAATTGTTTCTACAGAATCAATGGAGTGGATTTCCAAGTTATCAAAAACCCCTTCTTCTATATTATGAATAATGGATTTTACTTTTGTTTGTGCTTCTAAAGAGAGTCCTTCGGTGAACAATAAATTTTGTTTTTCGAAAAACAAAGCGGCATATGGAGATACTTGTTTGTTGTTTTCTATATTTAATTTCATAAAAATAATATAGTAAAAAAGAGACCCTTAGACTTTTAAAAAAAGAAAAAAAAAGAAAGCCCTAGATTCAATCCAGGGCTTTGAGATTCATTAAAAATGAGAAATTTTAGACTTCTATCTTTGACATATTAGAATAATAAGTGTAACGATCATCAATTTCTTTTTGTAAAGAATCCGCTAGTTTTTTAGCTGTGTCCGGATCTCGTTTCAAGAGCATTTTATAACGGTTTTCGGTATAAATATACTCGGCAACGGGAATAGATGGAGCTTTACTATCTAATATAAGAGGGTTCTTGCCTTGATCCACTAAATTTGGATTGTAGCGAAGCAATGGCCAATAACCAGACTCCACCGCCATTTTTTGGTGTCCAAGTTGATTATACAAGTCATAACCATGAGCAATACATGGAGAATATGCCAAAATCAAAGATGGTCCATTAAAGGCTTCGGCTTCTTGAAGCACTTTTAGCGTGTGATTGTCATTGGCTCCCATTGCAACACGGGCTACATATACATTTTTATAGCTCATAGCAATTAAACCAAGGTCTTTTTTAGCAGCTCGTTTACCACCAGCAGCAAAAAGAGCTACAGCACCTTTGTTAGTCGATTTAGAGGCTTGTCCACCAGTGTTAGAATATACTTCGGTGTCTAAAACCAAGATATTCACATTGGCACCGGTCGCCATCACATGATCTAAACCACCAAACCCAATATCATAAGCCCAACCATCACCACCGATGATCCAGACAGATTTTTTAGAAAGGTAGTCAGAAAGATCTAGCAAGCTCTTGGCATCTTCAGAAGTGTGAGTGGCCAACGCTTTTTTTAGCACTTCGATATTTTCTCTTTGGACAATAATACCCGCTTCGTCTTCTTGCTGTTGAGTTTTCAGAGCATCCACGAGTTTTTCATCTAATTCAGGAGCTAATTTGTCTAATAAATCAAAGGCCTGGGCACTGTGTTTATTAATAGCCAATCGCATCCCTAAACCAAACTCGGCATTGTCTTCGAACAAGCTGTTAGCCCAAGCCGGACCACGACCGTCTTTGTTTTTGGACCATGGGGTAGTGGGGAGGTTTCCACCATAAATAGAAGAACATCCTGTGGCATTGGCAACGACCATACGGTCTCCAAATAATTGCGTGACAGCACGAATATAAGGAGTTTCACCGCAACCAGGGCATGCACCCGAGAATTCAAAAAGTGGCTCTAATAGCATTGCTTGTTTTACAAGACCTTTATTGACTTTAGTGCGGTCAAACTCTGCGATATCCACAAAGAAATCCCAATAAACACTGAGTTTTTCGGCCACTGGTTCTTGGACATCCATGTTAATGGCTTTGAGTTCTGGGTTTTCTTTATTTTTACCAATACAAGCTTGAGTACAAACACCACAACCGGTACAGTCATAAGGAGACACGCTAACAGTAAACACAGGCTCTTGAGCATCCATCTTATAACCTTTAGCAGGAATAAACTGGAAGCCTTCTGGAGCATTGTCTAACTCGGATTTATCATATGCTTTGATACGAATAGCGGCGTGTGGACAAACCATCGCACATTTTCCACACTGTACACAAGAATTTGGATCCCATATAGGAATTTTTAAAGCCAAATCTCGTTTTTCAAATTTAGTGGTTCCTGTAGGGAATACACCATCGACAGGCATTTTAGATACTGGCAAATCATCGCCATTGCCTTTAATGATTTCGGCGGTCACAGTATTTACAAAATCAGATGCAACACCGTGAATTGGAGCACGGAGCTCTTTTTGACTAGTGACTTCTGCCGGAATTTTAACTTCAAACAAGTGTGCTAGAGAAGCATCGATAGCATCCCAGTTTTGTTGAACAACTGCATCACCCTTACTAGCATAAGTTTTTTTAGCGTAGTCTTTAATCAACTGGATGGCTTGATCTTCTGGAAGGATTCCTGCTTTAGCAAAGAAACAAGTTTGCATAATCGTGTTGATTCGACGACCCATGCCTGTTTTATCGGCGACAGCGTAGCCATCAATCACATAAACACGGATTTTTTTATCAATCACTTGTTGTTGCACTAAACGAGGGAAAGAATCCCAAGCAGTCTCTGCATCATGGGTAGTATTAAGCAAGAAAGTAGCTCCCACTTTTGCATTTTTGAGCATATTGAGCAAACTCAAATGGGGAGTGTGATGACAAGCAATAAAGTCGGCTTCGTTTTCACCAATCAAATAAGGTGCATTGATCTCTTCTTTACCAAAACGCAAGTGCGAAATAGTCATAGAACCAGATTTTTTGGAGTCGTAAACAAAATAACCTTGTGCAAAATTTTCAGTGTTATTGGCGATAATTTTGATAGAGTTTTTGTTGGCTCCAACAGTACCATCTGCACCTAGTCCGTAGAACATGGCTTGAATAAAATTTTTCTCTAACTTAAAGTTCGGATCCACAGTCAAGCTTGTGAAGGTCACATCGTCGATAATACCCACTGTGAATCTAGATTTTGGATCTGATTTTTTGCATTCATCAAAAACAGCTTTGACCATAGCAGGGGTAAACTCTTTAGAAGATAGTCCATAACGACCACCAATTATTTTGGGCAATTGAGCTTTGCCTGCCATCACAGCTTCGGTAACAGCGGTTAAAACATCTTGGAATAAAGCTTCTCCAGCAGAACCAGGTTCTTTAGACCTATCCAAAACAGCAATAGTTTTAACTGATTCTGGAAGGGCTTTCATAAACGCATCCATAGGGAATGGTCTGTAAAGGCGTACATTGAGCACCCCTACTTTTTCGCCTTTAGCTTCTAAATATTTAACCGTTTCGCTCACAGTGTCTGCACCAGAACCCATAATGACAATCACTCGTTCTGCATCTTTAGCACCGACATAGTCCACTAAATTATACTGACGGCCTGTGTGTGCAGCAAGCTTGTCCATTTGCTTTTGAATGATTTCTGGAATCGCTGCATAAAATGGATTTACCGTTTCTCTTCCTTGAAAATAAACATCTGGGTTTTGAGCGGTTCCTCTAAGGGTAGGGCGATCAGGAGTTAAGCTCCTATCACGACAAGCTTTCACAAGCTTTTCATCTATCATATCTCGAATAATAGTATCATCAATGGCTTCTATTTTCATCACTTCGTGAGAAGTTCTAAAACCATCAAAAAAGTGCATCATGGGCACACGACTTTCCAGTGTAGCAGCATGTGCAATTAAAGCCAAATCTTGACATTCTTGAACAGTAGAAGAAGCTAAAATTGAAAAACCAGTTTGACGGCATGCCATCACATCGGATTGATCACCAAAAATAGACAAGCCCTGAGCAGCTATAGATCGAGCTGTCACATGAAACACAGTAGGAGTAAGCTCACCTGCAATCTTATACATATTAGGGATCATCAAAAGAAGACCTTGAGACGCAGTAAAAGTTGTAGTCAATGCTCCAGACAAAAGAGCCCCGTGCACAGTACCTGCAGCTCCTCCTTCGGACTGCATTTCAAAAACAGTTGGAACCTGGCCCCATAAGTTTTTTTTGCCAACCGCGCTCCAAGCATCGGAATGTTCTGCCATAGGGCTAGAAGGGGTGATAGGATAAATTGCAATCACTTCGCTCAATTTGTGAGCAATACTCGCAGTAGCCTCGTTACCATCTACCGCAATCATTTTTTTTGCCATGAAAATCTCCATTAAGTGTGACTATATAAACTTTTTATAATTAAAAGGTCTTTTTTTTTAAAAAAGAAACTTTACACCTTAAATGTATAATAATAAAAAGCAAAAACGATAAACTTAGACAAAGCTAAGCGAAAAAAGGTGTCTTTTTACTTTAAAAGACCAATAATAGGGCTTAAAACGATAAATTTTTACAAACAAAAATAAAAAGCAGCCATAAACAGACAAAAAAAACTCGTTTTTCAATAAAAAATTAAACGAAGCTCAGCAAAACAACCTCTTTTTATCATCAAATTTTCATCAAGAATAACCTGTGTAAAAAATATAGCACTGCTATAAGACTAAAAAACACTAAAAACCCAA
>JAAYJH010000015.1 GCA_012523035.1 Fibrobacter sp.
AAATATAAAAATTATTTTTAGTTAAACAAAAAAAGATAAATTTATTCTTCTTTTTGGACAAATATTCCTCAACTATACCAGAATATAGAATACGATTACAAAAGCATACACTCTTTTAAGTCCACCATCTTTTATCTATATTCTAAGGAGAATAAATTCTAACTTGAATCCCTAGAATTTCAAAGGTTTTTATGCCCACCAAACAAAAACGAGCCATTTTACTAATACAGTTGGGCTCACCAGTCAAAGCCACTCCCCAAGCCTTAAAAGACTATTTAATTTCTTTTTTAGGGGACCCTCATACCTTAGGAAATCCGCCGTTTTTTTGGAATGCATTGCTTCGCAATATCATTGCACCTTTACGAGCCAAAGCCAGTGCAAAAAAGTATTTAGAAATGTTAAAGGCACATCAAATTTCTGAAATGCCACTCATCACACACACCCAAAACTTTAGTCAGGGAGTCCAAAAAGAACTCGGTCCAGACACTCTTGTTTTACATGCGTTTCAACACGGTGCCAAACCAAGTATTAAAGACGCACTAGATGAATTTACCAAACAAGGCTTTCATCATATCCAGGCTATTCCACTTTATCCACAAAGGTCAGAAGCCACTTCTACAGCCGCCATCCATCAACTACAAACGGAACTAGAAGCTTACCCTCATTTAAAGGCCCAAGTGGCCGAAGCTTTTTTTGAACACCCCGCCTGGGTAGAGTGCATAAGCCAGTCTATACAAGCCCGTCACAAAGCGAATCAACAAATACTCATCTCTTGGCATGGTATGGATCAAAAAAGGATTGATGCTGGTGATTTTTATGAATCCGACTGCAAAAAAAGTGTTCTAGCCATACAAAAGCACATCCCCTCTACTATACTCGTGGCCTATCAAAGTCGTTTTGGCTTTGCAAAATGGCTAGGCCCATCTACTCTAAGCATTTTAAAAAAACTCGCTTCTCAAAAAGCTTCTGTACTGGTCGTTTGCCCCGCATTTACAGTCGATAACCTAGAAACTCTTCACGAAATAGAAATCGAAGCCAAAGACTACTTCTTAAAAAACGGTGGTCGCTCTTTTGAAATGGTCCCGTGTCTAAATGCAGATCCAAAATGGGTTTCTGTGTTTTCTCACAAAATCTTAGCGGATTTAAAATGGAAAGACATTTAAAATATTTTTTTTTAATCTCTATACTTTTGATTTTTTCCACACTACACGCTAGTGATTTTCAACGCTATAGCATACTCCCTATTTTCGCATATAACGAAGAGACTCAGTTGCAAATGGGCCTCATGTCTTTGTTTTTCTTGGAGCCAAAGCACCCCGACGATCCCATTTCTTCTTTAGACTTTGCAATTTATGGCACCACCAGAAAACAACTTCAAATATTATTTTCTCCAGACTTATACCTTTACCAAAATAAAATCCATCTAGACACAGAATTTTTATACTGGAATTGGGTGGGGCATTATTACGGCATTGGCAACACCATTGATTATCAACGCTATCAAACTTACGACATGCAGCGGTTCTCGATCACCATTCCAGTGCAAAGTTCTTTGGGCATACCTCAAAAATTCGATTTTTTTAACTATGGACTAGTATGGCACAGCGAACACAACAAAACCCAATTTAGAAAGTCTGGACTCGAACTAGAAAAACCAAATATTCACCAGGGTTTTAGAAATGCATTGGGCTATTCTTTGACCATAGACACCAAAAACCACCCTCAAACTCCAAGCCAAGGTTTTTACATTGATTTTGAGCAACGATATTACCTAAAACTTTTTGACAGTCCATTTTTTATAAGCCAACACATTGACTTGCGTTACTATCAATATTTGTTTTGGAACACAACACTAGCACTGGGGGGCTTGTATCAATCGACTTTTGGAAAAGCACCCTTTGACATGCTAGCCATGCCCGATGGTGTCAAACGCTTTAGGGGCATCGAAAAAGGCACCTTTCGAGACCAACAAGCTTTGGTGCTCCAGACCGAATTTCGCCGTCCACTGTTTTGGCGTCTAGCCGGTGTACTTTTTTATGAAGTATCAAAAGTAGGGCCTTATTTTAGTGCACTTTACCGAGAAGATTTTCACCATGCCTATGGTTTTGGGGGTCGCTTGGCTTTAAACAAAAAAGAACGCATCTATTTGCGTTCTGACTTTTCAATTATAGACAACAAGCAACTAGGCATCACCATTCATATTAGAGAAGCCTTTTAATCTTTGAGTGTAGCCCAGCTCAAGACCCCTTTTTTGTACAAATAAAAATAGGCACCTTCTAAAATAAACAAAAAGGCAATTAAAATATAAAAGAGCTCCCAACCGCCTTTAGAATATTGCACAGCCCAAGGGTAAAGGAACACAATCTCTAAATCAAAAACCAAAAAAAGCATCGCCACCAAATAGTATTTCACAGGGTATCGCTCATTTGCAGTACCAGAAACATGGGCCAAACCACATTCATAAGCAGAACCTTTAATCAAAGTCCTTCGAATACGGCCAGGGTGCAAAAGCCAGTTCACAAAAAGTAAAATCAAAGGCACCGCGATCGCAATAAGAGCAAGCACAGTAATAGCAAAAGTGGTATCAAAAACAACTAAATCTTCCATATTGTAAAAAATAACAAAAAAACTTAAAAAAAACCAAAAAATCAAAAATAACAATGTATTTTATAAGCATGAAGCATTATTCCTTATTTCTCATTCTTAGCATTCTCTTATTTATTGCAGCGTGTGCCACAGAAGACCCTGTAAGCACCTCCACAGAATCTTCCTCTTCTATAATATCAGAAGTGGACACCAATCAAACCCCACTGAGCAGTTCTAGCGTCGCTCCTCCCCCTCCTGTTTCCAGTGAGACCGAAGTGCCTTTGACCAGCAGTTCCTCTATTTCTACTCCTGCTCCCACAAGCTCTTCGAGTAACACACCCGTCAGCTCTTCGTCCATAGACTTGCCTTATTACAGCAGTGGCATGTTTTGCTTCACAGAAGGCTGCGAAAAAGACTTGTCCTCTTCTTCCGTAGCTCCACCTCCATCTTCTTCTTCGGTGGCTCCTCCTCAAATCCCCACGGTAAACGACGGCATCATGACAGACCTTCGCGATGGAAACACCTACACAGTAGAAACTTACAGCGGCAAACTATGGATGGTCCAAAACCTCAATTACAACACCGACAAAAGCTATTGTTACGAGGGCTCCAGCTCTAATTGTGATATTCACGGCAGACTTTATGAATTCAATGCCGCACAAAACGCATGCCCCACAGGCTGGCATTTAGCCACTCGAAGCGATTTTGAAGAAGTCCAAAACGACCCCTCATTTATATGGAATTACTCTGGACGAAAAAGCGGCTCTAGCTACGATTTCTTAAACGGGATGGGCTTTCATTGGGTCTTAGGAAACCCGAGCAGCGACGACAAATCCAACTGTGATGAAGACTGTGGTCTAATATTTGTTCAAAAAAATCCATCTTCTGACTATGAAGACAAAGACAAACCTCTATTTTTCCAAAAAGACTCTAAAAGCAAAGGCTTCAGCGTTCGCTGTGTACAAAACTAAAAGCTTTTGATAATAAGGGTAGTCAGAAGCGCCTATCCTTTTTTAGTCAAATACTCCGTCACTTGTTCTTTGACATACAAGCTCCTTTTTTTCCCTAGGAGCTTTTCTAATTCTGGCTCAGAAGCCTTCATAAACTCAGAGCTAGTCTTGTATTGAGAAAGGATCTTTCGCTTAGTCTCTATCCCTACGCCAGGAAACTCTAACCACTCTACTTTTAAATCTTGTTTTCGTTTGAGCCTCTGGTAAGAAAGTGCAAAACGGTGAGCCTCGTCTCGAATTTGCTGTAACAATTTTAAAGCAGGATTTTGCCTTCTCAATAATATAGATTCCTGGTTCCCCGGAAACACAATCTCTTCGAGGCGTTCTGCAAGGCCAATTAAAGGAGTTTCAAGTCCATGCTCTCTCAAAACCGCTGCTGCCGCTTCTACTTGTCCTTTTCCACCATCTATCAAAAACAAATCGGGCATGGGAGCCTTTTCATTTAAAAGTCGTTGAACGCGTCGAGTCAAAACTTCTCGAATACTCGCATAATCATCTATTCCAGAAACTGTTTTCACATTGAACTTTCGATAACTAGACTTATCGGGTTTTCCATTTTTAAACACCACCACACTGGCCACAGGGTGCACCCCTCCCAAATGCGAGACATCGATACCTTCGATCACAAATGGCGTGCTTTTTAACTGCAACTCTTGCTGCAAATCAAAAATACTCTGCTGCACATCGTCGTATTTTTTTGCAGCCGCCATCATCTCCACCAAAAGCATCTCGGCATTTGCTTGAGCTAGCCTCAAAAAACCTAGTTTTTCTCCTCGCTGAGGCTTTGTGATAGACACCTTTTTTTGAGCTTTTGCAGAGAGAGTCTCTTCTAAAAGCAGGTGATCTTCGGGCATTTCGGTGTCTATGGCAATTTCTCTAGGAATTTCTTCTGAATCTAAATACCAAGACGCCACTAATTCTTGTAAAATCTCGGACTCTTCTTGCTCTAAATTACACTCTAGGTGAAAGTGTCGCCTCTCAAAAAAGACCCCCGAACGGTATTCCAAAATAACTGCCGTCGCCATTTTTTTGTGCCTTCGAATCGAAATCACATCGAGCATCAAAGTGGTATTGGTGGTATCTGCTTTTTGTTTGGTGTGTAGACTTTTTAAAGCAAAAATCGCGTCTCGTTTTTTAGCAGCCCTCTCAAAATCCATTTGCTCACTAGCCTCTTTCATTTCTATTTCCCACTCTGCTATGAGTTCGCTATTTTTTCCCTCCAAAAGCAAAATCAAATCATCGACTCCTTTTTTATAATCTTCTGCACTACAAAGCCCCGCACAAGGAGCATCACATCGCCCAATATGGTATGTCAAACAAGGCCTTATGAAAGTTTTTCCAGGCAATTTTAAGCTGCAGTCTCGAATATTAAAAAGTTTAGAAGACAAATCAATCAAACTACGAGCAACTCGACTATTCAAAAAGGGGCCAAAATACATATTTCCATCGGGGCGAATAGAACGCGTCAAAATCAAACGAGGGAATTTTTCTGTAACAGTGAGTACCAAATAAGGAAAATGCTTGTCGTCTTTTTGCCGAACATTGTAAGTGGGACTATGCTTGCGGATTAGATTAGCCTCTAAAATCAAAGCCTCTGATTCAGACTCGGTGATAATCCACTCTATCTCTTGAATGTGAGGCAAAATCAAAGTCGCAGCTCGATGCCCTGTTTTTTCACGACCATCAAAATAACTACGAACTCGATTTTTAAGTACTTTAGCCTTCCCGATATAAATGATCTTATCATGAGCGTTTTTCATAATATAAACGCCAGGCTTAGCAGGAACTTGAGCTAAACGGTCTTCTAAAGTTTTCTTTAAAATCATCTCAAAAAGAATATAAAAAATCACCTCAAAAAAAACTGCAAAGCCCTCGCCATGAGGGGAAGAAGAAGTTGAAAGTGCTTAGTGTTAGAGATGTTATGCAAATTCGGAAGAGGACGGTGCAGAAATCGGAGGAGGAAAGTGCAAAATGTGCTAGAAAGGTGGGGATGCGAGTTAGAGATGGGAGATGAAACTATGCGAAAATCGTGCCAAAGACGCAGGAATCACGGAGTTTAGGCGAAATGCGTGCTTGAATCGAGGGATTTGTTTGCAAGAAAATAGTTTATCTGCGAAAACTTCCAACTTACAGCTTTTAACTTCCTACTTAACAAAAGCCAGGCGTGTGTGAGACTTCATCAAAAAATGATTTCAATGGGCTTGCGATTTGGATTGATGCGGGTTTAGTTTGATTTTGGAGGGGCTTTTGTTCCTTTTTTACGAAAACTCGGGCGAGGTGGAAAGTCAAAGTTAATTTTCCCTGCTTTGTCCAAGCTCAGGTAAGCGTCAAAGAGTCTTTTGGTTTTTGTGGATCTAAAGCCTTTGATGAGTTCGGTTTTTTCTCCGTTGAGCATTTTTTTTATGTTTTCTATTCCGATTTCTTTGCCCAAAATAATTTTGCCGATTCGAAGTCCCGTTTTTTCTTTGTTGACGGCACTTTCTGAGATATAGGCGGTTAAAGAGTCATAGACAGGGCTTTGGTCTATGGGAGAGACTCCAATTTGTTCTCCGAGTTCGACTTCGGCATCTTGGTTGTCAAATTGAAATTCTACTTTGTTTTCTTTGTTTAATATAATGGCTGCCGAAAATTCTGCCCCTTGTTTGGATCTAAATCCAGAGAGTGGACCTATTTTTTTGGTAGATATTAGAGTTGCGGCTTCGTCAGGGCTTAGCTGCCTTCCACCCAATAGTTTTCGAATCATGATGCCGTCTTCGGTTTCGTATCGAGATATGGTTTCAAAGACTTTTTTGCCGTTTAAAGGGCTAAAAGGGGCTTCTTTTTTGGTGCTTTGCTCGTCGAAATTTTTGATAGATGAGACTATTTGTTTGGTAAGGTCTTTGATGCCGTCCATAAATTCTTCGCGGCTGATTTTGCCTTTTTCTATGAGCCCCAACTGGTGCTCCCATTCTCCGGTCAGTTCTGGAGAAGTGAGTGGTTCGATTTTCATTGCCGAAAGGAGCTGGATGAGGTCTATGGCTTTGCTGGTGGGGATCAGTTCTTTGGCATCCCGTACCACATATTTATCGTCGATGAGTTTTTCGATGATAGCCGCTCTGGTGGCAGGGGTTCCAATTCCCCTCTCTTTTAATGCGTCTTTTAACTCTTCGTCTTCGACTAGTTTACCGGCACTTTCCATTAGGGAAAGGAGTGAGCTTTCACTGAATCGAGCAGGAGCTTTGGTGGTGTCTTCTTTGATATCTAAACTAATATTAACCGCTTGATTGGAATCACCTAAAGGAGATAAATTGGCTTCGGTGTCGGCATCTTTTCCATAAACAGCTCTAAAGCCCGGGTCTATGAGTACCTTGCCCTCTGTAATGAAGCTTTCGTCTTCAATGGTGGTGATGCGAGTGGTGTTTAAATATTTTGCGGGTGGATAAAATACAGCAATGAATCGCTGGCTAATCATGGTGAATATTTTTTGTTCTGCTTCGCTTAGTTTTTCTACTTTATTTCCCGTGGGGATAATGGCGTGATGGTCCGAAATTTTGGCGTTGTTGAACACTTTGGGTGTTTTTTTGACCCAACCATTGTCCAGAGCTTTTTGTGCGTATTCTTTTAAAGGTGGACTTGTGTTTTCTAGTGTTTTTTTGACTGTGCTCACATAGTCTTCGGGCAAGTGCTTGCTATCGGTTCTAGGGTAAGTGGTTAGTTTGTGTCGTTCGTATAAAGCCTGAGCAATTTGAAGGGTGTTTTTAGCAGAAAATCCAAAACGACTGTTGGCTTCTCTTTGTAGAGATGTCAAATCGTAAAGGAGTGGACTGCCTTGAGAAGAGGGTTTGGTGCTTTCTGTGACGAGCCCCGTTTTTCCTTGGCATTTGTTTTGTATGTCTAGAGCTGCTTTATGACTCCATAATTTTTGAGAGGCTTCTTTGCCATCACCTTTGTACCATTTGGCCTCGTATTCATTGTGATCGTTTTGAAACACACCTAAAATGGTCCAAAAATCCTGAGGGATAAATGCGTTTCTTTCTTCTTCTCTTTTGACAAGCATTGCCAAAGTGGGGGTTTGGACACGGCCACTAGGAGTGAGCTGAAAACCTCCAAAAGTGTTTTTGTATGCTGTCAAGCCACGCGTGCTATTGATGCCTACCAACCAGTCGGCTTCGGATCTGCTAATGGCGGCATCTTGCAAGTTTTGCATGTCAGAGCCGCTTCTTAAATTTTCAAAGGCTTCTTTGATGGCGTTACTGGTCATGCTTTGCATCCAGAGTCTTTTGATTTCTTTGTTTTTTAAACCACTACGGCCTTTTTCGTGTTCTATGATATAATGAAATATTAACTCTCCTTCTCGACCAGCATCACATGCGTTGATGATCACACTGACATCTTTGCGGCGAATAAATTTTCCGACTGCCTGGAGTTGAGATTTGGTAGAAAGGACTGGAGTGAGTATGAATTTAGAAGGGACTATGGGGAGTAAATCCATGTTCCAAGATTTATAGCGTTCGTCTATGGATTTGGGGTCTGCAATAGTGACCAAATGACCAATGGCCCAAGAAACAATGGTATCTTTGCTTTCGTAATGTGTTTTTTCTTTTTTAAAGTTTTTAGCTCCAAGAACTTTCACTAAATCTGCTGCAACACTTGGTTTTTCTGCGATAATAAGAGTGGTGTTCTCGTTTTTTATAGTTTTACTCATGTCAATAAGATACCTTGTTTTTGAAATAAAAGGATTCTGCTATGAATAATAAATAAAAAAAAGAAAAAAATGTGACTCGTTCAAAAAAAACTCTCAAATAATAAATGAAGCCTTATGTGAACTTCTGTGCTTCAGGCCCTTACAATGACGAGTGGGATGCGTGTGAAAGATGAAAGGACGCACGGATTTAGGTGAAAAGCGAGGTGCTCTGCGAAAAGTGCTACATTGAGCCTGTCGAAATGTGTTGCATTGAGCCTGTCGAAGTGCGTGCCAAAAAACACTGTTAATCTCTAAGTACTAAAAACTTCCCACTTTAAAAAAGCCAGGCGTGTGTGAGACTTCATTAATGTCTTTTTAATTCTAACTGGTCTAAAATCCCGTCAAATTCGCTAAACGCTTCTTCTTTGGCGTACAAAGAGTTCCCTTTCCATTCGAAGGCAGCTGCCCCCCATTCTCCTGAGAGTGCGGGTTCCCAATAAAATGAGCCCATGGCACCGACTTCTTTGAGCATCAAGTTGGTGGCTCTAGAAGCTCCTGGGGTCCATTTGGAGGGACTGGTTCCACCACTGTACTCTGCGATTAAAAACTTCAAGTGTGGGTGTTTTTTGGATTCATTTTGGATGAATGTTTTCCATTCTGGTGGTGTGCCGTGATTGTATGCAGTGTAAGCCGAGAAGGCGATCACATCGAATTGGAGTTTGAGTTTGGCAACCTCACTTAGCCACCATGAACCATGTTTTAAGGGGCTTTCTATGTGAAGTGAGGTGATGATTTCGGGGCTAACAGCTTTGGTGGCGGCAAGGCCGGCGTTGATGATTTTGGCAAAGTTGCTGGGGTATTTGCTAAGTTGAGCACTGACGCTGGCTGGAGCTGTGGTAGAAGGTTCTCCCCAACAATTAGTGTTAGAGACCGGCAGGTTTCTAAGCAGGCCATCGGTGATTTCGTTGCCTATGTGCACCATGTCTGGGAGTGTACCTGCTAAATTTAATGCATTTAAAACATCGTAAGTGTAGGCATAAATAGAATCGGCCAGTTCATCTATGTTGTTAATGCTTCTAAAGCGTTCGGGGATAATTTGTTTGCCTGGATCGGCCCAGTTGTCACTGTAGTGAAAATCCAATAAAAAACCCATGCCCGCTCCTTTGATTTTTTTGGCATAGGCTAATATATGTGCTTTGTCTCCAAAGGCTTCTGATGAGGTTTCACCACAACCAGGAGCCACATAACCGTACTGAGAAGCTGGATCGACAAAGGTTTTGAGACGAATGAAGTTGAACCCATGATTTTTTAATATTTCAAAGATGTTTTTTTGTTGCCCATCGGTATCATAAATCCGCACTCCACGGGCTTCGTATTCTTGGAATTTAGAAATGTCGGCTCCTAAAATAAAATCACCTGGTTGATACACCGAATGATTAGAAGAGGCTATGGATGAGCTAGAAAACAAAGCGAGGCTACTGGAAGAAAGCCTTCTCATAGAAGAACTGCTCCTTTCAAAGGGGTCTCTTGAAGAGCTGCTATTATCGGTGATGGCTTCGGAAGAAGCACCTTCTGAAGCTTCTGGATTTGTTGTTTCTATAGAGGAACTACTTTGACTTGTATTTTCTTCTGGGATTTCTACAGAAGAGCTACTCTCTGCGATTGCCTCTGAAGAAAGCTCTGTGATATGGGGGTCTGAATCTGTAGTAGAGACCAAGTCATTAGTATCAGCACAAGAAGCCAATAGGAAAAAAACTACAAGCCACAAACTTGCATTAAAAGTAAATTTAAGATAAGACACCCATCTTCTCCCTGATTTTATATAACCGAATCTACTTTTAATATATACGCCTTACAAAAACTTCACAAGCAAAAAATAATTTACAATGCATATAATATAAAAAAGAGGCTTTAATTTGATTTAAAGCCTATAATGCGTTATATTTTTATTCAAGAGTCCATTCCTATTAGGACTTTTTTTGGATTTTACCCCAAGTGTCTTTGAGCTCTACAGTTCTATTGAAAACTAAATTTTCTGGACTAGAATCTTTGGAATCTAAGCAAAAATATCCCAAACGCATGAACTGATAACGAGATTCGGGCGTAGCCCCTTTGAGGCTGGGTTCTAGCTTTGCATTTTTAACAATCATAGAGTTTGGATTGATAAAGTCGGTCCAAGTTTCGCCTTCGCTAGTATCTTGGGGATTTTCGACAGCAAACAAATGATCAAAAAGACGGACTTCGGCATCGACAGCATGGCTTGCACTCACCCATTGGATGGTGCCCCTGACACGCACAGCATTTGGATTTGAACCACTTTTGCTTTGAGGATCATAGGTGCAGTGCAACTCTTTGATGTTCCCATCACTGTCTTTGACCACACTTTGACAGGTAATGACATAGGCTCCTTTAAGACGCACCACGCCACCCACAAAAAGACGGTGGTATTTTTTTGGAGGGTCTTCCATAAAGTCTGAGCTTTCTATGTAGAGTTCTTTACCAAATAAAATTTTTCTGGAACCTGCGGATTCATCGTTTGGATTGTTTTCTACTTCTATTTCTTCGAAATGCCCCTCTTCCCAGTTGTCTATAATCACTTTTATAGGGTCCAAAACCGCCATGACACGCATAGCACTAGCATTGAGTTCTTCTCGAATACAAAAATACAGCAAATTTACATCGACCATGCTATCGGCTTTTGCCACACCAATACGCTCACAAAACTCTCGAATACTCGAAGGCGAATAACCGCGTCGTCGAAGCCCGCTAATGGTAGGCATTCTCGGGTCATCCCACCCCATCACCACTTGGCTTTGCACAAGCTCTAGTAAACGCCGCTTGCTCATCATAGTGTAACTTAAATTGAGACGAGCAAACTCTATTTGTTGGGGGCGATTTTCTAAACCCAAAGTCTCTAAAAACCAATCATACAGAGGGCGGTGGGCCTCGAACTCTAGAGTACAAATAGAATGGGTGATCCCCTCTATCCAATCACTCAGAGGGTGTGCAAAATCATACATAGGGTATATGCACCATTGATCGCCTGTACGGTGGTGAGACTCTTTTTTGATACGATACATCGCAGGGTCTCTCATATTCATGTTGGGGTGGGCCATATCTATTTTGGCTCTCAAAAAATAGGCTCCCTCGTCGAATTCACCCGCTCGCATGCGTCGAAACAAGTCCAAGCTCTCTTGAACAGGCCTGTCTCTCCAGGGGCTATTTTTACCGGCTTCGGTCAAGGTCCCTCTATACTCTCGCACAGCCTCACCTTGAAGCTCACAAATATAAGCCTTGCCCATCAAAATCAACTGCTCTGCAAAATAATAGAGCTTGCCATAATAATCGCTTGCATAAAACTCTCGATCTTCCCAGTCAAAACCTAGCCAGTGGACATCGTCTCGAATAGAATCCACATATTCCACCTCTTCTTTGGCGGGGTTGGTATCATCGAAACGCAGGTTGGTTTTACCGTTGTATTTTGCAGCGGTAGTAAAATTCAAATAAATACTTTTTGCATGCCCAATATGGAGGTAGCCATTGGGCTCAGGGGGAAAGCGAGTATGCACCTCGGAGCGTTTACCGGAGTTCAAATCACTAACAATAATCTCTTGAATAAAATTCGAAGCAACTGGAATTTTCATAAAAATCTCACCAAAAAATATCAATACGCCAAAAATTTAGCAAAAAAAAACAAAAACAACAGAGAAGCCCACAGGAAGCCACCCAAAACAAGCATTCCTTCCGAAAATCAAACTTTTAATTTGGACTTTTTATAAGCCATCCATTTCTCTTGGATAGCCCCTTTTCTAAGCCAAGACTCAAACTCTAGCCTAGAAATTTTAGAAGCAGAAAGAATCTCTTTTCTCTTTTTCCATATCGTATTTAAACCCCACAACGCAGCAAATTGAGCTTTAAGCCACACCCAAAAACGGCCTTTATAAATAGCCCTAAAAAACATCATCGTCTGATACAAACACAAAAAAGGAAGAGACTTAAGCAAAGTCAAAGCAGGAAAATTCTTAAAACGCGTCCAAATCAAATTCCTAGCACTATAAAACACATTCAAAGAAGAATGCTTACCAATACTAGCACTCCCCTTATGCAAAAGCTTAGCCTCTTTTACCAAAAAAATCGAAGCCCCTTGGTGCCTAGCCCGCATAGAAAGATCCACATCCTCGAAAAGCAAAAAATAAGACTCATCAAAGGCCCCCAAAGACACCAACAAATCAACTGGCCACACGCTAGCCCCCCCACAAGCAGAAGCAATAGGAATCACCGCAGGCATAACCTCTAAATCACGAACCGCCTCTCCACGCCCATTATAAGAAGTCCCCCACCAATAAAGAGCATCACCCCAAGAATCCACCTTAGCAGAATCATTAAAATCCAGCATCAAAGCTTGCAACACAGAAACCTGAGGCACCTCATCCACCGCCTCCTTTAACTTCTCCAGACAATCCTCAAAAAGCACAGTATCATTATTCAACAAAAACACATAAGGAGCCTTACAAAAAGAAAGCCCCAGATTATTCCCCCCTGCAAAACCCAAGTTTTTTTCAGACTCCACCACTCGAACCCTAGGAAAATGCTCCTGAACCCACAACACCGAAGCATCGGACGAAGCATTATCCACCAAAATCACCTCAAAAGCTTGAAAAGACTGCCGCTCCAAAGACTCCAAACAA
Organism: Fibrobacter sp.; assembly: GCA_012523035.1. Lineage (GTDB taxonomy): Bacteria > Fibrobacterota > Fibrobacteria > Fibrobacterales > Fibrobacteraceae > JAAYJH01. The sequence continues at coordinate 12,948 of JAAYJH010000015.1, forward strand.
GCCGGCAAGTGCTCCAAACCATTGAAATTAACCATTAACACAGAAAAAAACGGTTCCATAACCAAAAGATAAAAAAACAAGAAAGAAAAATAATGAAGTCTCACACACGCCTGGCTTTTTTATGTGGAAAGTGGGAAGAGAAGTAGGAAGTTGGAAGTTGTTAGTTTTTAGAGATGAACGACATTTTTGGTACGCACTTCGCCTGAATTCTGTGATTCCCTCCATTCTTGGCACGATTTTCGCAGGGCTCCCTAACTCGCATCCCCGCATTTTTGGCACGATTTTCGCACAATATCTTTAGCACGCACTTCGCCTGAA
>JAAYJH010000109.1 GCA_012523035.1 Fibrobacter sp.
AGTCTAGAAAGTGCTACATTGAGCCTGTTGAAATGCGTGCCAGAAAATAGAAATGTTTGATTTGTTTTTTGGATGGGCATGGTGCGAAAATCGTGCCAGAAATTCGGGAATGCGTGCTAGAGATGTTATGCGAACAGCGGAAGAGGAAAAGGCGAAAATCGTGCCAGAAAGTAGGAAGCTGGAAGTGGGAAGTGCTTAGTGTTGGAGATGAACAGTTTTTTCAAGTACGCTTTTCGCACTGTGTTTCAGTCAAGGTGTTTTTGTTGTTTAATACAGACTTTCTTTGGCGTCGATGAGTTCTAGGGCTTTTTCTATTTCTTTTTTTGGTATGAGTCCCACGCTATAAGAGAGGATAACTCCTTTGGAGTCTAATAGATAATAGCTAGGTATGGCAGAGGGGTTGCCAAAGTTTTTTTGTATTTTGGAGTGACTCCATAGCATGGGGTAAGGGGGCTTGAATCTCTTTTCAAAAGCTTTTAAATCGCTGAGTTGTTGTTCGTTTGCGATATAGATAATGCCGAAGTTTTTGTCTTTGTGTTGTTGGTGCAAGGCTTCCAAAGAGGGCATGCTTTTTAAGCATGCGGGGCACCAAGATGCCCCAAAGCTCACTAATGTGAGCTCTTTTTGGAGTGAGTGGAAGCTTTGTTCTTGCCCGTGCGAGTCTAGAGCTTTGAAATTTTCGATATGGTGGACAGGGGGTTTTTGCGTTCTTGGGGTGTTTAAAAAAGATGTTTTGACTGCTATAAATATGAATAGAAACAATATGAATAGGAGTGTGCTCAATGGAGGTAGTTTTTTTAAGGTTTTTCTCATGGCTGGATTGGCTAAGGGGTGAAATCGCTGTTTTAAGATACAAAAGAATTTTGTTTTTGACTTTGAATTTTGCAATTGCTTTGCAAGATGAGCTCTGAGTTTTAAAGTAGTATAGGCGCTTCTGACTACCCCTACTATTTCTAAAGATGGAGTATTTGATGTTTTTTGTTGTTTTAGCCTAAATGCAGCTTAAGAAAATAAATTTTTGCAGGCTTCACTTGTAAAATAAAAGTTATATTCTGAATATGGTGTATAATATTCAAGATCTTCTTTCTGAAATGGTGAAACGAGGTGCTTCTGACCTGCATATTACTGCGGGTTCTGCTCCTTTGATTCGTTCTTCTGGTAAATTGGTGCCACTCGGTACCGAAAAATTAAAGCCCGATGAAACGATGCGAATGACTTATAGTTTGATGAATGAGTCTCAAAAAAAGACTTTTGAGCAAGAAAAAGAGTGTGATTTTTCTTTTGGGATTGCGAGTTTGGCTCGATTTCGAGCGAATGCTTATTTGCAAAGGGGTTGTGTGGCTCTAGCACTTCGTATTATTCCTTTGGAGATCAAGACTTTTAGAGATTTGGGTTTGCCCCCTATTATGGCTGAGTTTACGGCAAGGCCTTCTGGTTTGGTGCTGGTGACCGGTGCTACAGGTTCTGGTAAGTCGACAACGCTTGCGGCTATGATTGATAAAATCAATAAAGAAAGGCACGAGCATATTTTGACTATCGAAGACCCTATTGAGTTTTTACATAAGCATCAAAATTGTATGATCAATCAAAGAGAGGTCGGTGGCGATACTGATAGTTTTTCTAGGGCTTTGAAAATGGCATTGCGTCAAGATCCAGATGTGGTGTTGATTGGTGAAATGCGAGATTTAGAGACGATTAGAGCGGCTATCACCATTGCAGAGACAGGGCACTTGACCTTTGCTACGCTACACACCAACTCTGCGGTGCAAACAGTGAACCGTATTGTAGATGTGTTCCCTAAAGGTGAGCAGCAAACTATTCGTACACAGTTGTCTTTTGTGCTTCAGGGAGTGATTTGTCAGACTTTGCTTCCAAAAATTGGAGGTGGCCGGGTGATGTGCTATGAGGTGATGAATATGACTCCGGGTATTCGAGCTTTGATTCGAGACGATAAGGTGCATCAAATTGAGTCGATGATTGAGATTGGTCAAAAATTTGGAATGAATACTATGAATATGCGCCTTGCAGAACTGATTGCCGAGAGAAAGGTGGACCGTTTTGATGCTTTGTCTAAGTCGCCAAGTCCAGAATCTTTAGAGAAGTTGTTGATGGAAAGGGGGTTATAATCTATGCCAGTGTTTTTATATAAAGCCCAAAATGTGCAAGGGAATGTTTTTGAAGGGCAAATCGAAGCTAAAAATAAAGAAGAAGCAGAATCCCTTTTAAAAAGAAAGCGTCTGATTGTACAGAGTGTAAAAAAGAAACCCACAGAAATCAATTTAAAAATTGGTACGGGGATTGGTTCTGCCGATATTTCTAGGTTCACTCGTATGTTTTCTTCGATGACCTCGGCCGGGCTCCCTATGTTGCAGTGTTTGAATATTTTAGAAGAGCAAATGGAAAACCCCGCCCTTAAAGAAGTGGTGCACAAGGTGGCACAGTCCATTAATGGAGGAGCTTCTTTGGCCGATTCTTTGGCTCAACACCCTAAAGTGTTTGATAAGCTCTATTGTAATATGGTGGCTGCTGGTGAAGCTGGTGGTATTTTAGAGGGTATTTTATTGAGGCTGGCAGACTATCAAGAGGCCAATGAACGCACTAAACGAAAAGTGAAAAAAGCAATGATGTACCCGGTGATTGTGTTTTTAGTGGCTATCGGTGCGGTGGTGGCCTTGCTTACTTTTGTGGTGCCAACTTTTGCGAATATGTTTACAGATATGGGAGCTGAGCTTCCAGGTCCTACTCAATTAGTGATGGATATGTCTAATATGATCAAAGATTATGCTTTGTTGTGGATCGTTTTGATTGTGGCGTCTATTGTGGTGATACGGACTATTTTAAAAGTACCTGCTTTTCGTTTAAAGTTTGACACTATTTTATTGAAACTTCCCAAGCTTGGAGACCTTTTGACAAAAACAGCGGTGGCCCGTTTTGGCCGTACTTTGGGGACACTTTTGAATGCGGGCGTTTCTATTATCGATGCTTTGCAAGTGACAGCTAAAACAGCAGGGAATACAGCAGTAGAAAAAGCGATTATGAGGATATCTCAGTCTATTGCAGGGGGTAAACCTATCGTGGAGCCTATGAAAGAAGCAGGTATATTCCCTCCAATGGTGGTTCAAATGACTGGCGTAGGTGAGAAAACCGGTGATTTGGGGGGGATGCTTTTGAAGGTGGCAGACTTTTACGATGAAGAAGTGGATGCCGCGGTAGATTCTGTGACGAGTATGCTAGAACCCATTATCATTGTTTTTATGGGGGGAGCGGTTGGTTTTATTATGGTGGCTATGTATATGCCTATGTTTAGTATGGGTGATTTGGTTTAAAATAAAAAACTCTTCATAAAGAAGAGTTTTTTTGTTGAGTTGTATTGTATAAAGTTTAATAAACAGCTTTGGAGGCGTTGGCACCGTCTGCAACAGCGGTGGTTAACTGTCTCATTGCTTTTTTACGGCAATCTCCAGCTACAAATAGACCCGGTATCAGTGTTTGACAGTCTTCGCCAATTTCAAAAAAGCCTTCGCTATCTATGGGTACTAAATCCTTAAAATATTCTGTTTGAGGAATTTGTCCAATAGCTACAAAGAGCCCGTCCACAGAAAAGTTTTCACTTTCTTGAGTTTTAGTGTTTTCTAGAGTTAAAGCCGAGAGAGAAGGGGCCCCAATCAACTCTTTGATCACAGTGTTGTGCTTCCAAAAAATATTGCTTTTTTCTTGAGCCTGTTTCATTAAGTTGAGATCAGCAGTAAAAACATCTCTGCGATGTATTACGGTTACTTTTTCGGCATAAGTGGACAGGTAAATGGCTTCTGTAATGGCGGTGTTGCCACCACCTACAACAACCACGGACTTCTTTTTAAAAAAGAGACCGTCGCATAGGGCACAATAAGATACCCCACGCCCGGTAAGCTCTTGTTCTCTGCTTAAACCCAAAAGTCTTGGTTTAGAACCTGTGGCTATGATCACCGCTTTGCTTACATACTCTTTAGTAGAGCTTATGACTTTGTGGTGGTCTTTTTGAGGTTCTATTTTAAGGACCTCATCTACCTCTAATTCTACTCCAAGAGCTAGGACTTGTTCGTAAAGACCGTCTGCAAACTCGATACCGCTAATGCTTTGGATTCCAGGGTAATTTTCGACAATAGGAGTAGTGGCAATTTGGCCTCCAATCCCTTCTTTTTCAAAAATTAAGACGGACTTGCCAGCCCTTGCTGCATAAAGAGCAGCAGTGAGGCCTGCAGTACCAGCACCGATTACAATCAGGTCTTTCATTAAGCGTTTATCCTTGAGCGAATTTTTTAATGTTAGAGAGATTCACATAAGAGTCGAAATTATCAGAACCAACTACAACCAGCGTAGGAGCTTGTTGCACCTGAAATTGAGAAGTGAGTTCTGCGTTTTCTTCGGCATCAATGATCTCATAGTTTAATTCGCTAGAATCTAGAATGTTTTTTGCTGTTTTGCAATTAGGGCAAGTTTTACTTGTAAATAAAAACACCTTGTTCGACAATGTAGATGCAACACCTTTGTGGTCTTTTACTTCTACAAAAACTTCTTCTCCAGCCTCACTCGAAGGGGCTTTGGCTTTTAACGAAGAGTTTTCTATGTCATAAAGCTTTCTTTCTTTGAATTCCTGCACCTTACCGTCATTCCAGTTTTGAACCGGTCTGTAGTACCCTGTGATTCGGCTGTAATATTCAGTGACGGCATCGCAAGTGGGGCAGTTGTGTACTTCACCTGGGATATAGCCGTGGTCTTTACATACAGAGTAAGTTGGAGAAATAGTGTAATAAGGAAGCTTGTAGTTTTCAGCTATCTTTTTCACCAAGTTAGCTGCAGACTTCCAGCTAGGCAATTTTTCGCCTAAGAAGGTGTGGAATACAGTTCCAGAGGTATAAAGTGTTTGCAATTCATCTTGAACATCTAATGCATCGAAAATATCGTCAGAGAAACTCACAGGCAAGTGAGAACTGTTGGTGTAATATGGTACATTTTCGTCGCTAGAAGCGGTGATGATTTCTGGATGGTGCACTTTATCGTGTTTAGCCAAGCGGAATGCAGTAGATTCGGCAGGAGTGGCCTCTAAGTTGTAAAGGTCTCCGTATTTTTCTTGGTAATCAGAAAGCTTTTCACGCATGTAGTTGAGTACATTTTTGGCAAAGTCTTGAGTCTCTTTGTTGGTGAGGTTTTTCTTTAACCAAGAAGCATTTAGACCTGCCTCGTTCATGCCTACAAGACCAATGGTGGAGAAGTGGTTGTCAAAGGTGCCCAAATAACGACGAGTGTAAGGGTATAAGCCCTCATCTAGGAGTTTGGAAACGACTTTTCTTTTGATTTTTAAAGATCGAGCAGAAATATCCATCATTTTCTCTAGTCTTTTGTAGAAATCAGCCTCGTCTGTTGATAAATAGGCAAGTCGAGGAAGGTTTATAGTGACCACACCAATAGAACCGGTGCTTTCACCGCTACCAAAGAATCCACCGGATTTTTTACGAAGTTCGCGTAAATCCAGTCTGAGGCGGCAGCACATGCTACGAACATCGCTAGGCTCCATGTCACTGTTGATATAATTAGAGAAATAAGGAGTGCCATATTTTGCAGTCATTTCAAACAAAAGCTTGTTGTTTTCGGTTTCGGACCAATCAAAATCGTTGGTAATCGAATAAGTAGGGATAGGGTATTGGAAACCACGACCTTGAGCATCACCTTCGATCATGACTTCGATAAATGCTCGGTTCACCATATCCATTTCTTTTTTACAATCTTTGTATTTGAAATCCATTTCTTTGCCGCCCACAATAGCAGGGAGTTCGGCTAAGTCACTTGGCACAGTCCAGTCTAGAGTGATATTTGAAAACGGAGATTGAGTGCCCCAACGGCTAGGGGTATTTACACCATAAATAAAAGATTCAATACTTTTTTTAACTTGCTCATAAGAGAGGTCATCTGCTTTTACAAAAGCGGCTAAATAAGTGTCAAAAGAAGAGAAGGCTTGTGCACCCGCCCATTCGTTTTGCATAATTCCTAAAAAGTTTACCATTTGGTTACATAAAGTGGCCAAATGCTTGGCAGGAGCAGAAGTGATTTTGCCTGTGATACCGCCTAAACCCTCTTGAATGAGTTGCTTTAGAGACCAACCAGCACAGTATCCGGTCAGCATCGATAAATCGTGAATGTGGATGTCGGCATTGCGATGAGCTTGGGCTATTTCTTCGTCGTAGAGTTCGGTGAGCCAGTAGTTTGCAGTGATGGCACCAGAGTTGTTTAAAATAAGTCCGCCCACAGAGTAGGTGACAGTGGAATTTTCTTTGACTCGCCAGTCGTTTACCTTTACATAACTATCCACCAGTTCTTTGTAATCCAAAACGGCAGATTTCATATAGCGAATCTTTTCGCGTTGCTTGCGGTACAAAATATAAGCTTTGGCCACCTCTTCGTAGCCAGACCTTTGTAGCACGCTTTCTACACTATCTTGAATCTCTTCTACAGAGACTTTTTCGTCTTTGATTTTATTGGAGTAGTCGGCGGTGACTTTGAGTGCCAACAAATCTATGATATCTTGGTTGTAGTCAATGTTTTTGGCTTCAAATGCTTTGATAATAGCATCACTAATTTTGCTGATATTAAAATCAACTACTTTGTTATCTCTTTTAATGACTTGATACATTTTACTTCTCCTATTAAAGTGTTTCGTGTCCACGCCAAAAGGTGTTGGGCACATATTGCCGAGCGATTTTTAGAAAGCGGGTCATAGTTTCGTCTGTAGGGGGGGTAAGCCCTTTTTGTATCACATCTTCGCCATCGGTAAATTGTTGAAGATAATAAGTAGTATCACCTTGGATCCATTTGGCAATCGCTTCGATATCAGATTCGGCATGAAAATCATCGACGACGGTTGTTCTAAATTCAAAAGGAACCACTTTAGATAATAGATAAGAGACGCTTTCTTTGAGTTTGTTTTTGTTTAAGTTTTGAATTCCAGCTGTAGAAGCATAAGAGTCGGGTGAATTTTTGATATCTACAGCGACATAGTCTATTATATTTTGTTGAATTAAATGCTTGAGCTTGTTTGGAAAAAATCCATTGGTGTCTAGTTTTACTAAAAAACCCATGCTTTTGACTTTTCGGATAAAATCTTCAATATCTGGCTGGAGCAGAGGCTCACCACCAGAAATACACACAGCTTCTAAACGATTGATTTTTGACTTTAAAAAATCAAAAAACTCATCTTCTGTGATAGTCGAAGGCACCATGCGTTCGGGAAGCACTAAAGATCCATTATGACAAAAAGGGCATCGTAAGTTACAGCCCGAAGTGAACACAGTACAAGCAATGTGTTCGGGATAATCTAATAATGAGACGCGTTGTAAACCTTGAATTTGCATAGTGTTTATATTTACCTTTTCTACCATAAATAACTAAATGTAGTGGTTTTGGCAATAGGTGTACACTAAATATAGTGTTTTTTGTGTTAGTAAGTTTTGACTAAATGGTGAAAATAAGTGGAAGTGGCGTTTTTAGATTAAAAAACCCGAAAAATAAATTTTCGGGTTTCGTAGGATTTAAAACTTTAAAGCCTAGAAAAAGACTTTAAAGTTTATGAGGACTATTTTTTTGTGATTTTTTCAAAAACTTTGTCTTTATCTAGTTTTTTAGTACAGAAGAACCAATCATGGCAATGAGTGTCTTCATCTTTACTATCCATACGGGCTTGTGCAACGCCGCAAGAACCAGCGGTAGGGACAATCACATCGTCACCAGGTCTCCAGTCTGCAGGAGTAGCCACTTCAAAAGCATCGGCAGTTTGAAGAGCAATCACAATTCGAAGGAGCTCATCAAAGTTACGCCCCAAGCTGAGTGGATAGTATAGCACAGTCCTAACAATGCCTTTGGGGTCAATCACAAACACAGCACGCACAGCTTTAGTATTGCTTTCGCCGGGTTGGATCATCCCGTATTTAGAAGCCACTTCCATGGTAATATCTTCGATCAGAGGGAAGGTAACCTCTACATTTTTCATGCCTTTATATTCAATCTTCTCTTTAATAGTACGCAACCAAGCAATATGGCTATACAATCCGTCTACAGAAAGGCCTACTAGCTTGGTGTTGTATTTCTCAAACTCTTCTTGAAGAGTGGCAAATGCCATAAACTCAGAAGTACACACGGGGGTAAAGTCGGCTGGATGACTGAATAAAATAACCCAATTCCCTTCGTATTGTTCTGGAAATTGAATCTCACCTTGGGTAGTAATCGCTTTAAAAGAAGGGGCTTTTTCACCGATTCTTGGGATAGAGCTTACTTTTACTTGTTCTTCCATATAATCCTCCTAGATTATAAAATAAATGTTTACAGTTTGTGACCCAATTGTCACCAAAAACTTCTAAATCAAGCTTCATTTGAAAGTTTCAAATCGATTTTTAGAAGGGATTTAGTATCAATCTATAAAAAAAAAATTAAAAAGTTAGTGTCTCAGTCACCAATGAAAGTAAATTCAATAATTTTTTTGATGGAAGTTTCAGAAGCGCCTGGCTTTTAAAGTTTAAATTTGGCACGCACTTCGACAGGCTCAGTGTACCAATTCTCGTTAAGCATTTCACACACGCATCCCAAATTTTCTGGCACAATTCTCGTTAAGCATTTCACACACACATCCCAAATTTTCTGGCACGATTCTCGCAAAGCATTTCACACACGCATCCCAAATTTTCTGGCATATTTTTCTCCTAAACTCTGTGATTCCCTGCATCTATGGCACGCACTTCGACAGGCTCAATGTAGCACTTTTCGCGTGGATTGCCACGCTATGACGACAGGGAAGAAAAATTAGAAGTTGTTTCGCGACTATTGTTTAGAATTTAGCGGTGGGCCTAGCAAAAGGTGTCGTAGTGGTTTAAAGGATAATAAGGCTCTACATGAATGTTGATGACGGTGTCACAGCCATATTGTGCTCGAAGCCTATTTTCTATAGAAGTGGCTATATCGTGTGAATCCACTACATTTAAATGTGGGTCTAGTTTGATGTGTATGTCTATGGCATAGACATTGCCTATTTGACGCGTCCGTAGTTGATGGGTGTATTTGACTTCTGGAGAGGAACAAATTATGTTTAATATTTCTTCTTCGGTTTCTTTGGAGAGGGATTTCTCTAAAAGTTCATTGACGCTAGGAAGCCCTAATTGAATGGAAACTTTGAAGATATAGTAGCTTACAAAGATGGCGGCGATGGGGTCTAAAAGTGTCCATTTTCCACCTAATATTAGGGCTCCGGTGATGCCTATGAGAGTGCCTACGCTAGATAGGGCGTCGGAACGGTGGTGCCAGGCATTTGCCATTACGGCGGGACTTTTTATTTCTTTGGCGACTTTTGTTGTGTATTTGTAGAGTATTTCTTTGACAAGTATGGAGACTAGTGCTACTATGGCTGCTATGTTTTTGGGGGTTTCTGGAAATGTTCCTTTGAAGGCATGCAATATTTGCTGCCAACTGCTCCATACCATGCCTAGAGCAATGACGAAGAGTAAAACGCTAATGATCAGGGTGGCTAGGGTTTCGAATTTTCCGTGCCCATAAGGGTGATTTTCGTCGCATTCTTTGCCGCTAAAATGTAAAAAGATAAGGACCACAAGGTCAGAGATAAAATCAGAAAGCGAGTGGACGGCGTCGGCAACCATGGCAGCACTATTGCCTAAAATCCCCGCCGCAAACTTTGCTGCCGTCAAAAACGCATTGGCTATAAAGCCAATGATGGTTGCCTTTTGGGCTTTTTGAGTCCGCTTGTCCATGTTTTTAATATAATACTTAAAAAATAAATTTCAAAGTTTTAGATGGGGGTGAAAAAAGAAATTCGATCTAAAACTACGAAATAAAATATAGAAAAACCTTGTGTATGAGGATATTTTAGAAAGGATGCTTAAAAAAAAAGAATGAAAAGTAATTTTTCGAGTTTTTCCATGTGAATTTTTAAAAAGTAGTATAGGCGCTTCTGGAACTTCATCCAATAGATCAGTTTTTTCGAACGCTGTAGTTTTGTACCCCTAACTCAGAGTATGCTTTGTATAGCTCTGCCTCGTTGTCAGAGATTAAAACGAGTTTGTCTCCAAGTTGTAAATGAGTGTTGCCTTTGGGTACAAAATAACGGTGGTCTCGCTTGATCATGACAACTAAAGTGTTGTCGGGTAGGTTGATGTCCATGAGTAAATCGCCTTTGCTTAAAACAGAAGGGACCACTTCGAACTCGGACATGGCAGATTTGATTTCTTCGGGCAATTCGATGCCAAACATGTTGGAGCTTTGTACCTCGGGTTCGGCTATTTTTAAGAGTTTGGCCATGAGGGTGACGGTGGTGCCCTGTGTGAGTAAAGATAATATGGTGATAAAAAAGACTAGGTTAAAAAATAGCCCCGCGTTTTCGACTCCAGCGACTAAAGGATAAGTGGCAAATATGATAGGAACAGCCCCTCTTAAACCTATCCATGAGACATAGAGTTTTGTTTTAAAGGGGAGTTTTCGAAAAGGAATCAAGCAAAGGAATACAGTGATGGGCCTTGCGACTATTATCATGAAAAGCCCTATCAATATGCCTGCTCCCGCCACTTTGATGGTGAAGAGTTGAGAGGGCTCTACGAGTAATCCCAAGGTTAAAAACATAATGAGCTGCCATAACCATGTGAATCCGTCAAAAAATGTCATTAAGTTTTTTTTGTGAAGGAGTGGTTTGTTGCCAACGACTAAACCTGCAATGTAAACCGCTAAGTAACCGTTCCCGTGTGCTAAGTCTGTAACGGTGAAAATAAAAAAGACCAAAGCAAAGAGTAAAACAGGGTAAAGGGCTTCGTTGCCTATTTTACTGTGATTGATGATGAATCGAGTGAGATTCCCAAGCAAAATTCCCCCGCCAAAACCTACCACCAGCTGAATAACTACATTCAATGCAGACATAGCAATGCTTGCTTCACTGGCTTGGAGTAAGGAGATGAAGAAAATCATGAGCATGTAGGCCATTGGGTCGTTGCTGCCACTTTCTAGCTCTAGTAAAGGCCGTGCATTGTGTTTGAGTTGCATGCTTTTTGATCGCAAAATCGAAAATACTGAGGCCGAGTCAGTGGAGGACATGACCGAGGCTAGTAAAAAGGATTCAATCCAGCCCAAAGAGATGAAGCCACCTATGGCATTGCTAAGGTAGTGGATGAAAACCCCGGTGATGAGTGCCGTGGCTAATACCCCCGCTGTGGCAAGGACCACTCCCTCTGACATGATGGGTTTGATTTCTGAGAATCGAGTGTCCATGCCCCCCGAGAATAAAATAATGCTAAGTGCCATGAGCCCAATGAATTGCGTGAGGCCTGGATTGTTAAAATGAATGCCAAAGCCGTCTGTCCCTCCCAGCATTCCAACTCCCAAAAAGAGCAATAAGGCAGGAACTCCTATTTTTGCTCCTGCTTTGCTTACAAAAATGCTGATAAAGAGTAAAATGGATCCTACTAGGAGTATGTTTTCGGCTGTTAAACTCATGAAAACCCTTTTTTTTGGAAAAATGCGAGTGAGGTGGCTTTAAAATGTAATTAAAAAATGCTTTCTGGTAAAATATACTCATCTCAAATTTCTTTTTTACTAAATTGAAAACATTGTTATTCAAAAGAGGTTTTTTAATGAACTATTTTAATTCACTTCCACTTCGTATCCAACTAGAAGAGTTAGGCCGTTGCCGCTTTATGGACTCCGATGAGTTTTCTAGAGGAGTTGAAGTTCTTAAAGGGAAAAAAATTGTCTTTGTAGGTTGTGGTGCCCAAGGTTTGCACCAAGGGCTTAATTTAAGAGATAGTGGACTAGATGTTGCTTATACCCTACGCCCCGAGGCTATCGCAGAAAAACGCGCTTCTTGGAAAAATGCAACAGAAAATGGTTTTCAAGTGGGTACTTACGAAGAAATGCTCCCCACTGCAGATTTGATTTGTAATCTAACTCCAGATAAACAACACCGTAATGTGATCCCTGCAATTATGCCCCTTTTAAAGAAAGGTGCGGTGCTTTCTTATAGCCATGGTTTTAATGTGGTCGAAGAAGGTCAAGAGATTCGCCCAGATATTACTGTGATTATGGTGGCCCCTAAAGGTCCTGGTTCAGAGGTTCGTGCCGAATATGTGCGAGGCTTTGGTATGCCTGCTTTGATTGCTGTGAATAGAGAGAATGATCCAGAAGCTAAAGGTTTTGATTATGCTAAGGCTTATGCTGTGGGCTTAGGTTCGGATAGAGCGGGTGTTTTAGAGAGTTCTTTTGTGGCAGAGGTGAAAAGTGACTTGATGGGAGAGCAAACCATTCTCTGTGGTATGCTGCAAACAGGGACGCTTTTGTGCTTTGATAAAATGGTCGAAGAAGGTGTTGATAAAGCTTATGCTACAAAACTTTTACAGTTTGGATGGGAAACCATTACCGAAGCTTTGAAACACGGTGGTGTGACTAATATGATGGATCGTTTATCTAATCCTGCAAAAATCCGGGCTCATGAGCTTTCTGTAGAGCTTAAAAACATTATGACTCCGCTTTTCCAAAAGCATCAAGATGATATTATTTCGGGGCACTTTTCTGCTACGATGATGAAAGACTGGGATGCTAACGATAAAGACCTGCTTTCTTGGAGAGAAGAAACAGGTAAAACAGAGTTTGAGAAAACAACTGCTACCGATGCTGTGATCACAGAACAAGAATACTTTGATAAAGGTGTTTTGTTAGTGGCTATGGTAAAAGCTGGTGTAGAGCTTGCTTTTGATACTATGGTGTCTGTGGGGATTAAACCCATGAGTGCTTATTATGAGTCTTTGCACGAGACTCCTTTGATTGCAAACTTAATAGCTCGTAAAAAACTCTATGAGATGAATCGAGTGATTAGCGATACTGCAGAATATGGTTGCTACCTCTTTGCTCACGATTGTGTGCCTTTGCTAAAAGATTTTATGACTACTATTACTAAAGAAGATATAGGAGCTGTGTATGGTGAGTCTAAATCTACAAGCGTGGACAATGCAAAGTTGATCGCTGTGAATGCAGAAATTAGAAACCATCCAGTAGAAGAAATTGGCTCATGGCTACGCTCTAAAATGCGTGGAATGGTAAAAATCGTTTAATCTTATGGAACACCGCTTGAAGCGGTGTTTTTTTTTGAAAAGATTTTATATTTGCTGAAATTTGGATTTATATATCGGAGATAAAAATGAAACAAGAAGGCATCGACAAAGTTTTGATTATTGGTTCTGGCCCCATTGTGATTGGTCAAGCTTGTGAGTTTGACTATTCTGGAACTCAAGCTTGTAAGGCTTTGAGAGAACAAGGTTATGAAATTGTGTTGGTCAATTCAAACCCAGCTACGATTATGACAGATCCTGTGATGGCCGATGCAACTTATATTGAGCCCTTAAATATCCAACGGCTCGAAGAGATTATTGCAAAAGAAAGGCCCGATGCTTTATTGCCAAATCTTGGCGGACAAACCGGCTTGAACTTGGCTATAGAATTGAATAAAGCAGGGATTCTAGAAAAATATGCGGTGAAAGTAATAGGCGTGAACTTAGAGGCTATCGAAAGAGGCGAAGATCGAGAGATTTTTAAGAAAACGATGCAAAAAATTGGCGTGGATATGGCTCGTTCTGATATTGCATACACTGTGAAAGAAGCCGAAGCTATAGCAGAAGAATTGAATTATCCAGTGGTGGTGCGCCCCGCCTATACTTTAGGTGGAGCAGGAGGAGGTCTTGTTTATAATGTAGAAGAACTCCGTTTGGTGGCCAGTCGTGGTTTAGAGCTTTCGATGACAGGGCAGTGCCTGATCGAAGAGTCTATTTTGGGATGGGAAGAGTTAGAAGTCGAAGTGGTTCGAGATTCTAAAAACCAGTTGATTGCTATTTGTTGTATCGAAAATATCGATGCGGTTGGAGTGCACACAGGTGACTCTTTTTGTGCGGCGCCTTTTTTAACTATTAGTAAAGAGCTGGAGCAAAGATTAATAGATCAAGCCTTTAAAATTGTAGAAGAAGTGGGAGTGATTGGCGGGACCAATGTGCAGTTTGCTTATGACCCTAAGAGCGATCGTATTGCTATTATCGAAATCAATCCAAGGACTTCTAGATCTTCTGCTTTGGCTTCTAAGGCAACAGGTTTTCCTATTGCTTTGATTTCAGCTAAACTGGCTACAGGGATTACTTTGGATCAAATCCCATACTGGAGAGATGGTAGTCTTGAAAAATACACCCCGTCTGGTGATTATATTGTGCTCAAGTTTGCTCGCTGGGCTTTTGAAAAATTCAAAGGGATAGACGATGTGTTGGGCACTCAAATGAAAGCTGTGGGCGAGGTGATGGCTATAGGTAAAACTTATAAGGAAACTTTTCAAAAAGCCATTCGAGGCTTAGAAAATGACCGTCATGGTTTGGGTTTTGCCAAAGATTTCAATCAAAAATCCCTTCACGAATTATTAGATATGCTTAGAACGGCATCGAGTGAAAGGCATTTTATTATGTACGAAGCTCTTCGAAAAGGAGCCAGTGTAGAGCAGATTGCCTCGATTACTTTTATCAAGCCTTATTTTATTGAACAAATGAAAGAGCTTGTCAATTTGGAAGAAGAAATTCTAAAAACTCCCCATCAATTGCCCTCGGATGAGCTTTTGATCCAAGCTAAAAAAGATGGTTTTGGAGACAAATACCTTGCTAAAATTTTAGGAATTACAGAAAAATCAGTTCGTGTACGCCGTGAAGCTTTGGGGGTGGTAGAGGGCTGGTGTGCGGTCCCTGTTTCTGGTAAAGAAGATTCATACTATTATTATTCTACTTATAACGCCAAAGATCAGGTAGAAGTGAGTGCCAACCCTAAAAAAATCATGATTTTAGGTGGTGGTCCTAACCGAATTGGGCAAGGTATTGAATTTGATTACTGTTGTTGCCATGCCGCTATGTCTTTAAAAGAGATGGGATACGAGACCATTATGGTGAATTGTAATCCAGAAACGGTTTCTACAGACTACGATACCAGTGATAGGCTTTATTTTGAACCTGTGAGCTTAGAAGATGTCTTGCAGATTTATAACAAAGAGAAACCAGCTGGAGTGATTGTGCAATTTGGTGGACAAACTCCTTTGAATATAGCAAGAGAGCTTGCAGCCGAAGGGGTGAACATTTTGGGAACCAGTATCGATAGCATTGATACCGCCGAAGACCGGGATTTGTTCCGTAAAATGATGGAGCAGTTGGATATCCCTATGCCAGAATCTGGAATGGTCTCTACTATAGATGAAGCAATAATTGAGGTTTCAAGGATTGGATACCCTATTATGATTCGCCCTAGTTTTGTATTGGGTGGACGAGGTATGGAAGTGATATACGACGAAACCATGCTTCGAGAATATGTGGCAAAGGCTGTGGGCGTGACTCCCGATCGTCCCCTTTTGGTAGACCGATTCCTTAGCAATGCCCTAGAGTGCGAAGCCGATGCCCTTGCCGATGGAGAAAATGTGTTTATCCCTTCTGTGATGGAGCATGTGGAGCTCGCTGGAGTGCATTCTGGTGATTCAGCTTGTTTGATCCCTTCGGTTTCTATTGCTCCCGAGCATATAGAGACAATTCAAAAATATACCGAAAAAATTGCTAAAGCTCTTCAAGTAAAAGGCCTGATGAATATGCAATACGCCATAGAAAATGGAAAAGTCTATGTGTTAGAGGCAAACCCTAGGGCTAGTCGTACGGTTCCATTAGTCTCTAAGGTGTGTAACACCCAAATGGCTAACTTGGCTACTCGTTTGATGCTAGGAGAAGATTTCCATAGCTTGAATTTGAAACATAAAAAAATCAAACACTTTGGTGCCAAAGAATCGGTGTTTCCATTTGATAAATTCCCAAAAGTGGATCCAGTGCTTGGTCCTGAAATGCGTTCTACAGGAGAAGTTTTGGGCTTGTCTGGAAACCATGCAATGGCTTTTTACAAGTCTCAAGAAGCGGCAAGTTCTACACTGCCTTCTTCGGGGACAGTGCTGATTAGTTTGTCCGACAAAGAAACTCTTAAAGATGAGGCTATTGCTGTGGGCAAGCGTTTTGCAGAAAATGGTTTTAAAATCATAGCCACAGAAGGTACTGCTCGTTTTTACCTAAATCATGGTGTTCCATGTGAAGAGATTGCCAAAATCGGAGAAGGACGCCCTAATGTTTTAGATGTCATTTTGAACAATCAAGTTTCTTTGGTGATCAATACTCCTTGGGCTCGCCGCGATGCTGTAGTAGATGAGTCTGCGATAAGGCAAGCAGCCATTAAATACAAAGTCCCCTACATTACCACTTTGGCCGCCGCTTTGCATTCTGTAGAAGGTATTATTGCAGCAAAAGTAAATGTAGAAGAAATTAAATCTCTGCAAGAATATCACCAGAGTATAGAAGATATAGACTAATTCAAGTCATTCAATCCAAACGCCTAGGCCATCTAGGCGTTTTTTTTATTAAAAAATAAACGAAAACTATAGAAAAAAAAGAAATGGTAGCCCAGAAGAGGTAGCTTTTGGTGTGAAGCCATGGTCCAAAATTCATAAAATACCATTGGGCGGGAAAGGTGAAAAAATCTCCTTCTTGCATTGCTTTTAATGTCCCTTCTTTGTTTATAGGTATATAAAAATGAGACAAGATGACTTGAAAAACAACGAGAAAGGATAAGGCTTTTTTGGAGATTTTAAGTTCATTTAAGGTGTAGCCCAAAGCAGAGAAAATGAAAGGTAAAAAAGAAAGGATGTGTCGACTTTCGCTGTCTAAACTAAAAAATAAAAAGACGAAAAACACTAGGTAATGCCCTGTTGAAATACGAATAAAGTTTTTATAGAATGAATTGAAAAAAAGAATGACGAGTATAGCTAAAATGCCCCAATAAGTAATGTGATTGACCAGAAAAATCAAAGGGTATTTAAGAGGTCTTAAGATAATGAGGGATAAAAATAGAGAGGAATCATAGTAATAATTGGAATTGGTGTAAAAAGATAAGATGAATTTCGTGAGTATAAATGGACTGAGAAAGAGAAATAAATTTTTAATAGAAAACTGAAAGAAAAAGGATTTGTAATGTGGGATTTTGTTTATTTGGGCTTTTTTCATGATACAATATAAAAAAATAGTTGTAAGAAAAGCGTTCGATATAAAAAAGAATTTAGACGCGTTAGACAAAAGAAGAATATTTAAAGTGTTTTCATTTTTAAAAAGTTTTATCAATAGTAAAATTAAAAACACGGCACCTAAGTAAAGGGAAGGAAGCAGCTTAAATAAAGGTACAGAATAAGCTTTTAGGTTTTTGTTTTTTGGTTGTGAAAATAATAGAAGTATTATGTTTAAAAACGCAGTTAATGGAAGGGTAATAAAGGCCAGGATAGAAAAAAACAAAGATAGGAATGTTTTTTTACAAAGTATGTAGTAATAAGAAATAAAAGATAAAGAGATGGCAAAAGCATCGGTTTGAAAAGGCTCATAGGGGCTGTTTTTTAAGTTAAAATAATTAAAAAACAAACATGAAAATAAGATCAATTTTGTGGAATGAGTCCATTTTAAAAACTTTGCTATTTTAAAGAAAAATAGAAATTGTATGAATAGATTTATATAATGAAAGAAATATATGCCATACATTAAGTTGGTGTTATTGGTTTCTATAGAGCACCATGAAAAAATAAGGTTTAAGACAAAAAAAGGAAATATTCTGTGAATTCTAAAACTATCATAGCCTTCTGTTTTAATTGTAGATAAAAAGCTTTGGGCTACATCTCGATAAAAAAGACCGTCAAAACCAGCGCCATCATTATGTGGATGAGTTTCTAATAGTGCAGAAAAACTAAACAATGCAAGAGTGATAAATATTAAAAAATAAAATATAGAGCGATTAGAAAAATGAGTTTTGTAATCTATTATCTTTTGCATTTAAAAAATATAGATTTTGTTTTATATAAAGTCAATAAAAAAACCGTTTGCATCATGGCGTGTATGAAATGTTTTTATGATGTTTATCTAAGGAATAAAGCCAGGCGCTTCTGAAACTTCATATAAATAAAGAGTTTTGTGATTGTTTTTTTAATGTGTTGTGAAATTTTTGATTTTAATGAAAGGATATTAGCTGTTTTATTCTTCGTCAGACTTTTTGTTTTGTTTTTGGAGTCGAAGGAGGCGATCGTAGGCGTATTGAGGGTGGACTTTTTTGTCTAGTACAGCGTCGATGATTTCTTTGATTTCTTGGGCGTTGGCGGTGGTGTCAAAGGGGCTGTAGTTTAAAACACGAAAGGTTTTGGCATAAAAACTTTTTTTAAAGCCTTGGTACTCTGGTTTTAAACAGTCTTCTAAAATAGTCGTTAGAGCGATTTCGGTTTGCATGGCTCCAATTTCAAAGCTTCGGTGTATGCCACGGATGTATTCGGGGATGCTGGTGTCGGGGTGGTTGGAGTAGGGCTTCATGATTTGAGCGGCTTCGGTGTAGTTTTTGTAGGGTCCGTTGGCTAGTCGAATGGCAAAGTAAAGGGCCAGACGCCAGTCTTCTGGATAAACACGGTGCGCGCGCCTCATGACAGAGTAGTCGCTGGTGTCTGTGGCATGGATGGGAGTGATGCCTCCAACAAAATAGTAAGGGGTGTAAAATAGACTGTCTAGCTGTGTGGATAATTCGCCAACATGCCCTAAATAAGCATACTCTTTTCCTGTTAAATAGCTTTCTCCAAGGTCTATGAGCCCCCTAATCCAAAAGAGTCCCGCTGCGGTGGCTTCGTGGCCCAATGCTACATAACGAACTACATTGGCTTTGGGTAAAAAGCTTTCGTTTAAACCTGTGTCGGGCAAGGGTTTAGAAAGATTAAACGCAAGTGCAATGAATACGACAAATAGAGCAATGGGAATTAAGAAACGCATGATTGTTTAATTGAAACTGTTAGAAAGCTTTTCGATGGCATCTACACAAGCTGATGCGTAGTTTTGAGGTTTTCCTGTGGCTTGCCATGCAAAACTAAGGCCACTAGAGCTATTGAAGACATGGAAGTTTCGTTTGGAACCTGCATTTTTGATTGCCTTGAATACTGTTTGAGCGTCTCCTCCTTGGCCTCCTGGAACGCCTGGAATAGATACGCCTGGAATTAAAAAAGGGATTTCATGATTTTTTGAGACAAAAAAACGGGTGATTTCTTCTAATTCCTGAGGTTTGGTGGCTCCAACCACAGCTCCTAAGTTTCCGTTATCCCATTGGATGAGTTTTTGTGCCACTGCAAAAAATGTGGCTTTATCGTTTTGTTGGACTAGGTCCTGAAAGTCTTCGGCTCCTTTGTTGCTGGTTCGCAAAAGGGTGTAGACTCCTTTGCTAGCACTATGGTTTAAAAAAGGACCCACAGAGTCTTCGCCCATCCAAGGGCTCACAGTCACGGCACTGGCGTTAAAGACATTAAAGGCGGCTTCTGCATAGGCAGCACTGGATTTCCCGATGTCTCCGCGTTTGGCGTCTAATATTGAGAGCATTCCCTCTGCTTCGTATGCAGAAATCAACTCTTTTAATACTATTAGAGATTCAATGCTGAGAGATTCGTAATAAGCACTGTTGGGTTTAATCACCGCCGGTTGTACGCCTCTTCGAAGCATTTCTTCTAGAATATCGAAATAAAATCTTTTGATTTTTTCTTCGGGACTAGACTCAATAGGGATTAAATTTAATACAGGATCCATTCCAAAACAAATTGGATTTTGGGCTTGGATGATACGAGATTCTAGTCGATCAGAAAATGGCGTATTCATTGTAAATCCTTTTGCAGTTGCATGATTTCATAAGATAAAATCCCGTGAGCCACAGCCACATTCAAAGATTCTAAACTATGATTCATTGGGATTCGAACCGATTCGTCGGCCAGTTCTATCAAATAGGATTTTGCACCCGCTCCCTCATTTCCCATTAAAAATGCGACTTTTTTAAGTTTGCGTGGGCTAAGATCGCTGAGTGTTTGTTTGGCGTGTAAATCGGTGGCAATGATCACATAGCCTTTTTGCCTTAAAAATTGAATGTGCTCAGACAATTCGATATCAGATTCAAAAGGAACCCTTAAAAATGTGCCCGAAGATCCACGAACGACTTTGGAGTTGAAAGGGCTTACCGTGCCTTTTCCAAGAATGAGCCCAGAAGAGTTAAAACCAAGGCTTGTTCTGTATAGTGCACCTAAATTACCAGGGTCTTGAATAGCATCCACAAGTGTTAAAACACTGCGGCCTTTATCGTAATCAGGTTTTAGACTGGCCATTCTGCAAACAGCGATCACTCCTTGGCTTGTGACTGTGGTCGCCGCTTGTTTCATGAGGTCAACAGACAGCTCTTCGTTCGCTATGCCTAGTTTTTGAATTTGATTTAAGAACACAGAGTCTTTAAAATCTTTGACCACATAAATTTTTTCAATCAAGTCTAAGTGGTGAGTGATGATTTCTTGGACCACATTTTGACCTTCAGCAAGAAATTTGGATTCTTTTTCACGCCCTTTTTCTGTGTTCAAAGATAAAAGTCTTTTGAACCAAGCTGGAGTGGCCGGTTTTTCTGAGACTTCTTCATTTGTTTCAGGATGGCTTGCTATTTCTAATTCTATGGGGTCTTCTGTGCTTCGTTTTATTCTATAAAGTTCGCTTCGATCTTCGTCAAATTTTTTCTTTTCGCCAAAGTTTCTGGAGGCATCGAATCTTTTCCTATCGCCAAAGTTTCTGGAATCGTCGAATTTTTTCCTTTCGCCAAAGTTTCTGGAATCGTCGAATTTTTTCCTTTCGCCAAAGTTTCTGGAGTCATCGAATCTTTTCCTATCACCAAAGTTTCTGGAATCATCGAATTTTTTCCTTTCACCAAAGCTTATGGAATCGTCGAGTTTTTTCCTATCGCCAAAGTTTCTGGAGTCATCGAATCTTTTCCTATCACCAAAGCTTTTGGAATCGTCGAATCTTTTCCTATCGCCAAAGCTTTTGGAATCGTCGAATCTTTTTCTATCGCCAAAGTTTCTGGACTCATCGAATCTTTTCCTATCACCAAAGCTTCTGGAATCATCGAATTTTTTCCTTTCACCAAAGCTTCTGGGCTCATCAAATCTTTTCCTATCACCAAAGTTTCTGGAATCGTCGAATTTTTTCCTATCGCCAAAGTTTCTGGACTCATCGAATCTTTTTTTGGGAGTGAATTTTTTAGGAATTCGAGCTTCACTGACGCCGAATTTCCTATTTAATGTGCTTGTTACTATTTTTTTGCCTGAACTTTTGTTGTCATCGGTCATAGTATTTCCATAATTTGTTGTGCGACAGATTCACCATCTATTTTTAAGAGTTTGTATAGATCTGGAACTTCACCATGCTCTACAAAATCATCTGGGAGTCCAAAACGAATCAACTGATGGTTTCGATATGCATTATCACTTAAAAATTCGGCAATGGCTGATCCGTAACCACCAACCACACTATTGTCTTCTAGTGTTATGATGATAGAGTGAGAGTCAAAGAGGTCTTTGTAAGTGGTTTCGTCGAGAGGCTTTACAAATCTTGCATCGACTAAACTTGGATTTTTTCCATTTTCTCTTAAAATAGCCGCTGTTTTTTTAAGTTCTTGTAGCATGGTCCCTACTCCAAGTAGCAATATATCAGATCCTGTTTCTAATATTAAAGGAATTCCGATAGGCATTTCTTGAGGCTTGTCGTTGAGCTCACATTCCAAAGCGTTGGCTCTTGGGTAGCGGACGGCAACAGGGCCTGGCATATCGATGGCTGCCCTTAGCATATCACGAAGTTCATTTTCGCAAGAAGGAGCCATTATGATCATTTTAGGCACAGTCCTTAAATAAGATAAATCAAAAGAACCGTGATGTGTAGGACCATCTGCACCTACTAATCCTGCCCTGTCCAAGATAAACACTACATGAAGGTCTTGGAGGGCTACATCGTGTATGATTTGATCGTAAGCTCGTTGTAAAAAGGTAGAATAAATAGCTACAACAGGAACAATTCCGTCACAAGCTAGGCCTGCAGCAAAAGTCACTGCATGTTCTTCGGCAATACCCACATCGATCACTCGTTCTGGGAACTCTTTTTCTACTATATCTAAGCCACAACCACTGGCCATGGCACCTGTAATACAGAGTATGCGTTCATCGTGGCGAACAATTTCTAAAAGAGTTTCACCAAAAATAGTGGTTAGACTTTTAGTTTCACTGCATTTTTTGGTAGGCAAGCCGCTTTGAGGGTCAAAAGGTACAGAAGCGTGCCATTTACTTGGGTTTTGCTCGGCAAGCTCTAAACCTCTTCCTTTTTCAGAGAGCAAGTGAATCAAGCAAGGCCCTTCAAAGTCTTTCACTCGATCTAAAATTTGAATGACTTCATTTAAATCGTGTCCATCAATAGGACCAAAGTAGCGAACCCCCAAATCTTCGAAAAATCGTCCAGGTTTAAGAGCACTTTTGGCTGCATTTTCTGTGGCTACTAATAAGTCTCTGAACTTAGTGCCTAGAATCCCAGGGAGGCGTTTGAGGAGTTTATCTACATCTAGTCTGGCTTTGTTGTAAACAGGGTCGGATATAATTCGATTTAAATATTTTGAAAAGCCACCCACATTAGGAGAGATGCTCATTTTATTATCGTTCAAGATAATAGTCATGTTTTCTTTGGTGATACCTGCATTATTCAGGGCTTCAAAAGCCATGCCACCGGTCATAGAGCCATCTCCAATGATTGCCACCACTTTGTTCTTTTTTTTGAAGTGATTTCTGGCAACAGCAAAGCCTAGTGCAGCAGAAATAGAAGTGGAGGCATGCCCAGCTCCAAAAGCATCGTAAGGGCTTTCGCTTCTTTTTAAAAATCCAGAAAGACCACCTTGTTTTCTTAAAGTCTCAAATTGATCATAACGACCGGTCAAAAGTTTGTGCACATAAGCTTGGTGCCCTACATCCCAAACCAAAATGTCTTCGGGTGTGTTAAACACATAGTGCAGTGCAATGCTAAGCTCTACCACACCTAAACTAGAGGCTAAATGACCACCATGTTTTGCAATTTGACTAATAATCGCGTCTCTTATTTCTGCAGCCAAAACATTGAGCTGATCAATGGATAAGTTTTTAAGATCTTTTGGAGATCGAATGTTTTCTAATTTCATTTAATTCACCCTAGTAATAATATAAGCGGCAATAGATTTAAATAAAGTGGTGTCGTATGGGATTTTTTCTAAGATAGATATAGCCTCATCATAAAGCTCTCTGGCTTTTATTTTAGAAGCTTCTAATCCAATCACAGCAGGATAAGTCGCTTTGCCGCGTTCTACATCGGATCCAGCATCCTTTCCGAGCACTTCGGTCACAGAAACAATGTCTAAAATATCATCTACTATTTGAAACGCAAGGCCAATGGCTTTTCCAAATTCTTGAATCGCTTGAATATCTTGTTCAGAAGCTTTTGCTAGCTGAGCTCCTACCACCAAAGAAGCTTCAATGAGTGCAGCTGTTTTGTGATAATGGATATAATTTACGATTTCTAAGTTAGCTTCTTTTCCTTCGTATTCTACATCTGTAATTTCGCCACCAATCATACCATAAGTGCCTAGGGCTCTAGCTAAAGTTTGAATGACTTTTACATTTCCAGTCTTGGCTATCAGTTCAAAAGCCAAAATACAAAGAGCGTCTCCCGCCAAAATAGCAGTAGCCTCTCCAAACTTAATGTGAGCTGTTTTTTTGCCGCGTCTAAAGTCATCATTATCGATGCTAGGCAAGTCGTCGTGTATTAAGGAAAAGGTGTGGAGCATTTCTAGAGCACTAGTAGCGCACCAAATGGAATCGTCTTTGCCATTAAAAAGTTCAAAAGACGCATAGGCAAGTACAGGTCTAAGCCTTTTGCCTCCAGCAAACATTGAATAACGCATTGCTTCGTGTAGTTTTTGTGGTGCATCTTGCAAAGGGGGAAGGTGTTCTTCGAATTTTTCCTCCACCAATTTTGCAACTTGACTGATATACTTTGAGGCAAAAGCCACTTCTGAATCTAAATTTTGCATAAGTTTAAAGATATTTAATTTTATAGAAACTCAAAGTACTAAACTTTTAAAAGTGTTCTTTTAGGGCTCTTTTTTGAGTTTTAGAATTTCACACCATAAAGAGTAATATCATCGACAAAAAATTTTGTCCCTCCATTTAGGGCAATGTGTATTTGAGAGACTGTTTTTTGAGTGATTTCCCACGGGTCACATTTATTGTTTTCATCTGTACTTTCGCAAAATTCAGATGGAGTGACCACGATATAAGTCCATTCGTCACTTTTTAATGTTTGGTATGGAGAATAGCTTTTTAAGTTTCCCCCATATTTTTCACTTTCAGAACTCCAATTTTCAAGTTGAAGTCTTACCAGACCATCTCCTCTTGCCCAAAAAGACACAGAATCGAGTTGCGAAAAATCAAGAGGGGCATTTTGAAATTTAGTCCCTATGATCACCCAAGACCAACTAAGACTCATTTTATAGGTAATGGCAAAGACATTGGAATTTCTAAGACTATCCATCACGATCCCCTTTTCAAAGTCTGTGGGGCTCAATATAGAGGTAATAGAAGTATCTCCACCCAAGTACCATTTCTCTATAGAAGTGGAATCAAAGTCTTGCAATAAAACGCCCTTAAACGATTCTATATGTTCGTTGGCTTCAATCCAAATAGCTTCTTCATAAAGTGTTTTCTCAAAATCGTCTGTTTTGATATAAAGTATTAGGGAATCTTTGGAAGAGGGTAAATCTAGAGTATAGGCTCCTAAAGAATCGGTCTGTACTAGCAGATCGGTTCCATAAACACCCACCCAAGCGAATTTATTTTGGCTAGGCAGGCTAATAAACCCGCTAATGGAGCCTGGTTTTTCTAAATAGAGTTCCCCCAAATCCACTTTATTTTTAAAAGAAAACTCTTGAGACAAAAGCTCTCCATTTTGCTCAATATTAATTCGATATTTTCCTTCTAAGACGGTATCGATCACTACAAAACCAAGTGAATCTGTATAGTAATCGGGAAGAATCACCTCTGGGTTGAATGTGGCGTTGGGTACATAGTTGAATTTTCTAAGTGCTACTCCAGCTTTTGCTGCAGGCTTTCCTTTAGAATCAAAGACTTGTGTTGTGATCCCGTTGGTGGTTTCACTCCCTGGGCCACCTGCATGAGGCTTATTGCATGAAAGTAAAAAGATAGGCAAGAAGAGTAAAATAATACGAAAAATCATTTTTTCTCCTCTGTATTTTTAAGAATAGCTAGTGGAAACAATTGTACATTCAGTTGAAATACAGCAGAGTCATTGGTCCCTTCTTGCGAAAGTCTCAAAAGGTCTGTCCTAAACTCTTTGATTTTTTCTCGTAACAAACCAATATCATCCATATTAAATGTCATGGTCACCGTGCTAATATCTCTAAGAGAAGGGGGGTGATTGGTCAAAGAATCGTGAGCCAAAAGGATAGTATCTTTTTGAAAGTTTTTAACCGCATCGGAACGCCAATTCCCTCCAGTACTCACAAAAGAATCACTCACAATCCAAAAACCCTCGGAGTTTTTTTTGATCATTTTTAAGGACTTCAACAATGCAACGGATTCTTTAGCTTCTTTTTCTGTGATTGGTGGGGTACAAGCTTCTGCCAAAGCTTTATAATTATTTTTAAATTTAGAAATGCCGATGACAGAGCGGATTGCATTATAATACCAGCATCGGTAAAATTCAAGTTCATTAGATTCAAGTCGTTTTAAGGGAACTCCTTTTAGCACTTGCATTTTTTCATAATGATCCAAGGCTTCTTTGTCGGTTTTAGCCCTTCCAAAATAGACTAGTTCGGTCCAAAAAGCGGTTTCTTTTTCATTGAGCTCAAAAAAAATCGCCATAGGCTTAATCATTTTGACAGAAAGGTGAATTTTACCTTGAGATATTCGTAATAAATTACCGGGATCTGCCTTGAGCTTCATCCCCATATAACGCCAAGAAACCACCGTTTTACGCTTTTTAAAATTTTCAAAAGCATCTCGCAACCACTCACGATAATCAGTATAATCAAATATAGACTTCACTACCATAACATACTCTATTATTTAATAAAATCAGAGGAAACAAGTTTTTAACTGTTGTTAAAGATTACAACAGGCAAGAAAGATTAGTGGGTGAATTGAAAACTTTTAATTTGTAATTTAGGGTCACAAACAGCGGTCCAAAAATAAGTGTTTTCTTTCGTAGATTTTAATAATTCTTGGTGGAGATCCAATTGATTTTCATTGGCAAGAACACCTGTAAAATGAATGTGGATTTCGTTTTTATAAAGAAATGGGTAGTATTGCACAGAAAAGTAAGCCTCTTCTTCTTTTTGTAATGTTTTAACACTCAATAAATTTTGAGTCATTTTAACAAAACATTGTGTTTTTATAGAATCTATCGCAGGACTCTCGTGAATAGCAATTAAACTAGAATCAATAAGATTTAAATCTCCAGAATATTCCACCCAATCTAACTTCAAAGGGACAAACAACATTTCCTTTTTGGAACAAGCCGCCAAAAAAAGGTTAATACTTATAATGGCCACTAATATAAAAATCAATCTCATCGAGAAGTCCTTTTTAGAGAAGCACTAGTGACGCGGTTTCGACCTGCGGATTTTGAAGCGTACAGGGCTTTATCAGCTCGATTAAAAAGTTCTTTTGCATCTTCAAAAGGGAGCATTTCTGCAACACCAAAAGAACAAGTGATGCGTCGTTCGGCAATCAGTTTTGTTTTTTCGATAGACTCTCGAAGTTTTTCTGCAAGCACCTGTGCATTTTGCAAAGGAGTATTTCCACAAAGGATGACAAATTCCTCACCACCCCATCTCACTAAGACATCGGTGTTTCTAATTTTACTTTGCACCAGTTTAGACAAATTAACTAAAACTTCGTCTCCAACAGTGTGTCCATAAGTGTCATTGATTTCTTTAAAGTTATCAATATCCAAAATCACAAAAGAAACAGGGAGTCCTTGTTTATTGCGTCGTTCTTGCTCTCTGGTCAGCACACTAGAAAAGCCCGCTCGATTCAAACATCCAGTCAAGGGGTCTTCTTTACTTAATTTTTCAAAATCATTTTTTTCAATTTCAAGAGCCTGTAAGTTTTTTTCGAGTTCTTCTCGTTTTCGTTTATTAAGGGCATGTTCTCGACTATATTCCAAAAACCGAATGATCAAGATAATCAAGAATGTAACAAACCATATAGCCACCAAAATAGAAGCGATTTTCACTTCGGAGATAATCTTGCCTTTAAAAGAAATCCCTCTGATTTCTAAAGTACCATATCCAAGCGGAGCAGAGGTGCCGGTCTGGATTTCTATCAAAGGAATATTAGACAAATCGACTCTAGCTCGGTGCACATTCACATTATGCTGGGCAACCCACCACCCTGCCACACGAAACTCTTCGGGAACAAAAACAGCAGGATACGATTCATCTAGTGGAAAATATTCCAGTTCGTTAAATTTTAGGGAAACAGGATCTTCTATTTTAGAAATAGTACTATCAAAACCACGCAGATATAATCGAACAGAGCCCTCGCCCCTAGGTTTGACCCACAAAAAAATACTGTCATAAGTAGAAAAATCAATTCCTTTAGACTTACCATCTCCCAAATAAATTTGAATGCCGGCATAAGGATAGGGAGAACCTTCTTTAAGTTCGTAGTCCAAAATAATAGAAGAATCGGTGCGTTGCATTTGAGTCACGGAACGACCACCATCCACAGAGTCCGATGTAGAAATTACATAAGGATAGTCTGCAAGACTCACATTGTAAATTTTATCCATCCCATTGTAATAAATCAAAACAGTCATCACTGTTCCGATCAGCAACAATAAGATTAAGATGTTCATTCTGAACAAGGCTAAAAATTTTTGCAACATGGCTTGATTTTCTTTATTTTATTCATTAATACATTATAATGGTATATCTTAAAAATATACAAAAAAAAGAATAGTTTTACAAAATAGTCTAAAAAAATTACCGACTAAGCCACTTTCCGAGGCGAGCTAGCGTGGGGCGGATTTGATTGGCGATGTTTTGATGCGAAAATAAATTAGGATGACCGTCCAAAGCCGTATTTTCTGTTTGAAGCACCATATGCGTCAAGTCCTTGAAGCCTTTAGCCTTCTGCATTTTCAGAACATTTTGCACTCTAGGTGTCAAAAGGTCTTGGGGGTACACTCGAGTGCTCAAAACTAAGAATTGAACACCAGGGTGTTGTTGCCGTAAAAAGTCCAAAAGTTCTATATAAGCGTCATCAAAAGTAGAATCGGGGGTGTGATTAAAATCACCTTGAAAATCGTTGATCCCCACAAAAATAACAATCACTTGGGGGTGCCATGAGTTAAAATCCCATGATGGGCTATGAAGTTTCAGAAGCGCCTGGCTTGGCAAGGTATGCATATACAAACTGCGAATATTCCAATCTGGATCATGATTTGCATAGTTTTGCACCAAACCCCTCCCACTATAAGCATTGATTTGAATATCTGCTTTAAGGGATTCTCCTAGCAAAAAAGCATAGCTTTTAGTTGTATTTGTTTTGCTAAAAACATCGCCATCGGTGGGGCTCAATGCTTCATTACCATAACCAACGGTAAAAGAGTCTCCTATAAATTCAATGCGTCTTGGTGACTTGGAGGTCCATTTTATAAAATGACCATCGTGACTTGTAGAGATAGAGTGTAATGCTACAAAATAGTCTAGACTTTCTGTTTTCTTAAACAAACGAAGGGTGTGCGTATTAGAGTCTAGGTTTTTGGCTAAAAGGTGCTTTTCTTTTTTATGAGTATAGAGCGAAGATTTTATACCATCAATTTCCACATACCAGCGGGCTTCGCCTTCTAGCTCAACCTCGATACTGGAACCTTTAAAAGAAACTTGAAAACCCGCTCCAGGTGCCGCTGTTTTTGCCTGCTCATCGACGACCAGCCATCGTCCAGAAAAAGAAATAAACTGTGAATCTTTTGGAGAAATACTGCTAGAAAAAGTAAGAGTGACACACATAAAATAAAATAGAAAAAAGAATTTCATGAAATATTAAAAATGTCAATCTATTAAAAAGCAGGACTCACAGGAACTTTAGCTTCGGATCTCAGATTTTTTTTAGAAGATTCTTTAGCTAAATTCCTTTGAGTGACAGAACCAATAGTATAGAAACGACCGTCTTTTTGGATAATGGCAGTATAAATATCAAGGGTTTTAATCCCAAACCATTCTTGATATATATTGTGTAAATTAGGCTTAATTGCAGTTTCTGTTAAGGAAGGATTTTTTGACGCTTTACCGTATTTTAGTGTAAAGTGGTTGGACATATAAGCAGCCGCTTCAAAAACTTTATTCAGTCGAGAATACTCCACTCGGCCGGTACGAATTTCAAAAGCATAAAATTTTTCGTTTTGATTGAATAAAAAATCTACTTGGACGGGCAACTCTGCTAACATATATACGGGAATAATGACTCGCCTACTGGCAGAGCCCACTTGGTCGTATGGGTCATAGCCAAGCAGCATAATTTCTTCGATCACTTGATCACGGGAAGCTCCAAAGGGAATTCCTGCAAACTGCTCTACCTCTTGGGCAAGAACAGTAATAGAAGAAAATAAAATTGTAATCATTAAAAGGAATGCTTTCATGGCATTCTCCTCCCTAATACTCATCAAAATATAGTAAAAAAAAAGTAACATTGGGGGGCTAATGTTAAAAATATGCAAATAAAGTTATTTTCTCGAGACTGGATAACTATATTTAAGGTATGTCAAGTATATACGGAAAAATTTTTAAAGTTTCAACATGGGGTGAATCCCATGGTAAAGCCATTGGTGCAGTTATAGATGGCTGTCCTTCTGGGATCCCTCTCACAGAAGAAATGATTCAAAAATCTTTGGATCGCAGGCGACCCGGCCAAAATTTAATGGTGACCCCTAGAAAAGAGGCCGACAAAGTTTCAATCTTATCGGGTGTTTTTGAGGGAAAAACCACTGGAACCCCCATTTCTTTAATGATTCCAAATGAAGACCAAAGGAGTCATGATTACTCCGATATGATCAAATGGTATCGCCCGGGGCATGCTGATTTAACATACGATGGCAAATATGGCTTTAGAGATTATCATGGTGGTGGTCGTAGTTCCGCCAGAGAAACTGCAGCAAGGGTGGCTGCGGGGGCCATCGCTCGACAAATTTTAGAGCATTTATTCCAAACAGAAATTTTAGCATGGGTGACATCGGTGGGGGGTGAACCCAGTGACATCGATCCCGAAACAGTCACATACGAAAGCATAGAAGCTTCTCCTGTGCGTTGTCCAGATCCAAAAGCCAGTCTTCGTTTTGAAGAAAAAATCAAAGAAGCTAAAGCAGATAGCGACAGTGTTGGAGCTTTAGTCACACTATTGGTGCGACGGCCACCTAAGTTTGTGGGGGAACCCGTATTTGAAAAAGTCGATGCTTTACTCGCTCAAGCCATGCTTTCTTTACCTGCTTGCAAAGGTTTTGAAATTGGGCTTGGATTCGAAGCTGCTAAAATGCGTGGTAGCAAGCACAACGACGAAATTTACTTTGAAAATGGAGTCTATAGGACTCGCACTAATAATGCTGGTGGCACACTGGGGGGCATCACTAATGGAGAAGACATTTTGTGTCGCATGCCCTTTAAACCCACTTCTACTATTGGTCAAGAACAAAAAACAGCCGGTCGTGGTGGAGTCAACGGTATATTAAAAGCCAAAGGCCGTCATGACCCTTGTGTCGGAGTTCGGGCCCCTGTAATAGTAGAGAGCATGGCAGCACTAGTCTTAATCGATCTAGTGCTTCGTCAAAGGCGTTTTCTTTAGGAATTAGTGTCGTCCAAAGCGACGCGTCCTTCTAAAAGGTTTACCACCACTGCGGTCTTTAAAAGACTTGCTTCTTTTGGCGAAGTTGCCTTTGGAGCTTGACTTTTGTGGTGGACCATCTTCTGTCATGAGTCGAAATTTAGAAGGAAAACTTCTAATTCGCATGTGCTCCAAAATATTTAAAATAGGTTCAGGGACTCCTTCGGGAAGTTCTACGGTACTAAACTTATCAAACAATTTTATACGCCCAATCACAGAAGAGCTCATGTCGGTTTCGCCAGCAATGGCTCCAACAATATCTCTAGGAGAAACTTTGTGAGACCTGCCCACCCCTATATAATACCTTTCAAAACCAGCTTCTACACCATCTAGCCCATTTCTTTTTTCTCTAGGGCCCCGTTTTTTATCATTAAGACCAAAAGCTTCTAGGTTTTTGTAATCTTTTTCGACTTTAAGGGCTTTTTCTTCTTTTAAAAACACTGGTTTACTTTGTTGGGCCATAAAAGCAAGCGCAGCCGCCACATCCATAAGTGGAGTTTCTTTTTGCTTTAAAAAGTCTTCGACAAGCTCTTTAAAATCTTGTAGATCGCTTTGTAGATTTTGATTTATATCTTCGTAAAAAGCTTGGATTCGTTTTTGGTTGATTTGCTCTATACTGGGTAAATCCATGGACTTTATTTTTTGACGAGTCGCTTTTTCGATCATTTTGAGCAATCTTTGCTCTCTGGGGCTAATGAATAAAATAGCGTTTCCTGTGCGGCCTGCTCTCCCCGTACGGCCAATTCGGTGCACATAAGACTCCGTGTCGTAGGGGATATCGTAGTTAATAACATGTGTGATCCTATCCACATCTAAACCACGAGCTGCCACATCGGTGGCCACAATAATATCAATGTGCTTGGATTTTAGTCGCTGGATAGTCCGCTCTCGCATAGCCTGGGCCAAATCTCCGCTCAAGGGGGCTACACTGAATCCACGAGACTCCAAACGCTCAGAAAGGTCTGCAGTGGCTTGCTTGGTTCGCACAAAAATAAGCACACCATCAAAAACTTCTGCCTCTAAAACTCGACAAAGTGCCTCTAATTTGTGAGTTGGTTTAATGCTTAAAAATCTTTGGCTAATATTTTCGACAGTGGTGGTTTTATTTTCTATGCAAGCTTCTTCGAATGCACCCAAATAATTTTTAATTATTTTTTTCACAGAAGTGGGCATGGTAGCACTAAACAAAGCTCGTTGGGCAGAGTCAGGAATTGCTTTTAAAATGGTTTCCACATCTTCCATAAAGCCCATATCCAACATTTCATCGGCTTCATCTAAAACAATCGCTTGGACTTTGGAAAGTCGAATAGAACCCCTATTGATATGATCTATCAAACGCCCTGGGGTGGCCACCACAATAGCCGCATCTCTTTTGAGGGCTCTGAGTTGAATAGAAATATCTTGGCCACCATAAACAGCGAGCACACTAGCGTTCTCTAGAAACTGGGCATAAGAGCGTATAGCTTCTGCCACTTGAATAGCGAGTTCTCGAGTGGGGGTAAGCACAAGCATTGCAGTAGAAGATTTAGAAGAAAAATCTATTTTAGAAAGCAAAGGCAAAGAAAAAGCAGCGGTTTTCCCTGTACCAGTTTGTGCGGTTCCAAGTAAGTTTTTACCTTCGAGTAAAATGGGGATAGCTTTCGCTTGAATAGCAGAAGCTTGCTCATAGCCAGCTTTAACAACTGCTTCGAGGATGGGCTTAGATAAACCTAAGTCACCAAAATTAGTATATGGCATAAGTACCTTTGGGTCTTATCACTCGCATATACACAACCAAAGTTTTGTTTTGGTATAGAAAACAGCAAAAGCAGAAGAGTTCTTAGACCCCAATAAAAAAACTAAAAATTAAAAATCTTTAGCATCCAAATATAGAAAAACAAAAAAGATTCCAAAGACTAAGAAGAAATGAAAAATAATTTCAATAAAAAAAGAGCAAGATTTTTAAAAACTCATGAAAATTTAGAAAAACACAAATGCAGCAGAATTTTTGTAATGAAGTCTCACACACGCCTGGTTTTTAAAACAAAAAGGCTTGCTATGCCCTTCAATATCTCTAAAATGCATTTTTTAAGCATCAACAATAAAAGTAAACTCTCTTAGCAAGAGATGGAATTATCCATTCAGCTCTGCAAGCCAAAGTTTTATTTCTTTTATTTTAAAGAGCATAAGAGAAGCGACGGGATGAATTTTCTATCGCTTTTGGTGCAAAATTTTATTAGATTTGGATTGCAATTGGAGAGGTGCCAGAGTGGTCGATTGGGACGGTCTCGAAAACCGTAGTCTCTTCACTGGGACCGAGGGTTCGAATCCCTCCCTCTCCTTTTTTACTTAGAAGGCTCTAAAAACTCAAAGTTTCTATGAACACAACAGGGGCAATGAGGGTCTTTTTCAATAGGGATTTGTATCAAATGATTGTCCCACAAGTCCATTCGACTAAGTACACTGCTTTTAGTCTTGATTTGTCCATCTATAAAAAAGCGAATCATCTGAGAAACTTGCATGCCGGCACTCATCGAAACTGCTGGCCCCCAAATCCCGCCGTTGAGAGCCTCATTTTCTGGTTTTTCTGGAAAAGCACAACGAAGACAAGGTCCAGTATCAGTAGAAGTTAAGGGCAGCCAAACCGATGTTCCTCTTTGGATAGCGGTGTAAATCCAAGGCAGTTTGTGTTTCACTGCCACATCATTTAATAAAAAGCGTTCTTGGAGGCGGTCAGTCGCATCGATCACAGCATCTACGCCGTCTAACAAAGACTCGATATTAGAAGCATCCACAAAAAGCACTTTGGCTTCAATTTGAACATGACGGTTGATTTTTTCTAATCGATTTTTGGCTGCTATTGCTTTTGGAGTAGCGTTTTTGGCATCTTCTTCACTGAATAAATGTTGTCTTTGCAAGTTAGACCATTCCACCACATCTTTATCCACCAATCTCAAAAACTGAACCCCGGCCCTAGTGAGGTATTCGGCACAAGAACACCCTAAAGCCCCCGCCCCAAAAATTAAAAATCTTAATTTAGAAATCACTTTTTGCCCATCTTTTTCAATAAAGGGCAGTTTCATTTGCCGTTCGTATCGATTTTTATCAATGCTTTCAAAATCCATTGGAACTCCTAAAAAGAGTCGGTTCAAACTCTATCCACAATATGCAAAACAAACAAAGTGTAGTCAAGGGTTTATTCTCTATTTTGAACTATGACTCTTTAGAGTTTTTCTTTGACCTTTGGCTCCTACGCTTTTAAAGGCTTTCTTTTAGTCTGTAGTTTTAAAGCCCATGTTTCGGTTTATTGGACAACACTTAAACTTCTCTTTTGAACAGTTTTGGCGATGTGTTCTTATGAAAACAGCTAGAATTAAGGTCGTGGCTTTGCTGTATAGCTCTAAACCAGGCGTGTGTGAGACTTCAAAATATTTAAAATAGCTTCTTTTAAAGCAGTGAGTTTTAGTGGATTCAAGTGTAAAAGGGGGTAAAAACTGGAGTTCAATAAGGCCGTACGCATTAAAAAAACAAGATAAAAAACAAAGAAGGGAAGCTTTTTCAAGCATGAATATTCTAAATTAAAAATATGATAAAAGTTGGCATCACAGGTTCTATAGGTTCGGGGAAAAGTGCGGTAGGTCGAATTTTGGTCGAAAATTCTTACCCGGTTTTAGATGCGGATCTATTGGTGCATCAGTTGTATGCAAGCCATATAGGGCTTAGAAATGCTATAGCCAATCGATTTGGTGCATCTTATCTGCTCCCCGAGGGCATCGATAGACCAGCCATGAAGGCCTTGATACTCAAAGACTCTCAAGCCCGCACAGATTTAGAAAGCTTGGTTTATCCTATCTTAGAAGAGCACCAAAACAAATGGTTTCAAAAACAAAAAGACACACATAAAATTGCTTTTGTAGAAGCAGCTCTGCTTTATAAACTCCCAGATTTTGTGAAAACATTATCTGCAATATGGGTGGTGCAGGCTCCAGAGGAAATTCGCTTACAAAGATTGCAAATGAGAGGGCTTTCTAAAAGCGATGCTCTTTCTCTTATTAAGCTCCAAAAAAATCAAAAACCAGTCGAACACCCTCATATAGAGTGTATTCAGAATGATTTTTCTATAGAAATCTTAAAAAACAACATAGAAAATAAAATTAAAAACTTGATTTTTAAGCCCTAAAAGGCGTTTTTTTTGAAAAAGCAGAAAATGTTTAAAAACTCTATTGTTTTTCATTGAAAAGGCACCTAGAAATTCTAAATTTATAGAAGTAAATATGATTCAATCTAAAAATCCATTTACGAAGTCTTTCAAAACGAGCCGGTTACAAGAGCTAGGTTATAGCTCTTTTTTATTTAAATGGCATTATTTATCCACTCAAACATTTTTTTGTATAAAAGTTTGTAAAAAACGAGGAAATCGTGTTAATATTTAATACAGCTGTATTTTTATTTGGGGGCTTAGGCCTTTTTTTAATGGGGATGAAATTTTTATCCGATGGTTTACAAACTGTTGCGGGTTCCTCCCTCAAAAATTTAATAGGAATATTCACTAATAATCGCTTTTTAGGAGTCTTTGTAGGGATTTTAGTCACCACTCTATTACAATCCAGTTCTATAACTTCTGTAATGGTGATTGGTTTTGTCAATGCAGAGCTTATGGTTTTAAGGCAAGCCATTGGCGTGATCATGGGTGCCAATGTCGGTACTACCACCACGGGGTGGGTTTTAGCTTTAGATATCGGTAAATATGGTATCCCGTTAGCGGGCGTGTTTGGCTTGATTTACTCTTTTACCAGTAAAGAAAAAATCAAGTATTCGGCTTATGCAGTATTGGGTTTGGGACTATTATTTATGGGTTTAGAGGCCATGAAAGCCGCATTGGCTCCTTTGGCTGAATCTCCAGAGTTTTTAGTTTTTCTAACCAAATTTAACGCCAATACCTTTGAAGGTCTTTTAAAATGTGTCTTAGTAGGGACAGTACTGACTGCTATTATACAGTCTTCGTCGGCCATGCTTGGTGTGACCATTGCCATGGCACACCAGGGACTCATTAATTTTGAAACCTCTGCAGCCATTGTTCTTGGGGCCAATATAGGAACCACAGTGACTGGCTTTTTAGCCTCTATAGGCACTTCAAGAGCCGCTCGTCGAACATCGTTGTTTAACATATTATTCAATGTTTTAGGTACAATTTGGGTGGTTATCTTATTCAAACCTTTCATTGCTTTTATCGCTGCTTTTATAAGCATTGCTTTTAAGGTCCCTGATCCAGACCTCATTAAAATGACCGCAGATGGTCTCAAATATGCTCCCCATGCTACCCTTGCTATTGCCACTTTTCACACGGTGTTCAATGTCATTAATTTGATTGTTTTATTGCCTTTCACCAATGTATTTGCACGCGTATTAGAAACTTTAGTCAAACAAAAAGCGAAACGAAAGAAAAATGTGGCCACCAAACTGGACGATCGCTTGTTAGCTTCTCCTTTTGTCGCCATATCTCAGTCTAACCGAGAAATTTTGCACATGAATAAATCCTTAAAAAATATGATGGACGATTTAAAGGTTTATTTAGAAGACCCAAGTGCTAGCAAAAAACAAGACGCTATTTTTGATGCCGAAAATCATTTGGACTTAGCCCAAGAAGAACTTACCAATTTCTTAACAAAACTACTATCTAATAGAGCGTCTAGGGTAGTGGCAGTCGATGCAGAACGACACATGCGCATGAGCGATGACATAGAGACCGCATCGGATTATGCCACTCAAGTATTAAAGCTACACTTGCGTATGGAAGAAAAACGAGTTTCTTTTGACAAAGAGCATTTTACGGGCATTATAGAATTACACGACAAAACAACCAAGCTCATAGAAGAGTTGCAAGTCTTTTTGGAACAACCTATCAAAAGTGACAGCTTACTCTCTTCTATTCGACAGCATGGCTCTCACATCACTAGTTTAGTACGAGACCTTCGAAGCATGCACTGGAGTCACTTGTCCGAGGCCCTTTACGATCCTTTGGTCACCACCACTTATACAGATGTTCTCAATGCCTACCGAAAAATAAAAGAACATATTATCACAGCCACAGAAGCTGGTTGTGTGGAGTTACATGAGAGTTCATTCAGTTTGGAATAGAAAGGGGAAAGCCTTCCCCTGTCTTCGAAGCTAGTCATAATGATCACTACGGAATACCTAGCTTCTCCGCCACCCCTTCGCGTTTCATGTTTTTACACTATTTGTAGAGCTTAGAATTAGAAGAATCTAAACCTGTGCTTTTGCAAGCCAAAAGACATATAGCGAATCCATTTAGAATCTTATAAATCAAAAGCAATTGAAAAAACTTATAGTGTCTGTAGCACTTGAGTGTGATTCTGTTAGACTAGAATTCTAGCGATTCATTCCATTAGAAAAACAAACAGGTTTAGCCAAAATGCAGGTGTATGGAGCTTGTCGAAACAGTCCATACAAAGATTCTCGATGTGTTATCTTTTTATTAAATCTACAAAAGAAATAAAGGCCATGAACCCTTGGATTCACAAGAAAACCCTTAAAATCACGCTATGATGCAAGCAGATTCTTTAAAAAAAGAGTTTTCAGTAAAAACAATACAAGCCGAAACCGACTAGAAAAAAGAGGGATTCATAAAGAAATTAAATCTTTTTAATCACAAATAGATGCCCAGGGGCTTTTTCTGGCTCTAACCGAACAAAGTTTTCGGGACCACGCCATATAAAAGATTCGTTAGTGATTAAATCTTTTAAAAAGTAAAAGGAATCTTCTTTTAAACCCAAAGCATGCATATCCAAATAGACATTCCCTTCTTGGGCGTGGTGCATATCCATATTGGCTACAAATAAAAGAGTATTATTGGGGTCTCGTTTAGAATAAACCATCAGATTGTCATTGGCACAAAAGTGAAAATGTAAATTGTCGTACTCTTGAAGGGCGGGGTAGTTGGCTCTAGCTAAATTAAGAGTTCGTATAAAATCTTTGATGCCGGGCTTTTCCCAATGATGGACCTTGTATTGGTATTTTTCACTATCCAAAAGCTCTTCTTTGATAGGAGACTTCTCGTTTTCACAAAGCTCGTAACCGTTGTACATGCCTACTAGACTAGAAAGGGTAGCTGCTAAAAAATACCTCAATTTAAAGGCTGGTGGGCCTTGTTTGTCTAAGTAAGCAGGGAAAATGTCGGGAGTGGTAGGAAAAAATATACCTCTCATATATTCTTTGGCATTAGAAGCGGTGAGCTCTTTTAGGTACTCTTCGAATTCCCATTTTTCACTACGCCAAGTAAAATAGGTGTAGCTCATATCAAAACCAAGCATAGCAAGGTGATGCATGATTTTGGGGCGAGTGAAAGCTTCTGCCAAAAAGACAAGCTCTGGTCTTTTGGATTTAATGTCTGTAATCAACCACTCCCAAAACGGAAAAGGCTTGGTGTGAGGGTTATCAATCCTAAAAATGTCGAAACCTTTGTCTGCCCAAAACAATATAATATCTCTTATTTCTTTCCACAAAGCTTTGAAGTTTTTATTGTAATAGTCAAAAGGGTATATATCTTCGTATTTTTTGGGGGGATTTTCTGCAAATTTAATGGTACCGTCGGGTTCGTGAAAAAACCATTCGGGGTGTTCTTTTACATAAGGGTGATCGGGGCTGCAATTCAAGGCAATGTCTAGGACCAATCTAAAATCTCTTTTTTTGCATTCTTTTACAAAATGCTCAAAGTCTTTCATGGTGCCAAGCTCTGGATCAATCGAAAAATGCCCTCCCAAGTGATTTCCGACAGCATAAGGGGAGCCAGGCTCGCCTTTTTTAGCTTTTAAGGCATTGTTTGCCCCTTTTCTATTGGTGATTCCGATAGGGTGGATGGGGACCAAATAAATAGTATCAAAACCTAAATCAGCTATATAATCGAGTTGGTTTTCACAGTCTTTCCAAGTGGCACTCTTGTTGGGGTCTGTGCCTTGACTTTTTGGCCACATTTCGTACCAAGTCCCAAAACGAGCGTATTTAGGGTCCACCCGTACTTTAAAAACTTCAGATTCGGTGGGAGTGTCTTGGGGTTCTATAGTCCATGCTATTACTTTGTATTCATAGTATCCAATGCTTTGCACCAAAAAAGAAGCCTCCCAGTGGTCATTGATAATATGCTCCATGGGCATTTTTTTCCAGTCTTTTTGTTTGCTATGCTTGTACAAGATAGCGGCCTGGTATTTTTCGTGGCTATGCCTAAATAAGTCTGCTTGAACCAGCACCATGTCACCGGGTTCGCGTTTGATACAGTATGCCCCGTTTTCTACAGAGGGGCGAATATTTTTGATTACAAAATTTTCTTTTTTACTCAGGATCGTTGTCATATTGTAAATATAATTTATAAAGCGGTGGCTAGAAAGAAAAGACTTTAAATGAAAGACTTTTGTGTTTTATTTGAGCTCAATCGACGCGCAAGACTTGGATGTTTTTAAACCAGAATTGTCGTTCTTGTCCGCCCAAATTAAATTCTAGACGAGCAAAAGTGTTGTCTTCGGCTCCAAAATATTCTATTTCAAAAGACTTGCCACTTTGGGTGATGATGGGTTTTTCTTGAAAGCCTAGAGTGTTGTAGGGCAAGTGATAAGAACCAAGCCGTACCACTATAGGCCCTTCTATATTGGACCATGCTGTGAAAATCAACTTGTATTTGCGATTTTCTAAAATAGGAATGTCTTCGTGTATCAATTGCACACTGTAGTTTTGTGTGCCACCATTGCTAACAGTCACTTTGAGTTGCTGTTCGTTGTTTTTTTCTTTGATGATGGCTGTAGTGGCGGTTCCAGAGTATTGTTCCACCAAAATCCATTGAGCAAGGCCATTTGAAAAGTCACCGTTTTCTGCCCAGTTTTTGTTAATGATATCGAACTGATTTAAGGCTTCTGGCACATAGTCCGAGACAAAAGTGTCATCGTGGCGTTCCCAAGTCCAACGCAAACAAGAGAAACTCGACAAAAAGCGTTCATTTAGACTATTCCATAGATCCACATTGTGAGTCTCGCTAAAACGAATGATTCCATCTTCAGAGCTTTCTGCGGCTTTAAGATCGACTTTTTGAATCCAACGATTCACATAAAAAGTGACTGGCAAGTTTAAAGAGTCATTATAAAGTTCTGCTTGTTGGTGATGGTAACGCAAGTCAATTCCTTTAAATGCAGACAGAGAAAACTCAAAAGCTTGGCTTTGATCATTTATATTGAGAACTCCATGAATAGCGTATTCAGAGCTAGTGTTGGGTTCAAAACGCAGTCCAATTTCTTTGAGCAAACCCTCTTCTTGAAGATCTATTTTATTATATGCTTCAGAAATAAAAGACTCGCCATCTTTAAAGTCTTTACCAAAATTAATGCTTAGCTTAGAGTTTTCTGGCATAGAGGCATAGGGCCATAATAATAGTCCCTCTGTAGGGTCCATTGCCACATAAACATAGTAGCTAGAATAAGAACGAACTTCTTTTAAATCTAGTCGAAAGCCCTCTATGAGCATGATCTCGTTGTCGGCAGGAGCTTTGGATAGAATTTTAGAAGGCACATTAGACTGTAATCCGTAGTCTAAAATAAAACTAGCAGTAAAAGCAATGCTTGGGTTGCCTATTTCTATCCCTGCAGAGGGTTTTTCTGGTTTTGAAGAACACGCCATAATAATAATGGATAGTCCAATAAAACTAGCCGTAAAAAAACGATATAAACTCATTACACTCCTCGAGTTAAAGGAAAAAGCTGGATGTTCACTTGAACAACATCGTCAGCTTCTCCGACTTCTGTAGAGAAATCTAATAGTTCTTTACGCATTAATTGGATGTGTTTTTTTAAAGAGGGGAAATCTTTGCGTTTAATGGCAAAAGACACGGCAGAAAAGTCTCTTTCTGAGGCTGAAAGTGTCTCTAAAGAGGATTTTGCCAGATTTAGCATTTGTTGATGGTATTGTTTGACTAAAATGTTTTGAACTTCATCGTCGGTGGTTAAGAATTGTTCTTTTGGACGGTAGCCATTAGCAGTCTTGACTAATAAGTCCAAGTCTTGTAACAAATGCAGAGATTCTTTAATTTCGTTAGGAGATAAGTTTCCAATTATTTTTTTGGATATCCACTGAGGAGAAGTTTTGAAATCTTTTAGGGAAAGCATTTCTAAAATCACCGAGTGATACCATTCTTTGAAAATTCTAAACTGTGTTTTTTCTAGTAAAGAAAGTTTGGACTTGGGACTACATTTGAGTAGTTGGCTGTAGTATATTTGTCTTTCTTTGTCTGTTTTGGCTTGGTTAAAAAAAACTAAACATTCAAAATATTCTGCCCTTTTGGTGTCTAATTGTAAACCAGTAATTAATTTGACGACTGTGTTTTTGGTGATGTTTCTTTTGCCGTCAATAGCGAGTTTTAGATGAGCGTGGCTAGATAAACCGGCTTTGTTGGCAAAAAAACGAAGGCTAAAGGCAGGGGAAGTTTTCTTTTTAAAATCATAGTAATCACGCAAAAATACCCGGTAATTAGTGTACTGGAGTATATCGGGTTCTTTTAAATTCAAGTTTTCACTATGACTCATAAATATAAAATACTTAATATTATGGTTTAGGGATGTTTTATATGTTTAAACTCGGTTACTCATGTAAACGGGGCTAAAGCCAGGCGCTTCTGGAACTTCAAATCATTCTAAAAAATCCCTTTGGAGCAGGGCGTAACGATAGTGGTTGCTTAGTTTAGATTGACTCATGGCGTATTCTCTAAAATAGCCTTCTTTTTGAAAGTTTAACTTTTGAACCAAAGCCAAACTTTGGAGGTTGTGTTCGGCAATGTCTGCTTCAATTCTGTTTAGTTTTAAGTGACGAAAAAGGTATTGGCACAGTAAATAAAGAGCCTCGCTGCCGTAGCCTTTTTGGGTGTGCTCCTCAAAAATACAGTAAGCGATAGCGGTGGATAGGTGTTGCCAGTGTATCCAGTGTTGGTAAAATACGCCCAACAATGTGTGGTTTTTGTTGGAAAAAACGCCGTACAAGCCCCCGTTGTCTAGTTCTTCTTGAAAAGAATAAGTTTCTATGAATCTAGAAGCATCAGAAATGCTTTGGATGTCTAAAACCCAAGGGAGAGTGTCTTGTAAGAAAAAAGTGGATTTTTGAACTTTGTTGAAAAATAGAAGGCTGTCTTTTTGGCTTAGACTCCTTAAATAAACTAAAGGCCCTTTGGCTTTGATCATGATGGGTTATTTTTTTTAAGAGAATAGTGTAAACTTCGAAGGCTTATTCCAAAAAGAATCGCTGTGAAGAGTAGCCCCCAAAAGCTGATCCTGAGATGATAATTTTGGACAGATTTTGTCTCCAGACTGCCTTCAGAGGTGCTGATCCCTTTGACTATCCAAGTGTCTTTGTGAATGCGACGGGCTTTAATTTCTAATGGAATGGGACTTTGTGTTTTTGAATCCCACCACCTAAACCATGTGTTCATTTCTGACTTTTGGAGTCCAGAAAGGTATAGTTTAAAGTGAGCTTCTTTGTCGTTGTTTATATTAAAGGATTGTCTGTCTAAAAATGGAATGTTGGTGTTTCCAAATAGACTGGCATTGGATATATAGCTTAGATTGCCATAAAACAGGTGTTCTTCGGGGGTGAAGCTTCGAAGGATTGGAAGCATATAACTAAAAAGCCACACCATTAAAAAAAAGGATAAAATGGCGATGTTTAGAGCTGAAATTCGTTTGTATTTTGTTTTTGACATGAATTAAAAAAAACTCCTATTACCTGGATTTGTCTTTAAATACAAAGAACAATGTAGATAATAAAAGTAAGATAGAGAGCAAATAAAAAATCTGAGGGATTTTAGAAAGGAGTTTTTTTTCTGAGAGGGCCTTCATTTTAAAAGCCTGGAGTAAGTTTTCACTGTAAACTAAGGCGTTGTCGTTGTCAAATCGATGCCATAAATTGGCTAAATCTATGTTTTCTGCTAAAAGTGCCCTAGCTTCTAAAATGGAGGGTACAGAATTTGGGGTTTCTAATGTTAAAGTGGGAGAGTGACCGTGTTGAGCAGAGTCCAAAGCTTTAAGAATTTTGGTGTTTTCTGTGCTTGGGTGGGCGTAGAGGCTGTCTTTTAATTCAAAGAGCTTTTTGGACCAAGTGACTCGTTTAGCCACATATTGCCTCATCGCAGTGGTTTTTTTGAACATTTCTTTTTCTAATAAAAGTACCTCTTCATAAGGAGGCATCCAGTCGCCCTCGTTTCTAAAGTGTTCCGTCGAAGAGGATATGGAGATCACTAGCTCGCGAATAGACATGATTTGAGAAGACGCTGTGCTAGAATCTGCGACAACTCCTGTTTTTATTTTCTCTAGACTGATCATTAAACGAGCTTCTAAAAATTTATAGTCCGATAAAGTTTCAACATAACGATTGTAAAGAAAAGAATTTTGATTTTGAGAAGTGTAAAACAGAGCGGTTAAGGCAAAAGTGATAGAAATAACTACCCAAATTAAAGGTGTTTTAATTTTGTTCTTTAAAATAGTCAAAAGTGGAGCTTGTTTCTCTAAAGGCATACTGTTTAAGATATACTTTTTGTAGAAAAAAAAGTACTCTAAAATCATCGTTTTTCAATATCTTTTAGTTTAAAAATCATTTTATTTGAAGCTAGAATTGATTTTGAATGAATAAATAAAATTAAACTTATGACTTGTTTTTTTGTTAGTTTAGAGTCATGCGGTTTTTGTTTTTGATGTGTGTTTTGTTTTGGATGAGTTCTTGTGTAGAAAAAGCAGAAGAAAAAGTGATTGCCATGCATGCAAATGGACAAAAGAAAACCTCTTTATGGATTTATTCAGATGGAAGTGTTTTAAAACGAAATGAATGGTATGGTAATGGAATTAAAGAACTTGAGATTCCTTACAAAAATGGAGAGCCACATGGTAGAGTCAAACGGTGGACCGCGTATGGTAATGTGGTCAGTTTAGGGAAGATGAAAAAAGGAAAAAAAGAAGGAGAATGGAAAACATTTTTTGATAATAAAAAAGTAGAGAAAAAAGGCCGTTACAAAGAAGACTTGAAAGAAGGGGAGTGGAAGGCGTATTTTTATGATAGAAAACAGGCTTGGGTAGAGTATTATCATCGAGGAGAAGCCATAGGATTGTGGAAGTCGTGGTATCCTAATGGGATTTTAAAAGAAGAAAATTCATGCCACCTTCAAGAAGAGCAAGGCTTTCATCGTTTTTATTCTCCCCAAGGAGCTTTAGAATGGAAATACCAGTGTCGTTTCGGCAAAAAAGAAGGGACGCACGAAGTTTACTTTGCGAATGGAGCTGTGCAACAAAGGCAGTGGTACCGAGCAGGAAGACAAGATGGGGCTGTGGAGTTTTTTTTAGCTAATGGAAAACTTTGGAAAAGAGAATTTTGGAAGGCAGGAATAAGGGACTCTGTGTGGGAGTGGTTTGATTCTAAGGGAGATAAAATTTTAGAGTCTAAATTTGTGAACGGAAATGGAGTGGCTTATGGTTTATGTGAAAAAGACAAGCCTGGTCTAGTGTGTGCTGAGTCTAGTTTTGTGGATTCTAAACTAGATGGTCGTCTGTTTTACTACAAAGAAAATAGAGAACTTCGTTATGAAGAAGTTTGGAAAAAAGGGCAGATTATAGAAAGTAGGTCTTACTATATGGATAGTTTAGACCAAAAATTAGCGAGTGAGGGTTTTTGGAAAGAAGGAAA
This sequence comes from Fibrobacter sp., assembly GCA_012523035.1. Taxonomy (GTDB): domain Bacteria; phylum Fibrobacterota; class Fibrobacteria; order Fibrobacterales; family Fibrobacteraceae; genus JAAYJH01. The sequence continues at coordinate 44,594 of JAAYJH010000109.1, forward strand.
AAGGCACGGTCTTTGGAGAAATTGGTATGCGAATGGCCTTTTAATGGACAGTTTGCATTTTTTAAATGGAGAAAGGTATGGGCATCAGTTCAGTTATGACTCCAGTGGAAATTTATATATGCACCAAGAAGCTTTTGGAAAAAACCGACCTATTCTAATGCACTTGCAAAACAAGCCTTAAAAAATTACTAAAATTGAAGGCATGATAAGCAAAAATATACAAGAATTAAAAGCTGCTTTTGAAGCAGAATTGAAACTGGTGGATCTCAATGCATCGACCGAAATCGACGCTATTCGAGTGAAGTACTTGGGCAAAAAAGGCTTGGTCACAGGGCTTTTAAAGCAAATGGGGACTTTGTCCGATGCCGATCGACCATTATTTGGGAAAAAAGTGAACGATTTAAAGACTTTTGTGACCAGCGAAATTGAAAGGGCTTTGTCTGTAGCAAAAGAAGCGGCATTAAATCAAAAGCTAGAGTCTGGCTTTATAGATTACACTCTCCCTGCTGATGGTATTGGTGCTGGTAGCACACACCCCCTATATGATGTTCGTGAAGAAATTATAGATTTTTTTGCTCAAATGGGTTTTGAGGTGGATTTTGGTAGAGATATAGAGACAGACTGGTATAACTTTGAGGCTTTGAATACGCCCCCAGATCACCCTAGTCGAGATATGCAAGACACCTTCTATGTGGCAGACAAAGTGATGCTCAGGACCCACACTTCTGGCACACAAATACATTATATGGAAACTCACCAGCCACCCTTTAGAATGATTGCACCTGGGCATGTTTTTAGAGTGGATAACGATGCTACTCACGCTCCTATGTTTCAGCAATGTGAGGGCTTGATTGTCGATGAAAACATTAGCTTTGCTCAATTAAAAGGGGTTTTACAAGTGTTCATGAATAAATTATTTGGGCCTCATGTGAAAACTCGATTTCGACCTAGTTTTTTCCCTTTTACCGAGCCTTCTGCCGAGATGGATGTGAGTTGTGTGTTTTGTGATGGGAGTGGCTGCAGACGATGCAAGGGGACTGGTTGGATGGAAATAGGTGGCTGTGGTTCTGTGGACCCTAATGTGTTTAAAAACTGTGGCATAGATCCTGAGAAATACACAGGATTTGCCTTTGGTTTTGGACTAGACCGCATAGCCATGTTAAAGCATGCCATTCCAGAAATTGGGCTTTTGACAGGCAATGACCAGCGGTTTTTATCTCAGTTTTAATGGATTAAAACAAATAAGATCCGCTGATTTGTAGATGTAGCGTTTTGAGGTTGTGGTAGTATTCGGCTTCTGTAAAGGTTGAATTGACAAAGCTAGTCAAAGCATAAAAACATCTGAAATCTATGCCTACCCAGCGATTGAATTGGTATCCAAAACCCAAAGCACCTCCTATTTCTATAGGTTCTTTGTGAATGGGATTTTTATCTTCTGCTATGATTGGCTCTGGGTTGGGGTTGTCTTGGGAGGGGGTGGTTTTAAAAATTTTATTTTCAGTAGAATAACTCTTAATAATAAAATTTAGTTGTGGCCCAGCATAAAAGAAGAAGCCCAAATGATTGTCTAAGGCAAAACGAAACAAAATAGGGAGATCTAAGGTGATATTAGTGAGATCTGTTTCAACATCAAAGCCACTTTCTTCGAGTTTTGAAGTGAGCTTGCGGTAACCAAAGGTGACCTCTGGACTCAAAGAAAACAAGTCTGAAAGGCGAACTCGCATGAGTCCTCCGATATTGAAAGAATAACCAAAAGCCCAAGATTCTGCATTTTCACCCAAAAAGGTGGGGCTTCCAATAGAAGCTTTGAGTCCTATGCTCACAGCGTCGGTCCAGTTGCGGAGTCGCTCGGTCTCTATAAAATCAGTAGAAGCTTTTTGTTGCTTGTATCGAGCAAAGGCATCTGCATACAAGGCATCGTTTTCAAAGTTATCGTCTTCTATGTCTGCAACTTCGCTTTCTGGCTCCGAAGATTCAAAGTCGTCTGCCCAAGTGTAAGACAACAAAAAACTTAAAAAAAGAGTGGTAAAAATAAAAACATTTTTCATAATATGAAATTAATAAATAAAACAAGAGTTTTATTATATTTACTCTGAATTTCAATTGTTTTTCATCTTTTTTGGATAATTTCACAAAATTGCTCTTAAAAGATTCTGTTTTTTCTATTTTTTACAAAAAAATCGCTTTTAAATAATGGCAAAAACTTGCTTTTTTTTTAAAATAGCAGGTATCTGGAGTTTTTATGGCAAAGTATAATCCTATGGTGATAGAGCCCAAATGGCAAGCTTTTTGGGATCAAAATAAGACTTTTAAAACAAGTGAAGACACCTCTAAACCTAAGTATTATTGTTTAGATATGTTTCCATATCCTAGTGGTGCTGGGCTTCATGTGGGGCACCCCGAAGGTTATACGGCTACCGATATTATATGTAGGTACAAACGAGCCAAAGATTTTAATGTTTTACACCCCATGGGTTGGGATGCTTTTGGACTACCCGCAGAACAATACGCCATTCAAACGGGCACACACCCAAGCATCACTACTCAAAAAAATTGTGACACCTTTAGAAAGCAAATCAAAAGTTTAGGTCTATCTTATGATTGGGATAGAGAGATAAACACCACTGACCCCAATTACTATCAATGGACGCAGTGGATATTTATGCAGCTTTACAATACTTGGTTTGATCCAATTCAAAAAAAAGGTCGCCCTATCCAAGAACTTCCTATACCAGTAGAAATTCAAGAAAAAGGTGAAGTTTTTATTCGAGAATTCAAAGACTCTAAACGATTAGCTTATTATGCAGATGCTCAAGTCTGGTGGTGTAAACATTGCCGTATAGTATGTGCAAATGAAGAGGTCTTAAACGACGGTTCTCATGAAAAATGTGGAACCAAAGAAATAGAAAGAAAAAACTTAAAGCAATGGCTGATGCGTATCCCTCACTATGCAGAACGATTGCTAGAAGATTTAGACTCCTTAGACTGGCCCGAAGGCATCAAAGAAATGCAAAGGAACTGGATTGGCAAAAGTCATGGAGCCGAGGTCGATTTTAAAATAAACTCTCCTACTTTTGAAGATTACAATATTAAAGTGTACACCACTCGTCCAGACACTTTATTTGGGGCCACTTATATGGTGGTGGCTCCAGAACACGATTTAATCGCAACACTCTTGCAAGCCGACACCTCTACGGTGTCTAGTGAGACAAAAACAAAAGTTTCGAACTATGTGAAAATGGCCGCTCTCAAAAGTGATATGGACAGGACAGAGCTTGCCAAAGAAAAATCGGGTGTTTTCACAGGCTTGTACGCTTTGAACCCTTTGACTCAACAAGAAATCCCCATTTGGGTTGCGGATTATGTCTTGACTGGTTATGGAACGGGGGCCATTATGGCAGTTCCAGCTCACGACGAGCGAGATTTCGAGTTTGCACAAAAATTTAATTTGCCAGTGGTCTGCATTATGGATCCTGGAGAATCTTGTGCACCAGAACATCGTGACTCGATATTAAAAGGAGAAGCCTGTTGGACTTTAGATGGAAATTACATCCACAGTCAAAACGAAATCATCTCTTTGAATGGCATGTCCAAAAAAGAAGGCATTCACAGTATTGTGCAGTATTTAGAAAAGCAAAAAATAGGCAAAGCCACTGTGAATTACAAATTAAGAGACTGGTTATTTAGCCGTCAAAGGTATTGGGGAGAACCCTTTCCTGTGATCCATTGGGAAGACGGAGAAATAAGCCTACTAGAAGAGTCTGAGCTCCCTTTAGAGTTACCTCAAATGGCAGAATTCAAACCTGGAGAAGGTGGAGAATCTCCTTTGGCCAACGCTGGTGACTGGTTGATAGTCACAGACAAAAATGGTCGAAAAGGGCGTCGCGAAACCAACACTATGCCACAATGGGCAGGGAGCTGTTGGTATTATTTGCGTTATATAGACCCCAAAAATCACACTGAGTTTGTATCCAAAGAAAAAGAAAACTATTGGATGCCGGTCGATTTATATGTGGGCGGGGCTGAGCATGCGGTGCTTCATTTATTGTACAGTCGGTTTTGGCACAAAGTTTTATTTGATTTGGGGCATGTGAGTGTCCCTGAACCTTTTCAAAAACTCTTCAACCAAGGCATGATACTCGCTTATGCATATGAAGATAAGGCTGGCTCTAAAGTCCCTTCGGATCAAGTCGAAGAACGAAACGGACGCTACTTTAAAATAGGGACCGACATAGAATTAAAGCAAATTATAGCCAAAATGAGCAAGTCTCTAAAAAATGTAGTCAATCCAGACGATGTCATTGAAGAATACGGAGCCGACACCCTTCGATTGTACGAGATGTTCATGGGGCCTTTAGAAGCTGTGAAACCATGGCAGTCTCAAGGCTTAGAAGGCATGCACCGTTTTTTAGCTAGGGTATGGCGTGCTATCGCCAGTGATGAAGACACCCCGGTCCACTACGAAACTCAGACACCTCCAGCCTCTTTATTAAAAGTCATGCACCAAAGCATCATCAAAGTCACAGATGACATAGAAAAAATGGCCTTCAACACAGCCATCAGTCAACTCATGATTTTCAACAATGAGCTTATCAAAACGGAAAAACGATACCAAGAAGTTTGCGAAGTTTTTGTCAAACTCTTGCATCCATTTGCCCCTCATCTAGCCGAAGAACTATGGGCTATTTTGGGTCATCAAAACTCAATCACTCATGCCAAATGGCCAGAAGCCGACGCCTCTTTGACTGTCGAAAACACCGTAGAAATAGTATTTCAGGTCAATGGCAAACTTCGAGCCAAAGTGCAATTGGATGCACAAATTTCAAAAGAAGACTTAGAAAAAACGGCCCTTGCTCACGAACGCATTCAGGAGTTCACTCAAGGCAAAACCATTGTCAAAGTGATTGTGGTCCCCAAAAAGCTAGTCAATATCGTTGTAAAATAAAAAAGCTTTTGACACCGCCCAACCCTTTAAATCCAGAGCTCATCAGGAGCTCTAAAAACTAATGGTGTCCAGTATAAAAACTCTTGAAAAATAGTGAAGTCTCACACACGCCTGGCTTTTTTAGTCGGAAGTGAGAAGTTATTAATACTTAGAGATTCACAGTGTTTATTGGTGGTTTTCTTCAGTATTTAGGGCTTGAATTTCAGGTCCTTTGAGTGGCCTGTCTACAGGATGGGGGTTACTCAGGCTTTTATAAAAAAAACTAGCCAGTTGGTCTAAATAAAGCTCTATATCTAACTTTTCATCGGCTAGAGAGTCAAAAGAATGAGCATAAACAGTGATCTCGTGTAAAGAGTGCATCATAATCCTTGCACTTATGTCTAAGTTTTCTACAAAAAAGTCGTTTTTTTGGATTCCATATTCTAAGACTCCCTCTACAATGCGTTTGGCATGCACCAAAACTTGATCCATGTAAAAACGCGTTAAATCTGGAAAGTTCTTGGATTCTGCAGTGACTAACTTGGGAATCCCTGCACAGGCTTCACTTTCCATGAGTTTCCACCACTGGTGAGTCAGTTCAAAAAGTAGATTTTTAGAAGATCCCGTGTATTGTTTTAAAAAATCATTGCTGTATTGAAGCACGGGGTCCATTGCCGCATGGATGACCGCTTTAAAAAGAGCTTCTTTGTTTTCATAATACACATAAATAGTGCCGGGCTGTACTCCTGCTTTTTTGGCCACCATAGCCACTTTTGTAGCCGAAAATCCTTGCTCCACAAATAATTCTGTGGCCGCTTTTAGGATTTCTTGAGGACGCACTTCTTTTTTTCGTTTCCAAAAGCGTTTGTTTTCACTATGGTTAGGACTTTCGATCATATTTATAATATAAAAATTTATAATTCAAAAAACAAAGTTAAAGTTAAAAGGATTCGGATGGAATTTTTTTTAACTCTTTGGATAGTAAAAATAAGCCCAAAAGAGCCGCCGACACATCGGATATGGGAGCGGCCATAAAAACTCCTCGGAGTCCATAATATCTGGGAATAATCAAAAGCAAGGGAATTAAAATCAGCACTTGACGGCTCATATTCAGGACAATGGATCGAAGGGGCTTCCCTGTGGCTTGAAAAAAGTTCCCACAAATCATCCCAATTCCAATGGCTGGAAGACCAAGCATAAAGACTCGAATAGATTCAGAGGCTAGCTCATGCAACATGGGGTTGTCTTTGGTAAAAGGGAGCACCAAATAAGGGGCGGCACTCTGAATCACTATCCATGCTACAAGCAAAGCACTCACCACCAAAGAAAAGGCGTATTTCAAAGTACTTTTCACTCTGGAATAGTGTTTGGCTCCATAATTATAGCCCAAAATAGGCTGTATCCCTTGTATAAAACCAAGCAATGGCATTAAAACTATCATGGCAATGCTATTGATCACTCCAAAAGCTGAGATGGCTAAATCTCCACCATAGATGCTTTCATTTCCATAATGAGCTAGGCTTTTATTCAAAATCATATTCATAAGGCTATTACACATTTGCATCATGCTCATGGGAAGTCCAAAAATTAAAATTCGCCTCACAAAAGAAAATCGTAGCTTCATTAAGCGTTTTTCTATACGAATAGGAGTATCTTTTTTAAAGAAAAACCACATGATGAATAAAAAAGCAATGAATTGGGCTAAAATAGTGGCCCAAGCCGCACCGGCGACTCCCCATTTGAATTTTACAATAAATATCCAATCAAAAATCACATTGAGCCCTGCTCCTATGAGCATTCTAAACATAGCTGTTTTGGGGTGTCCCATGGAACGAATAAAATTGTTCATTCCTGGATTTATCATTTGAAACAATAAGCCCAAAAGCAAAATACGCGTGTAAGTTTTTGCGTAGGGGAGTGTGGCTTCACTGGCTCCAAATGCTTTTAATAAGGGTTCCAAAAATATTTGTCCCAATACAAAGAGCACCAAAGACATTAATATCAAAATCAAAAAAGAATGGTTTAAAATCAACGAGGCTTGGGTGTTTTTCTTTTCTCCTAGCTTTATCGAAAACAAAGTGTTTCCACCCACGCCTATCAAAATAGACATAGCCATCACAAACAAAGAAATCGGAAAAGAAAGTGTGATGCCTGTGATCCCTAAATAGCCTACTTCTTGTGCCACAAAAAATCGATCTACAAAATTATAAAGAGATTCTACAGCCATACTAACCATGGATGGAATAGAAAATCGAAGGATCAATCGAGGGATGCTCACAGAACCAATAGCGTTAAAACTTGTTTTTTTATTTGACATTGGGCACAATTTAAAAAATATGTGAAAAACAAAAAGCCTTTTATTTTATTTAAGTTTACCTAGTGGTGACCAAGGCTAGGCGCTTCTGAAATTTCTCCCCCATACAAAAATAAAAAGAGTTTTTATATATTGTGTTTTTGCACTTCTTTTAAGAGTTCGTCGATATTGGGGTTTTCTGCCCCATTTTTGGAGCTGAAATTCACGAGTGCAGAGGTGTTCACCAAAAAATCATTGTAGGTGAAAATGTGTTTGTTGAGTTTTTCTTGAAGTTTTGAGGCTACTTCTAAAGAGTTTTCGGGTTTTTCACTCAAGTGGAGCCACATGAAAGTTCTAGAGCCAAAATAAGAGACGAGGTCCACTTCTCGAATTTCTATCTTTAATAAACGAGTGATTTCTTTTAAAAACAAATCTTCGATGGAAAATTCTGGCTTTAAAAGAGAAGGGATAGAAAAGTCTACTTGTATGCGATAAAGGTGGACAAAAAAGCGGTTTCGTTTGGCAAAAGCAATTTCTCCCTTGGCCCGTTCTTTAAAAGACTCGGGCTTGCAAATTTGAGTCACAGGGTCTAAGTGTTCTTGATCAAAAAGAGTTTTGCTAAAATCGCTGTCATGGGGCTGTTTAATTTTGATTTTGAGCACTGTTTTACCCAATTGAAGCCTAGATTTAGAGTCTAATGTGCTTTCTATTATTTCTTCTCCGTTCAAAAAGAGGCCGTTGGTGCTGTGAAGGTCTTTCACTTTTAATGTGCGGCCATCCCACTGGATTTCGCAGTGTTTTCTAGAAATCAAAGGATCATTTAAACGGATGTCGGCTTCGGTCCCCCTTCCTATAATATTAGTGCCTATATGGAGTGGGTATTGTTCGTAGTGTTCTTGAGGGTATAATACGATTAGAAAAGCCTCAAGCTCAAAAGTGGAAAATTCAATGCTATTCATACTTAAAAGATATTTTTTTTGTGAGGATAAAAATGACTAAAAAGAAAAATAAGTCTTTTTTATGAGTTTTTTAGAACAATCCAAGTTCAAATGAGTGATACTGGATTCAAAATATGGACAAAAATTAGTGGAGATTGTTTTAGAATATCTAAAATAGGAGTTTAGTGAAAGGTTTTATAAGCACAGATTTTTAGTGTTTCCGTAGATAAAAAATGCTTCGATTGGGGATATGGAGTGAAAATTCAGTGAAACACCTCTGCTTAAATAATGCATGTTGTTGCAAAAAATTGAGATTTCTCTCACTTTTAAATGATAAAAATAATTTACGAATAAAAAAGCTAGCTTTTTTGATTATATTAGAATAGATTTGACTTAGATTATGGTGACATCCGTTTTGAATGGACGGTGTTATTTTATATTGGGTTTGGAGAAAATATGAAAAGAGAGATTATGAAACAAAAACTAATATCTACAAAGCAAGTTGTTTGGGCTTTGGTATTCCTCCTGATGGGAATGGGGGGAGCACATGCTATGAAGTGTGTGGGCACGGTTCATTTTCAAAAACCAGATTCTTGGGCTACAGTGTTCATGCTAATAGATGGTACATTTGCTAATGTGACTGATTATTGTAAGCCCACTGGCTGGTGTGAAATCCCTACAGGGTCTGTGGGGGCGACGCACTCTGAGTCTTTTTCTTTGAGCAAAGGGAGTTCTTATCCCGGGACATGGGTTTCTAGAACTCAGTACAATTTCGATGGTCAGGCTCCTACAAAAGCTCAAGAATTTACTTGTGCGAATTTTGGAACAGGTTCTGATTTATATATTTCTGCAAACCCGGTTTCACCTTCTCTTACTGTGTTCAGTACAGAGCCACCCAATGCCAAGTATTTTTATGTGTTGATCCCAGATGATGAAGAGTGGATGTCTGATGTCCCTATGATCAGTCTAGATGGTGGAGTGACTGGCACCCCTATGATTGCCAGTGCTGATTTATGTGGTTGGTATTACCATGTCTTTTTTGACACGAGTCCCACTGATAATGTGCTAGTGTATCGTCAAGGTGATGTATTAAAAGAAGAAGCTATTGGTGTCAATGGCCTTTGGGATGAAGATGGTGTGGCAGACCCTATCCCTTTAGCTTTATATTATGACTTGTACGGCTCTAATAATCTTTATTTTGTGACCGATGACAATGCAGATGGTTGGACAGAGCTAGAAGCAGAAAAAGGCTGGGCGACTATTGACCCAGGAATTTCTGGAGTTTGTTCTTATAGCTTGGCTGCCATTATATACGATACCGATGCTTCTTTGCACCCAGCATTTTCTTGTTGGAGTCAAGGTGGTGAGGGGTGTCAAATAGGAGCTCAAGGGATCCCTCAGGCTCAGGCTGTAGCGGCTGTGAATGCTTGTATTGGTGTGACTCCAGGCATTGTAGAGCCTATACTTGGGCCAGACAATAAACCTGTTTTAACTACAGGAGTGGGGACTACTTGTTTTCATACTCCGGCATTGTTTAATCAGCTCTTTAATGAAACTCCTGGTGTGAATGAGATGTCTTGTTATAATTTGCCTTTCCAACGCTCTGATGATGGCAAGTGGGAGTTTGATTCTGATTATTATATAAGTGCAGGGGTGAGCGTTCCAGGAGGATTTTACCCAGCAGAAATAAAATCAGATGCCGATATCTTTAGTTTGGCAGGAAATCCAAGCCCAGCTGTGCCTGCGGCAAGGACAAAAAGAGCTGCAGAAGGGGCTATTTTTGTGTGCCCTCCTTTGAGAGCTATAGATCCACTAGAAGGCGTGCCTGCTATCGATGTCTTGTGCAATGGTCCAGGTTGGACAGGTGGAGCAAATTGTAGTGGCTTGTTTGGAGATGGAGATGATTGGAATTCTCTTTTGACGACTCGATTTGGTACTGATGTGGGGTGGGGATGGTCTTGTAGTGATCAAGCTCCTAACGGCTGGCCTCGCTATGTTGCTGACTCAGAAATTCCATCTCAAAAAACTGATGGTGAACCGCGTTGGAAAGGCCTTCGAAACCAGCAGTTTTGTTTTGAGTCTCATGCCAAGTTTAAACACAAACCAGGCCTTCGTTTTAGTTTCCGTGGAGACGATGATATTTGGGTCTTTATTGGTGGTAAACTCGCTGTGGACTTGGGTGGAACTCACCTTGCAGCACCAGGTTATGTGAATTTAGATCTTATCACCGATAGGAATGGGGAACCTTTAGTGGTTGGAGAAGAATACCCTATTGATATCTTCTTTTGTGACCGTCGAACCACCATGAGTAATATCCGTATCAAAACCAATATGTATATCCAGCAAAAAACAGGCTTGTCTTATAACCCAAGTAGAGCGGGTTCAGAGACCGACTACGAGCTTTGTTGGAACGAAACTGGAGGTGGTTCTTGTGAGGCGGCTCTTGGTGGGACAGGTGAGAGCAAAACTTACTGTGGAGAGGAAATTATCAAGAGGGGACTCCCTATCCATTATAAAATCCTTCGCCGTAATGGAGACGAGGTGTCAGGAGGTACTGTGGCAGATTTAGCTGAGCCAGGTGTTTATTTTGGTGGCATTGACTTGACCACTCGTCACACTCCAAAAATCAATAAAGATCGTTTGGTAGGATTGTCTCCAGGACAATACAAATTGGTGATGATGGTAGAAGGCAAGAGCGTAGAGGTGACCTTTAGAATTTCTGGCTCTTTGGATATTGTTTCGAGAGATGCAGTGGATCCAGAAAACAAATCGAGTGTATGGAAGTATGTTGGAGCTGCCATGGCAGGGACTCGTATTCCAATTTATATTTCTAGTATAGCCGACCCAGGTGTGGGTGATTTAGAGTTAGATATAGAAGGTGCCAATGGCCAACAGTATTCTTTGCAAGTGATGCAAATTAAAGAAGGTCGAGAAATTCCAGGAGAGCTTAACTTCTACGAAACTGAAGACTCCGAATCAGCTCTGCCCCCAACAGCTTTCCCCAGAACAATTAGTGAAGGGGTGGATACTTTGTGGGTCACCGTGCCTTTGAGTGCATTAGAAACCACAAAACATGTTTATAACATTAAAGTTTCTAGTGGAACTGCTGTGGCTTCTGTAGAGTTTTCGGCTCCTCAATTGATTTTCTTAGAACCGGATGATAAAAGTCGCACTCAAATTACTACCATAAAAGACACTATTTGGGTAGGTTCTCCTTATTCTCTTAAATTAGTGGCAGTGAATCCTGTAACGGGGGAGATTTGCACGGATTGTAACTTTACGGTGAATTTGGGTTCTCAAACCACTAGTAGATTAGAAATCATACCTTCTACGATTAACATCGAGAATGGAGAAGCCGATTTTGCTTTCCGCTCTTTGGAAGAGTATATACTCACCCCTGCTACACTACACTTGTTGGGCCCTTCTGCGGTGATTTTTGCCACCCTTTCTCCTCTTTATTTTGAGAAGCCCCCTGCTCCATTCCCTATTTTGGCAGAAATTTTTGATGCTAAAGGGGCGGTTTCAAAAAATGTGCTTCATATCCCCCCACCTTATTTTTCAGAAGCTCAAGAATATTTGGATGGTATTGCAGACTCTATAGTTATTCACTATGATAGACCTTTTCACAAAGATTCTTTACCAGACTCTATTTTTGTCCGCTGGGACCTTAGCAAATCCAAAGGAGATGTTTTGGATTCAATATTAATCCCAGCAGAGAAAATTAGAGCGGGAGTGAATTGTGTTGCTGATCTATGTGATAGTGTTCTCACTATTGGCGGTATTGAATTTTCAGAAAAACTTCAAACGACTGGTTCTTCCAAGACAGACATTTCTTCTTGGGCCACCTTTAAAGATAAATTTGGAAACGCTACTAAAGGTGCTTTTGGTACTAGTATTACAGATAGGATTCCTCCAATGATTTTGGGGGCGAGAGTCTCTAACAAAGGGGAAGGCATTAAAGAAATACGACTCACTCTTTCTGAAAAAGTTTTAATGAATCAAGAGTCTCCTTTAAAAGAGCTCGTGGAGGCTTCATTCACTTATTATTTAAGGTCTGCAACTGAAATTTCTGCGGAGCAAAGGTATGTACATTTGAATTCTAGCAATGCAGGGACCTCACTAGCGACTCCTAAAGACACTTTGCGACTATTGTATCAACATAGCGATGCTTCTTTGATATTCAATGCGGGTGACTATGTTCGCTTTAGGTTCGAAGAAGCAGGTATTATTTCGGATGTGGCAGGCAATTACCCTACCGCGTACAATGCCAAAGTAGCGACTCCATGGATGAATATCGAAGGAGATGCTTCTTCTGAAGTGGTTTCAATTACCATGACCACTACTGACACAGAAAAAGCAAAAGAAAAGATGAAAGATTCTACTATTGTGGAGCTCTTTCCTGTTGGACTATACGATAGTAAAGACTCTGTAGAAGCTAAGCATCCAAATACGCTAGGGCATATTGTAAAAACGGATATGGGTAACATATTAAGTTCAGCTGAATTTGAATCTGTAAATATAAAAGATGCGGTTTTGAATATTGAAACCTATTATTTCACTAACTTAGGCTCTTTTGTGGCTAAATCGAAGTTTTCAATCGCTTGTGATGATGCTTTCTTTAATGGAGACCCAAAAGATAAAACCACTCCAGGTAATTGTAAGGAAAATCCTAGTTATGTTTATGCCGCTTGGAATTTGCTTTCTTCTGAAAATCGCTTGGTTGGAACAGGGGCTTATGTTGCCAAAATCAACACTTTCGTCTCTATACAGAAAAAAGGCAAAATTGCAGAACACGACCAAACAGAAATGTGGGGCGTGAGACGCGGAGGCAAAACTGTAAAATCTAAGAAATAAACTACAAAGGTCGGTATCCCCGACCTTTTTTATTTTAAAGATTGTAAAAAGTTTTATAATAAAGTTTTTAATGTTTTTCCCCCCTTGTATCTGAAAGGGCGATAAAAAAAGCTATAATTAAAGTATGTCTAAATTACATTTTTTTATATTATTTTGTGTAGCACTCCTTTTTGCTCAAAAACCTACCGATGTAGATTCGCTGTTTAAAGGCAAGGAGTATCTGCCAAAGTTAAATCCTTCGCTTCGGTCTAGTTTTAAGTCTACAGATCAAATCCCTGTGAATGCGGTTAAAGATGAAAAAGACGGTGCTTTGTATGTGCTGCAGTTCGAAGCTGTGGCTGATTTTGATGCCGCACAACGACGAAAGGCACAGATTAGTGCAAGTACTGGTTATGGGATTCAAATTGTATTTGACACCCCTTTTTATAAGTTACGAGGTGGAAGCTTCAGTTCAAAAGCGGCAGCCGAAGATAAAGCTCGAGAGCTTTTGGTTTATAATATAAATGCCCTGGTGATTCGACTCCGCTGACTCTAAAATACAAGTGAAACAAAACTTTTAATTTCAAAATAATAAATTAAAATAAGCCCTGTAAAAGCATGTCAATGTATAATCAGTGAAGGCTATGGTTGAATTTTAATATTTCATAGATTTTAAGAGTTTTATTCTTAAAAATTTCTATTTTATAAAGCGAAGTAACTGTATTTCGATGTAGAAATATTGATGCTTGGGGGTGCTATAGCCGAATGGTTGTGGCTGAGATCGATTTGGAACCCCTAGAACCTGTGCCTGTAATGGGCCGTAGGAAAAGCGATGGTAAAATATGAGTCATCTTCATAAGCCTTTTTTAAACTCTAATAAAATTTATGTCCCTGGTCAATTGTATCCAGAAATACAGGTTGCCATGCGAGAGGTCTCTATAGAAGACCCAGAATACCCCAAAGTCCCTCTTTATGACACTAGTGGACCTTATAGTGATGCAAACGCAAAAATTGATGTTCGCAAAGGTTTGAAACGATTTAGAGAAGATTGGATTGCGAGTCGAGGGGATGTCGAAGAGTTAGATGATATTAGCTCTGCATATGGTAAAGCCCAGCGAGCGAATAAAGATTTAGAACACTTGCGATTCGAGGCTTATCACAAGCCCTTTAAAGCCAAGCCCGGCAAAAAAATCACTCAAATGCAATATGCAAAAGAAGGGATTATTACCCATGAGATGGAGTATGTGGCTATTCGAGAAAACCAAAAGCTAGACGCTCTTAATTTAGGGCTTGGAAAGCCTATTACAGCAGAATTTGTACGGCAAGAAGTGGCTGCAGGTCGAGCCATTATTCCTGCAAATATCAATCATCCTGAGTGTGAACCTATGATTATAGGGAATGCATTTTTAGTGAAAATCAATTCTAATATTGGAAACTCTGCCATCACCTCTAGCATCGAAGAAGAGGTTGAAAAAATGGTCTGGTCTGTGCGTTGGGGAGCCGATACTGTGATGGACTTGAGTACAGGTAAAAATATTCACGAAACTCGTGAGTGGATTATTCGAAATAGCCCCGTACCAATAGGGACAGTGCCTATTTATCAAGCTTTAGAAAAAGTGAATGGTGTGGTCGAAAATCTGTCTTGGGAAGTTTATCGTGATACTTTGGTTGAACAAGCAGAGCAGGGAGTAGATTATTTTACTATTCATGCCGGACTTTTAATTTCTCATATCCCGCTCACAGAAAAACGCACCACTGGAATTGTGTCTCGAGGGGGTTCAATACTTGCTTTATGGTGCATGAAACACAAAAAGGAAAACTTTTTGTACACACATTTTAGAGAAATCTGTGAAATTTTAGCCTCTTATGATGTAGCCATTTCTCTGGGAGATGGTTTACGCCCGGGCTCTATTGCCGATGCCAATGATGCGGCTCAATTTGCAGAGCTAGATACTTTGGGAGAGCTCACCAAAATTGCTTGGGAATATGGAGTCCAAGTGATTATAGAAGGCCCGGGGCATGTGCCTATGGATAAAATAGAAGAAAATGTGACTCTTCAAGTAGAAAAATGCCACCAAGCCCCGTTTTATACTTTGGGCCCTTTAGTGACCGATATAGCACCAGGTTATGACCACATTACCTCTGCCATTGGAGCTGCTCAAATAGGCTGGTACGGCACTTCTATGCTTTGCTATGTCACACCCAAAGAGCATTTAGGCTTGCCTAATCGTGACGATGTTCGCGAAGGAGTAGTTACTTACAAATTAGCTGCTCATGCTGCAGATTTAGCAAAAAAGCATTTTTCATCTCAATTTAGAGACAACATGCTTTCTAGGGCACGATTTGATTTTAGATGGGAAGATCAATTTGCATTGTCTTTGGATCCCGAAAAGGCTATGTCTTTTCACGATGAAACGCTCCCCAGTTATCAAAGCAAAAAAGCGAAGTTTTGCTCTATGTGCGGTCCAAATTTTTGTTCAATGCGCTTGACTCAAGCTGTACGCGAATTTGTGACTACAGGAGAAATCTCTGATTTTTAATTAAAATTATCTTTATTTTCTCAAAATAACCTGAAAATTTGTTTTTTGACGATCCAAAGAGTCTATAGTTTTAAAAAGTCATGATTTGTAAAATAATCATGACTTTGTCTTTTTTTTAGTTGCTAACACGAAAATCCAATTTTAATTGTAAAAAAAAGTTTGAATTCTAAATATAAAATATATTATTATAGAGTAGGAC
>JAAYJH010000110.1 GCA_012523035.1 Fibrobacter sp.
CATGGGGCTCGTCCTTTGCTTCTTTTTGTACTTTGGGAGTGGTTTTTACCCATTCCAGGCCCTATTTCTTTTATTTTGGGTCCTTTTATGCAGTTTTTTATTCGTATCCTAGAATATTCTAGCTTTTACTTATAAAAACACTTGACCAATTTTAGAATAAAAACTAAAATTGTATTACAAAATTGAAGTCAGATTTTCACCCGGAGATTTTAAGGTGCCTAATCACAAATCTTATAAAAAAAGTTTACGCCAAGAAGCCAAAGCCAATGCAGTGAATCGTTCCGTTCGATCTGCTATTCGCACTAGTTTAAAAACCATTCGTACTGCCAGTACCAAAGAGGAAGCACTCCAAGAAATGCCAAGGCTTTTTAGTATGTTAGACAAAGCGGCTGCCAAAGGTCGTGCTGGTTTTACTAAAAATGCAGCTTCTAACTACAAAGCAAAAGTAGCTAAAGTCGTCAACGCATTTTAGTTTTACATTTAATATTTTTTTTAATGTTTAAACAGCATGTTTTGTGCTGTTTTTTTTTATTTAAACGCAATTGCTCTCACGGTATTTCGCACCTCTTAGGCACTCTTTCATTACACTATAGAAGCTACTCAAAGAATACAATTGAAAATTTCTAGTATAATTTATGACAATAGATTCTTTTTCAATCGCTTTTTCCAAGATCTATAGCTTCGCAAAAAAAACAAAAACCCTAATATTTTACTTCATCTTGATTTTACATTTACAGCTCTAATCCAAACACAAAAAACTTCATTATCGGCATCAACAAACTCAAATCGACGATTTTCGAATCTCCTATCCTCTTCATTACGAGGAATAAAGTCTGTTTACGAACTTTGCTCGTGACAATTCATGCGAAGCGAGTGCCAGAAACTTTTTTAATCTCTAAAAACACCTCATATTCACACACAAAAAACTTATTTCCTTTTGATATTATCGAATTCAAGTCAATAATACAGTTTTCTTTTATTTTTAATCTTTAGAATAAACTCACTCATACATTCAATAAAGCCCTTTTAGCATAGTAAACAAAACACATCCTTATAAAGTGTTTTACGATATTTGACTCTATTTTTTACGAAGTCTCACACACGCCTGGCTTTTATTCTGAAAGTCTTTCAATAAAATGATCGCATTTCAAGAATTTAGACTATAGGAGCACAAGTAATGAAAATAAAAAAGACCGTGACAGAATCCCCCTAATCTATCACGGTCTTTCCACCACTAAACAAAAGGATATATAAAACATAGTAAAGAAGTTTGACAAAAAATGTCAATCAACTAAAAATAAAGATTTTTCTTCAAAAACACCCCATATACACACACAAAACACTTCTTTATCGAGACTTCGACAGGTTCAACTCGACTATTTTCGTATATCCCATCCTCTTCATTGCCGGAGCAATCCATACGAAAAGCGTGCCAAAAAATGCGGGGATGCGTGCTTGAAATGTGAGGTAAAACTCTCCGAAAAGTGTTTCATTGAGCTTGTCGAAGTGCGTGCCAGAAATTGTCGTTCATCTTTAAAAACTTCTAACTTCTCACTTCCAACTTAAAAAAGCCAGGCGTTTGTGAGACTTCAAAATAAAAAGGTTTTTTTATTCGCTTTTTTAGAATTTGGAACAGGCAGACTTGAATTTTTAAGTTTTTGTGGAATTGTTCTTGAGTTTTTCTGTTTTATATAAGGATATGACTTTGTGATTTGGGGCGAGTTTTATTCTTGTTTTTCTATTTTTAATTGGGCGTTTTTAAGCCGTGTTTCTATTCTGTTTTTGAGGGAGCGAATCACACTGAGATAGATTTTCTTTTTGTAAACCAAGTCTTCGACTCCTGCGTCGATATTAGGGTTGTCATTGACTTCTATGACTATGGCTTTTCCATGGACTTCTTTTAAATCTACTCCGTACAGACCATTTCCAATTAAAGCAGATACGCGTAAGGCGGTTTTGATCACCCCATGTGGCACATGTTCTATAGGTATGGATTCAAATTGACCTGAAATCTCTGCTTTTTCTTTGGAGTTCCAATTGTATATTTGCCAGTGGTCTTTGGCCATATAATATTTACAAGCGAATAAAACTTTGGAGTCTAAGACTCCAATACGCCAATCAAAGGGGGTGGGGATAAATTCTTGTGCAATGATCAAGTCGCTTTTGTTAAAGAGTAAGTTGAGTTCTTTTTTTAGTTCCTCTTTGTTTTTTACTTTTACAACCCCTTGAGAAAAACTGGAGTCCGGAGATTTTAGTATTAAAGGGAAACCGAGTTGTTTTTCTATAGTGTTTTTGTTTTCAGAATGAGTGATAATTGTTTTTGGGCTAGGGATTTTGGCGACATGCATTAATTCTTGTAAATAGACTTTGTTGGAACACCTTAATATGCTGTCTGGGTCATCAATAACAGCCAGCCCTTCTGATTGTGCCCGCCTAGCAAAGCTATAGGTCGCTTTATTCACATTGGTTGTTTCTCTGATAAATAATGCGTCAAATTCTCCTACGCGGTGATAGTCTTTTTGATGGATAAGTTCTACTCTAAAACCTAGTTTTTCACCAGCATTAATAAAGTGCTGCAGGGCTTTTTCATTGCTAGGAGGGGCTGTTTCTGTGGGATTGACCAAAATAGCTAAATCGTATAGATAGTTTTTAGATTTATTAGAGTGGTAACGATTTTTTTTAAAGTATTCTTTAGCAAATAAATCAACCATTGGAAGGTGAGTTTCTGGGATTTCACTGATGCTAATGGGTCTAATGTTTTGAATATACCATTTGTTTTTATAAATGAACTTGGCCCTTAAAAGTGGTGCTTGAAAGATACGGTATAATTCTTGAGATAATTCTAAATATTGAGCACTGACATTTTGACCAAAATAAATGGATAAAACAAATTTAGTCCCAGTGAGTTTAGCTAGTTTTTTTTGAATTAAATTTTCTATGTCATCGGACACTATTTTTACTACAGCGGGTGCTTTGAAGTCTCTAATGCTTTTGACACTAGGGATGACTTTTTGTCCTCTGGCTTCTGCTAAAAGTGATACATAATATCCTTTGCTTTGATAACTGTAGTCATTGCAAAGATTAAATACCCTTAAATTTTTTTCAATGGAATAATCAGGATTAGTCAAGTAGTCTTTTGCCGAAACAATTTGGATGTCTGGTACATGAAGACGCCAGTTTTTAGTGTCACTGAGGACTATGATTTTTTTCATTTGAATTCAGGGAATAAAGGAGTTGGATTTAAATATTCATATAATTTAGCAGATTTAATGAAAAATCAAAGATAAAAGTGCGTTTTAAATAAAAGCAAAATTTCTTGGTGTAGTTTTAGTTTTGTGATTAAATAATGTATATTTTGCATATGATTTGTCCATACTGTAAACATGATGGCGATAAAGTGGTGGATAGCCGAGTCAGTGGGTCTTCTATCCGTAGGCGTAGAGAATGTTTAGAGTGTTCTAGGCGTTTTACAACCTATGAATACATCGAAATTGTCCCTTTAACTGTAGTGAAACGAGACAATAGTCGAGAGGCTTTTCAAAGAGAGAAGCTACTTGCTGGTATCACCATGGCTTGTAAAAAACGACCTATTAGCAGACAAACTATAGATGATATTGCCACTACTATCGAAAATAGCTTAATGCTTTCTGACTCTTTAGAAGTGCAATACGATCAAATCGGTAACTTGGTGATGCAAGAGCTTCGTAAACTAGACCCTGTTGCTTATGTTCGTTTTGCTTCTGTGTATCGAGAGTTCAAAGAGGTCGATGAGTTTGTCGATCAAGTCCGAGCTTTAACACCCCCTTCGACAAAAACAGAATGAGTCCTTCTTTTATTTCACTTTTTGAAAGTGCAAAAAATAAAAGTATGCTTTCCTTGTCTTCTATTAGCAATGCTTATAGGGTTTTTAATGGTGCTGCGGATGGGCTTTCTGGGGTATATTTAGATCAATACCATCAGCATTTTCAACTTCAGTTTTTTTCTTCGGAGTATTTACCACAAAAAAAAGAAATAATCCATGCGATCAAACAAGTTTTTAAGCCTGTGTTTTTGGTTGCAAAATATCGCTTGGACGCTTCTGGACAGCATTTGGAATACCCTATGATGGAGGTAGAGATTGGAGATAAAGAGGCTTCTTCTACTATTGTAAAAGAAGGAAGGGCTTTGTTTGTCGTTGATTTATTAGATACTGTGAATCCGGGTCTTTTTTTGGATATGCGGGCGGTTCGTTTAGATATTGCCTCTAGATCCAAGTCGAAGTGTCTTTTAAATTTATTCTCTTATACGGGGAGTTTTGCCGTGCAGGCTCGTTTGAATGGGGCTATAAAAGTGGTGAATGTGGATATCAGTTCAAAAATCTTAGAAAAAGCCAAAGAGAATTATCAAATCAACCATTTAGAGCAGTTGCCTGGCGAATTTTTTAAAGGAAATGCTATGGAATATTTGAGTTATGCTCAAAAAAAATCCATTCTTTTTGATGGGATTGTTTTGGACCCTCCCAGTTTTTCTAGGAACAAAAAGCATGTGTTTAGTGTTAAAAAAGACCTTTTGAATTATGTGGAAATCTGTGTTTCTTTATTGAAAAAAGGTGGTTTTTTGATGGTGAGCTCTAATTATAGTGACTTTAGTCCAGAATCCTTGGCTAAGGATGCCATCTCTTTATTGAACTCATCGAGCGAGACAGTTAAATTGGAGTGGTCCCAAAGTCAAGATAAAGATTTTAGAGCGGTAGGGCAAGCTAAAGAAAGTTGTTTGTCTGCTGTTTTACTTTATAAAGTTTAAGAGAATGCTTCTTTTTGAGCTTATTCCTTTTCTAGCTTTTTATTTTCATAGATAATGATAGATTGGATTGAAGCATGCATTTTTTTAAGGCCTTTAGACTGATACAAAGAGTTTGATGAGCCGTTTTGATCCTTAGTCATCTAGATCAATTTCGTGTTCTTTTAGCTTTCTCCATAGGGTAGCTCGGCTAATTCCTAGTTTGTTTGCAGTTTCTGTTTTATTGCCTTTCATGAGGTCTAAAACTTTAATGATGTGTTTTTTTTCTATTTGACTTAGAGATTCGATTTCTTCTGAAGGGCTTTCTTGAGAAAGACTTTTGATACTGGTGTCTTGGTGATGCGTCAAGAATTTATTTGGAGAAGTTGTTTGGACTTGACTCACATGTTCGGGCAAATCTTCTAAACGGATCCAGCCGTTTTCGGATAGTACAATAGCGTGTTCTATGATGTTTTCTAATTCCCTAATATTGCCTGGATAATCATAAGCAAATAAGGCCATCTGAGCTGCAGGGTCTATGTTTTGAATAGATTTGCCGTGTTGTTCGTTGTATTTTAAAGAGAAGTATTTAATAATCCTAGGAATCACTACTTTTCGCTTTCGTAAAGGAGGCAGGTGGATGTGAAAGGTGTTCAAGCGGTAGTACAAGTCTTCTCTAAAAGTACCTTCTTCCATTGCTTTTTGCAGATTTTGGTTGGTGGCAGCGATAATTCGTACATCTAAATATCTGTTTTCTGTTTCTCCTACACGACGAATTTCGTGATTTTGTAAAAAACGGAGTAATTTTACCTGAGTGGCAAGGGAAAGTTCTCCGACTTCATCTAAAAACAAAGTGCCTTTAGAAGCGGTTTCAAATAGCCCCTTTTTATCTGCGACGGCTCCTGTAAAAGCTCCTTTTTTACTTCCAAAAAGTTCGCTTTCTACAATGTTTTCTGGAATGGCTCCAGAGTTTACTGGAACAAAGGCTTCTTCGGATCTTTTGCTTAGTCTATGGATGGTATTGGCCAAAAACTCTTTACCCGAACCAGACTCTCCAGTAATGAGGATGGTACTGGTTGTGGGAGCAATTTTGTACAAAGTTTTTAAGATTTTACGCATTTCTGGCGTGTCACCCAAAAGACTGTCTAGTAAATGGTCTTCCATGAGACGCGAGTCAGATTTTTGGCGTAATTTAGAGGCTAATTTTTTAACCTTTGACTCTAAAACTTCAATGGATATAGGTTTTAAAAGGTAAGCTTGAGCCCCTCTTGAAACAGCTGATTCTGCTGCAGGTAAACTTTTTGCCTCGCATAGAACAATGATTTCGATATTGGGATTTTTTTCATTGAGGTAGCTTATCATGTCCATGTTTTTATAAAATAAAAACTCTACACTCAAAAAAGCAATGTCGAATTTTGAACGATCAATAGACAAAATAAAGTCTTCCAATTGAGTGATCACCTCTATGGTAGAGTCATCAGTTTTCCAATCGTTTAAAATAGACTGTGCAAAAAATTTATTTGAATCAGCTAAAAGTATTTTCATATTTTAAAGATAGCCATGGAGGCGATACTTTAATAAACAGATTAAACAGTGAGTTCACCAACTTTTTTTAATAGAGCTTTGCGATCAATAGGTTTGTGAAAAACAGCGGCAATATTAAATTGTTTGGCCACCGCTAAATAATCATTGGCACTGGTACGACCACCACCGCTAATGGC